>CALEGP010000039.1 GCA_937876245.1 uncultured Actinomycetes bacterium | reverse complement strand
AGAGCCCCAGCCTTCCAAGCTGGCCATGCCGGTTCGATCCCGGTCACCCGCTCCATCGTTTCTCATCACTAACCTAATTGCAGGAAAGCCTTCCCAGAAATACTAAATGAATTTGCATTCAATCCTGCAGACCAACCTTCGCCATCGATGACTGAAACATTTAGCGCGGCTATGTTCTCTCCAACCTGAATAGTTCCTTCGTGTAGATAAGTAAAGGTATATGTTTTCACAAAAAACGAATCAGAGTTTTGTCCAACTCCATATTGCGTTGAATAAATAAGGGTTGAACCTGCACCGATAACGTTCACTTGGGAACCGACGGCATAGTTTGCGAATCCAGTCCTTCCTGCAACCCCCGAAACAATTATCGTAAACCTGTATTTTTTGTTTGCCTGCAGGCTTCCGAATGGGTTGCTAAAAATCTCCAAGGGCGATGCCGAAGATAACCCCCAATTTTCACCTCCAATTGCTGCCGTCAAATTAATTACGGTAACTTCACTCGAACCAGCTGGCCCTGCGGGTCCCGCCGGTCCCGTATTTCCAACTGCACCTTGTGGACCTGTCGTACCTGTTCCCGTCGCTCCAGTCGCTCCTTGTGCGCCGGTTGAACCCGGGGTTCCGGTTGAACCAGTAGGTCCAGTGGGTCCAGTTGTACCGGTGGCACCCGTGGCGCCCTGTGACCCAGATCCGGAAGAACCACTTGCACCTGTTGCGCCGATTACACCTGCAACACCGCTTGCACCCTTTGCACCAGTTGAACCGTTAGATCCGTTGGTTCCGTTGGTTCCATTTGATCCTGCAGCGCCTTTCATAGAAACAGGTGCCGGCCAATTGCCTCTAGCTTTTGGGCCATAGATATTCAATGAAGCCTTATCAATATAGAAGTCACCATTAATTCCAAGTTTTGTTGAAGGCGCGCCTTTGCCGTTTAGCAAGGTATTTACGATTGTTTTGGCAACGCGTCCAGCTTTAGTGATAACTAATTTATTTGGAATACTTGCCTGCGCAGATGTTGTAACTGCGATATTTCCTAAGATTAAAGTGAATACAAATGATGAGACTAATACTTTTAGATATTTTTTAACTTTCATTCTGGGCCACTTTTCTGGGCCAATGTGCCTCTTGAATAGGGGCAATGTCTGTTTCATGGTGCACTGAATAAGGTTAATATCCAATGAAAACATTAGGTGCGACCACTCATCTGGGTTCGAAACTGTCTTGATGCGCTTGAGATTCACAGATTAATTTAAGGAAAAATGGCTAATCCACCCAGCCCGGCGATGTTATCTACGGGTATCTAGAGGTGACCGCTTCTAGAGCCGAGACAATCGGTAGTTATCATTACTACTTGGATTAGGGAGTTAAGAAATTATGAACAACAAAATTGCATCTGTTGTATTAGCAACAGCGCTATCACTTGGAACTATAGGAACAATCTCGAACGCAACCGCAGATCCTGGACACGCAATTGGTGTTCCGTCGCAAGTTTCAGCAATTCTCGCTGGTCTTGTTACAAGCGGAACAATTACACAAGCCCAGTCAGATGCGATTACTACTGCGTTGACTGAAGCTGCCGCAACTGCCCCACGTCCAACAATGGGTTCAGGAAGAAATTTTTCCGGAGCAATTGGAGCGCGCGATGCCGCAGTCCAATCAATTATTACAGCAACACTTGGAATCACAGCAGCTGACTTAGTCGCTGCACGCACTGCAGGAACTTCACTAGCAACTCTTGCTGGAGAGAAAAAAACTGCTCTTATTTCAGCAATTGTTAATTATCAAATAACTCAGATTGACGCTGCAGTAACAGCAGGGTCCCTAACTACGGTTCAGGCAGATACTAGAAAAGCAGGTCTACTCGCAAAAGTAACTGCCCAAATCGAATCTGTTCCTGGCCAAATGGGTGGATCTAAATTTGGCGGCATGGGAATGGGCAAGAGAGGTCATGGCCATAATAATGGTGATGACGATGACGCTCGTGGCCCAATTGCTCCGACAACAGCATTCAAGAATTCAGGTACTAGACCTTCCATCATGTAATTAATTAGCACCATTTCCTACGGAATTCAGACGGCTCTCACTAGAAATAGTGGGGGCTGTTTGGCTTTTCTGCCATTATTGCGAAATGAGAATTCATATTGGAAGTGATCATGCGGGCCTCGAATTTAAGGGCATAATTATTAAGCACCTAAAGAGAAATGGTCATGAAGTAATCGACCATGGGCCGGTTGAATATGACGCCCTAGATGACTATCCGGTTTTCTGCATCCCGGCCGCACAAGGAGTTGCTAGTGACCCTGGGTCTCTGGGAATAGTTCTTGGTGGTTCTGGAAATGGTGAGCAAATGGCGGCGAATAAAGTTAAAGGAATCCGCGCGGCCTTGGTTTGGTCACTAGAAACCGCAGTGCTTGCGCGCGAACATAACGATGCCAATGTAATTTCAATTGGTGGGCGTATGCACAGTGAAGATTTCTGCCTTGAACTAGTTGATAAATTTATCGCAACACCGTTTACTGGAGATCAAAGGCATGAGCGCAGGATTAAATTGATTGCTAAATATGAAGAAACTGGAAAGATTTAAACTTTTACAAATTTCAAATCGGTAACGACATGCCCCTTGCCAATTCCTTTATCTTCAAATCTGGTTAAAGGTCGGAATTCTGGCTTTGGAATTATTCCCCCAGCAAACCTTTCGTCATCAGTGAATTTAGCCAAAGTCCAATTCGCATAGGGAACCCAATCGGTAGCAATATGAATATATCCCGCGGGTTTTAGTTTTCGATAAATTAGATCTAGAAAATCACTTTGCACAATCCGACGTTTCCAATGCTTCTTTTTATGCCAGGGATCAGGAAAATAAAGATGGAGTGCGTCAAGGCAGGCATCTGGCATTGACTCTTCCAAGACAATCCGAGCATCTTCATTAATAAGTCGAACATTGGTCAATTGATATTCGTTGATACGAGCAAGTAAAGATCCGATTCCCGGACGGTGCACCTCAAGTGCCAAAAACCCGGTCTGGGGGAAGATGCGGGCAATTTCTGCCGTTGCCTCTCCCATCCCAGTACCAATTTCCATAATTACCTCGCTGCTATCGGGGAAAATTTCGGCTGGGATTATTTCCCGATCTGGGGCAATTCCGAATTGGTCCCAGAATTTAACCGTGGCATTTGCCTGCGCTTCTGTAATCCGAGTACCGCGAAGGCGAAACGAACGATTGCTCGGGCGGCCAATTTCCGGTGAACTCATGTGGGTATCTTAGATAAGGATGGATAAGGTTGCCTCATGCCTGGATTAAATATCTCAAGAGCCGAAGCCCGCGAACGCAGTTCTTATCTTTCAGTCTCCTCATATGAAGTAACCATTGATGTCTGCCATGGCCCGGAAAATTTCTTCACTAAATCAACCGTTAAATTTGCCTGCAACAAGCCAGGATATGACTCATTTATTGATGCCGCTGGAAAACGAATAATTTCTGCCAAGCTCAATGGAAAAGATGTTGATGTATCCAAGTATGACGGTGAGAACGTGTTTCTAAAGGACCTAGCCTCTGAGAACGAGTTAGTTATTGAGATCGAAGGCGATTACTCCAAAACTGGCGAAGGACTCCAATATTCAATCGATCCTGCCGATGGCGAGGCTTATCTGTATTCCCAAGGTGAGACCGCATATATCCGCAAAATGTATCCATGTTTCGACCAACCAGATTTAAAGGCGACTTTCACCTTAACTGTTACGGCGCCAAGTCACTGGGAAGTTATTTCAAACTCTCCGGTTAAGAAAAAAACAGAAACAGAAGGAAGCAAAAGTATTTGGGAGTTTTTGCCAACCCCGAGAATCTCAACATATATTACGGCGCTTATTGCCGGTCCTTACTATCACGTGCATGATGAATACGTGGGGCAGAAAACAGTTCCTCTAGGAATTTACTGCCGTAAGTCACTTGCGAAATCTTTGGATCCAGAAGATATTTTCTTGATAACAAAGCAGGGTTTTGCATACTTTGAAAAGGTATTCGGGCTTGCTTACCCATTTGAAAAATACGATCAAATTGCTGTGGTTGATTTCAATTGGGGCGCAATGGAAAACTCGGGAGCAGTAACTTTCCTAGAAAATCTTCTAGTCTTCAGAAGCAAGGTTACCGAGCGCATGTATGACGCCCGCGCCAACATAATTTTGCACGAGATGGCACACATGTGGTTCGGCAATATGGTCACCATGCAGTGGTGGGATGACTTATGGCTCAATGAATCCTTCGCAGAGTGGTCATCACACTTGGCGTCGGCCGAGGGAACACGCTTTGTCAACGCCTGGACGGGCTTCAACTCAGAGCGAAAGAATTGGGCTTATCGTCAGGATCAACTCTCTTCTACACACCCAATCGTTACTGATATGACAGATATCGAAACTGTGAATGCAAATTTTGATGGCATTACCTATGCAAAAGGTGCTTCTGTGCTGCAGCAATTAGTGGCACATGTGGGTCGGGATAATTTCATTGCTGGTCTACAGAAATATTTTGCTAAGCATGCCTTTAAAAACACCACTCTTGATGATTTATTGGCCGAGCTAACAATTGCCAGCGGACGTGACTTAAAACCTTGGGTCTCCACCTGGTTGCAGACTGCTGGAGTAAATACTTTACGACCAATAGTGGAAACCACAGATGGCAAATATTCCAAAATCGAAATCAAGCAAGAAGCTCCATTGGTCCCAGCTGGATCGAAGGAGCTTCGACCTCACCGACTAGCTGTTGGACTGTATGATGTTAAAGATGGAAGTGTTGTTCTACGTAAATCTGTTGAACTAGATGTCGCGGGCGAAAATACACCTGTCTCTGAACTTGTCGGCGAAAACACCGCTGATTTACTCTTGATCAATGATCGCGACCTTTCATATGCAAAAGTTCGCTTAGATGATCGTTCTATCGCGACCCTCAAGTCGCATCTTGGAAATATTGCAGATGGCCTTACTAGGGCTATGTGTTGGGCTATTTCGTGGGACATGCTGCGCGATGCCGAAATAAGCGCAACTGATTTTATTGAGATTGCGCTAGCTGGCTTGCCTGGCGAAAGTGACATAACTGTTGTAACTGTTATTGGTAATCAATTAACAACCGCAGTCGAGCTTTATGCAAACCCCAATAAGCGTGATGCCCTTAGAATTGAAGTTGCTGATGCGCTGGCTGGTGCGCTTGCATCTGCCAAACCAGAGAGTGATCATCAGCTGCAATTTGCCAGAATTTTTGCGGGCCTTGCCGTTACAAAGTCGCATGGCGAGCAACTACGCGCGCTGCTTGATGGAAAACTGGATGGCTTGAAAGTTGATGCCGACCTACGTTGGACATTTGTACTAGCGCTATGTGAACGCGGCTTATTTACTCGCGCCGAGCTGGACGGCGAATTAGAGCGCGACAATACAATCAATGGAAAACTCGGTCACACCTCTTGTGTGGCCGCCTTCCCAACAGCCGAAGCAAAGCAAACCGGTTGGAACTCTATTGTTAACGATGAGATGACCAGCTCGATTCGGGCCGCGATTCATAAGGGGTTCATGCGTTCAGGTCACAGAGATTTACTTGCCAAATATGTAGATCCATATTTCGATTCTCTTATCGCTATGTGGGATAACGCATCATTTGATATTGGAAGCTCCTTCGTTGAGCTCAGTTATCCAACATATATAACTGATCAATCAACTTTGGATAAGACAATTAATTGGCTTGATACCACTGGAAAAGATACTCCGGCCGGACTTCGCCGATTAGTTTCAGAGAGTAGAGATGCCCTATCTCGTGCACTTAAAGCGCAAGCAAAGGACGCTTAAAACTTACTGGACCCGAGTAAGTGAAGGAACTTTCTTTTTGCGTTCTATTGTTGAGAAAAGTACAACTGCTGAAGTTACTGCAAACATAACGGTTGGTATAACCAGGAAATAAGTTATGCCCTTAAACGTTCCGAGAGGTTCGCCAGGCATCGAGCCATCTTCTTGAGTGATTCGATTTAATATTGCGGCGCTAATTTGATGGAAATTATTTAGTGGCATGCTCGTATCTTAGGCAACCCCGTGTTCAGCACCAAATGGCCGCAAGTAAGTGAGCCATCTTGAATCCGGGTTTCCAGTTCCCAAAATTCTCCAGGCTGCACCTGCTGGCTGGCGTGGCAAAGTCTTCAACTTCCAACCAATTTCCTTCAACATTCGATCGGCCTTCTGGTGATTGCATCTGTGGCAAGCCGAAACAACATTTTCCCAATTGTGTCCACCACCGCGACTTCTTGGAATCACATGATCAATTGAGGTTGCAGGCGCAGTGCAATAAACACAACGCCCTCCATCGCGGGCGAAAAGTGCGCGCCGCGAGAGCGGAACTGCATGGCGATATGGAATCCGAACAAATTTCACTAATCTAATTACTGCAGGAAGTGTTAATTCGCCTCCGGAATAGTGCAACACAACGTCTGATTCTTCAATTGTGATTGCGCGCTGATTTAAGACAAGGAGTAATCCTCGTCTCTCTGATACGACACCTAGTGGCTCGTAGGTGGCGTTCAGCACCAATGTCTGTGGCACTTAAATTGCTCCCTTGGTCCAACGCGTGGCTCGAGTTGATGGGTAAATAGTGCCTTAACTCAGCCAAAAATACTGGTATTTCTGGGGTTTAATCAGCCTGATTTTTCATGGAGTGGGCGGCATACTGAAAATATGTCCAAAGTTCTTCCTTAAGTTCCTCAGCAATTTCCAATTCGATTACTGCGGCATGCATACAGGCCAGCCAGGCATCGTGTTCTGGGGATGCAATATGGAAAGACGCATGACGCATCCGAAGTCTTGGATGGCCCCGCTGTTCTGAATAGGAACTAGGACCGCCCCAGTATTGTTCCAAAAATAATTCCAATCGCTCCTCAGCCCCGGCCATATCTTCATCGGGATACATTGGTTTAAGGATTGGATCTAGAGCTACCCTTTGATAAAACCGTTTCGTTAGTTCTTTAAATGTATCAGACCCTCCGGCACGTTCATAAAATGTGGCTTCGCTCATCGGGAAATTTCTACCTTTCCTTTTTCTCCAATTCGCAGAACATAATAAGAAGCAACGATACACATCAATCCGCTGACATAAAAAGCGGAGGCATAGTCACCAAATTTCGTATGCAATATTGCGGCACCAAAAGCTGCTGCCGAGCCACCAATTTGATGCGCAGCAAATACCCAACCATAAATCACTGTAGTTCGCTCCGGTCCTAATATCTGGCGACAGAGCAGGACTGTTGGTGGAACGGTTGCCACCCAATCCAAGCCATAGAAAATAACGAAGACGAGAGTAGATGGATGTACCGTTGCAAAGAGAATTGAAGGCAGTAAAAATAGTGATAGGCCACGGAAGAAATAGTAAATAAAGAGAAGTTTGCGCGGGTCATATCGGTCAGTTAACCAACCAGAAAAAACTGTGCCAAGAACATCAAATACGCCAACAAGGGCTAATAAACTTGCGGCTGTAACTTCTCCCATTCCATGGTCATGAGCAGCTGGAATAAAGTGAGTACCAATTAGCCCGCTAGTAGATAATCCGCAGACAAAAAATGATCCAACTAAATACCAAAAATCCTTTACCTTACTGGCTTCCTTAAGAGTCTCAATCGCCAAGCGAGCCGGGTTAGTCTTACTCTTTTCAGGCTCAGTCCAGTCAAGTGGCGCCCCATATGGGCTTACTCCAGCCGAGGATGGTCTCTCTTTTAAAAAGATAAAAATAAGTGGAACCATGACAAAGGCGCCACAAGCGACGGTGATAGAAACCGATTTCCAGCCAATATTGGTCGCAAGAGCCGAAAGTCCTGGCAGGAATATCAACTGCCCGGTTGCGGTAGCTGCCGTGAGGGCGCCAACGACCAGGCCTCGCTTCTTAACAAACCAACGATTTGCGATTGTGGCGGCAAATACCAGCGCCATCGATCCAGTACCAACCCCAACGACCACTCCCCAGAGCGCAATTAAATGCCAAGGTTTTGTCATGAAAATTGTTGATAGCGCCCCAATTCCAACCGTTGTAAGCGCAGTCATTACGACCTGGCGGATTCCAAATCTTTCCATCAAGGCTGCCGCAAATGGGGCGGTCAAGCCAAAGAGCAAGACATTGATAGCTATGGCAAGTGAAATATTTTCCCGAGACCAGCCAAAAGAATCTTCAAGAGGAACTACCAATACTGAGGGGGCAGATCTAAATCCAGCAGTAGCAACCAATGTTAAAAATGTAACTCCGGCTGCGAACCATGCTGGATGAATTCGATTTCTCTTAGTGGATTCCAGCAATTGACTAGGCCTCTAAATATTCGGTCAGCAAGGTTCGCTCTTCATCATTAATTGCCCGTGAGCGCTTGCTCTCCATATCCACTGCTACTTGCACAGTGCGAGCTTTGGCATGTACCCCTGCCTTGGAGGTAAGTTCATATTCCAGAGTGAATGAAGATTTTCCAATTTTTGAAACCCAGATCGCGATATCGATTTCAAATCCGCCCTGATTTATTGGTTCGAGATAATCGATTTCAGCGCGCGCTACAACCATATCCGAAAACATTGGTTGGAGACCTCGAGCAATTCGGGAGTACCAAGTGAAATCAGCTCGTACTTCTTGAATGAAAGTTAAATAATTCGCATTATTAATATGCCCAAAGGCATCTAAATCATTCCAGCGAACATAAGTTTTTCCATGGTGGCGCATTAACGAGTCAACTTTCTGTATGTAACTCGGTGTGGACGCGAAGCCTCTACTCCAAGTCTGGCAACTTTATTTTCTTCATAAGATTCAAAGTTTCCTTCGAACCAGAACCATTGTGAATCTCCTTCATAGGCCAAGATATGAGTTGCTACGCGGTCCAAGAACCAGCGATCGTGGGAAATAACAACGGCACAACCTGGGAATTCAAGAAGGGCATTTTCCAACGAACCGAGTGTTTCAACATCGAGATCGTTAGTCGGCTCATCCAGTAGTAAAAGATTTCCGCCGATCTTAAGAGTCAGAGCAAGATTCAAACGGTTGCGCTCACCACCAGAGAGAACGCCAGCCGGCTTTTGTTGATCAGGTCCCTTAAAGCCAAAGGCTGAAACATAGGCGCGAGAAGGCATCTCGACTTGGCCAACTTTTATATAGTCCAAACCATCTGAGACCACTTCCCACAAGCTCTTCTTAGGGTCTATGCCGCCTCGAGATTGGTCAACGTAGGAAATTTTCACAGTCTCGCCGATCTTTACTAGGCCGCTGTCAGGCTCTTCCATTCCAAGAATAGTTTTGAAAAGCGTGGTCTTACCCGCACCATTGGGTCCAATTACTCCGACAATTCCATTACGTGGCAGAGTGAAAGAAAGGTCATCAATAAGCAGTCGTTCGCCAAAGCCCTTGTTAAGGTGTTCAACTTCGACAACAACATTTCCTAGTCGAGGACCCATTGGAATTTGAATCTCTTCGAAATCCAACTTCCGAGTTTTTTCTGCTTCAGATGCCATCTCTTCATAACGCGCAAGACGAGCTTTAGATTTAACTTGGCGGCCCTTTGAATTCATGCGAACCCATTCGAGCTCTTCAGTCAGTCGCTTAGCCCGCTTAGCGTCCTTCTGCCCTTCAACTTTCAAACGTGAAGATTTGCTCTCTAAATATGTTGAGTAGTTTCCTTCATATGGATAAGCGCGGCCTCGGTCTAGTTCCAAAATCCATTCCGCAACATTGTCCAAGAAATACCTATCGTGCGTAATCGCGACAACTGTGCCTGGATATTTACTCAAGTGCTGTTCAAGCCAGAGGACCGATTCGGCATCCAAGTGGTTTGTCGGCTCGTCAAGCAACAATAAATCTGGCTGCTGTAGAAGCAACTTACAGAGCGCTACTCGGCGACGTTCACCTCCGGACAGTACCGATACATCGGCATCTCCCGGTGGGCAACGAAGAGCATCCATGGCTTGCTCAAGTTGGGAATCTAAATCCCAAGCATTTCGATGATCTAGTTGTTCTTGCAAAGTTCCCATCTCGGCTAACAGCCTGTCATAATCTGCGTCAGGACTAGCCATCTCATCACTAATTTGATTGAAGCGACTAAGTAACCCCATTGTTTCGGCAACGCCCTCTTGTACGTTCTCCAAGACTGTTTTACTTTCATCAAGCGCTGGTTCTTGTAACAAAATCCCTACGGTGTATCCCGGAGATAAAAATGCTTCGCCATTTGAGGGCTGTTGTAAGCCGGCCATAATTTGAAGGACCGTGGATTTACCCGATCCATTGGGCCCAACCACTCCAATTTTGGCGCCCGGCAAAAACATCAAGGTCACATCATCAAGAATTACCTTGTCGCCATGCGCTTTGCGCGCCTTTTTCATCGTATATATAAACTCAGCCATGTGCGAAACCTTATCGGTTCAAATCGGTAGACTCGCACATGAAATTGACGATATGCGCCTGTAGCTCAGTCGGATAGAGCAACCGCCTTCTAAGCGGTAGGCCGCAGGTTCGATTCCTGCCAGGCGCACCAAAGAACAAAGCCGGGCTCACAGATGTGAGCCCGGCTTTGTTCTTCTTTCCTAATTGATTATGAGCCTAATTTCGCAAGCTGTGAAGCAAATGCCAATGAGAAGGCATTAGCAGCTGAATAGGCACCAAATCCTTGTGCCGGATTGTTCTTGGCACAGTTATTTGCAAGATAGTCAAGTGTGTTCTTGATGCCAGATGCCTTAGTTTTATCACCGTAATTTGTCAGCGCAAGTGCGTATGTGGTTGCGGTGAATGGATAAGCAGCTGGGCTGGTGTTCTTATAATCGAAAGTAACAGTTCCGTTACTTGCAACAGTTGCTTCAGCTGCAGCTGCCATAGCAGATTCGCTTGAAGGTTGAACTGACTTGCCAGCTGCGTTGATGACGCTAGCAATCGTTAGGTTATATGGGGCTTCAGCGAAACCAACTTCATCATAAGTGATTGACCAAGGAGTTGATTTCACGCCATTAGCGACATCACCAGATCCAGCAGCGCCGCGAAACGTTGAAGCAAGCCTTGTTATATCTCCAGGGAATGAAGTTGCAAATGAGTCATTTGCTGATTTTGGCCAGATAGTTGGCTCTAGAACATTTAGCGCACGAGTCAGGTTATTTGAAGTTCCTGAGTTCTTGGTGCGGTAGTAAACAGTGATTTTCTTATTTGGAAGTGTATGGTGAAGAGTTCTTTCAACAGTTCTAAGAATCTTAGGCGCTCCTGCTTTGGTCATCTTTACTTTGCCATTTTTCTTAGTTTTGTAGATAACTTCTTCTACGGTCTGATTGTTATCAGCAAATATTTGCTTATCATTCCAATTTGTAATTTCACCACTGAAAATTCCAGCGATTGTTTTTGTAGAAAGATTAATTCCTCTTTGGTCAGCTCCCATATTTACAAGAATTCCAACTGGCCACACGAATGCAGGTAAGTGGATTTCTCCATCCATCGGTGCGGTATCAACGCTGTCAGAAAATGCGAAATCTAAAGTTCCTGCGTGCAGACCCTTCTTGCCATCTCCAGAACCTGTTCCATTGTAGGGAAAGTCGTCGCCAGTAGTCTTTTGATAGTCAGACTTGCATGCTGCCATTAGGTTATTTACGGAAGAAGCACCGCCAGCTTTCCAAGTTGTTGCATGTGCGGCTGGGGCTAGAGCAAGTACAAAAGCCAGAGTTGTTGCTGCTATGGCCTTCACTGAAGTAGAGCTTTTCATATATCCCTTTCGATCCTTCGTAGGTGTGGTTAAATCTTATGAATCCAAAGAAATAGGCGGGGTACGAAGAATTAACTCAAGGTGAACGAGATATGAATGTTAAATTCGCTTCAAATTAGCCAAATCGACCGGATACATAGTTCTCGGTTCGCTGATCGACAGGACGAGAGAAAATTTGGCTAGTTGGGCCGACTTCAATCATCTGGCCAGGCCCACCATCACTCAAGAAGAATGAGGTGTAATCACTAACTCGTGCAGCCTGCTGCATATTATGAGTAACGATAACAATTGTTATGTTCTTAGCAAGCTCAACAATTGTGTCCTCAATGCGCAGTGTTGAACCCGGGTCAAGGGCCGAACAAGGCTCATCCATCAACAATACTTTTGGTTTGACGGCAAGCGCGCGAGCGATGCAGAGGCGCTGCTGCTGCCCACCAGAGAGGCCGCCTGCGTGTGCACCGAGGCGATCTTTAACTTCACTCCATAGGCCAGCGCGGACAAGACATTCTTCGAGTAAATCATCTTTGTTATCAACCTTGAGCTGTGCGAGCTTGATTCCGGAAAGTACATTCTCGCCAATCGTCATTGACGGAAATGGGTTTGGTTTTTGAAAAACCATTCCTATTTGTAAACGTATCTTCGTAACATCAATGCCTGGGTCGTATACATCTTTGCCATCCAATAAAACTTCTCCGGCCATCGCAGCACCAGGAATAAACTCATGCATCCGATTTAGGGTGCGGATGAAAGTTGACTTGCCACAACCAGAGGGTCCAATAAGAGCCGTGACGGTTCCAGCAGCAAAATCTAATGAAACATCTTCCAAGACATGGTTCTTGCCGAACCAGGCATGGATTCCGCGTGCCTCAAGGCCAGAGCCGAGAGGTCGATTGCCCGGTTGGCGATTAGCTTGCCTGGTTGCTGAAATATCACCTAAAGAATTAGGTTTTGCACTGCTGGAAGCAGCCGGATTCGGATCAGTGCTCATTATTTTCTCCTCAAGTAGGTCCGGATTTTCCATAAATACTCCAATTATTTCTTAAACTTCTGAGAACCAAAGGTCCGAGCCAAAATAAACAAGCTTAAGACAAGAACTATCAAGACCAGAATTCCAGACCAAGCGCGTGCTAGAGATTCTGGAGTCCCAAGTGAGAGCCCCTTCCAAACATAGAATGGCAACGCAGAGTTGTAATCTTTAAAGGGATTCAGATTTACTTTATCCGCCCCTCCTAGAGTGAAAATCAACGGCGCAGTTTCACCAGCGATTCTGGCAACACCCAAAATAGTTGCAGTTATCAAGCCATTTCTCGCGGCTGGCACAACAATTGTTACAACCGTCTTCCATTGAGTTGCTCCCATGGCAAGTCCTGCTTCCCGTAGATCACTTGGCACAAGTAGTAAGACCTCTTGGGAAGTTCTAGTAACTGTTGGGATCATCAATATCGCGAGGGAGAGAGCGCCAGCAAACGAGGAAGCTTTAATCGGAGTAAGAAGAATTACCGATGAAAAAATAAAGAGTCCTGCCACTACCGATGGAACACCGCTCATAGCTTGAACGACAAACTGAATAAAGCGAGAACCTGGGCCTTTAATTTCAGTCAAGTACAGAGCAGTAATAATTCCCATTGGGACACTGATAACGGCAGAAATTACGATTAAATAGATAGTTCCAATAAGTGCATGTAGCAAACCACCATTGCCTATGGGATCGATAAAGGAAGCTTCTGACATTGATTCTGTGAATAGCGTGAAATGCAGTCCACTAATTCCGTTTTGAAGAGTTGTGAACAAAATGCTAAAAACCGGAAGAAAAACAACTAGCGATCCGCCAAGGATCAGCGATCCAGCGATGCTCTCACCTATCGCCTTTCGACCATGTTTTCTAACGTTGTAAGTCAAATTCGCGGCAGAACTGTAAGCAAATAACAAGAAGAAGAATCCCAATTTTCCATTAAAAGAAGTCAAGTTTAAAGTGAAGATTGTCGCGAAAAATGCCAATGAAAAGAGGAGCGCTCTAGGAGCGACTTGCCGGGGTGTTAAAACCCAAGGCTTTTCTGGTTTAATAATTTCAGAGTTCATCTTATTTACCTGATTTCAAAGTACGGCCCACAATGAAATTTGCTCCCATATTGACCCCTAGAGTCATCAGGAACAGCACAAAGCCAGCAGCCAATAAAGCATTCGTTTCTAGGTCTGTAGCTTCGCCCCACTTAAGAATGATTAGAGAAGCGATGTTTCCACCAGCTCCATATAAAATATGCCAGTTCGGTCTGAAAACTAAATTCAGAATTGTATAAACAGCAACGGTTTCTCCGAATGCTCGGCCAAGCCCAAGCATTGCACCACCGATTACGCCATTGGTTCCAAAGGGAAGCACAACGGTGCGAATCATTCCCCACCGAGTTGCACCAAGTGCATAAGCAGCTTGGACACGATCCAAAGGTGTCTGGGCAAAAACCTCGCGAGATACTGAAGTTACAATTGGAATAATCATAATTGCAAGAACCAGCCCTGCGATGAAAGGTGAGCGCTCAAAGAATTTTTCCGGAGCATCAAAGATTGGGATCCAATTCAAATATTTATAAAGTAACTTCGACCAATAAGTTGCCATCGGCATTAAAACAAAATATCCCCACAAACCAAAGAGCACCGAGGGGAATGCTGCCATTAAATCAACGATTGAAATGAGAAAAGTGCGAATTCTAATTGGAGCATAAAAAGTAAGGAAGAGCGCGACAGAAATCGAAAGTGGAACTCCAACAACTAATGCGACTGTTGAAATCAAAATTGTGCCGACCAACATGGCTCCGATGCCCATGTCATACGTAACTTCTCCGGCATCATCAATAGTTACATCCCATTTAAACCCAGTGATGAAATGAAGTCCCTCTGATTTAAAAATTTGAAATCCACGAACAGCCAAGAATGCCCCGATTAACGTTAAAATAATGAGAGCAGAGAATCCAAAAGAGGTAACAATAGCCCGAAAGAATTTGTCGCTAAGCCGTGGGTTAGATGTAATTTCACGTGGACCTGGCGTCATTTTCCCGTCAAGGGCCGAGGAGATCATGGTGAGATACTCCTAGTAAAGAGCGGAAGCAATGTGGAACGAAGATGAACTATGGATGAACGAAAGGTGAAATTACTGCGATTACTCCCAAAGACCCATCCTGGTTTAGGCTCCCCCAATGGCCGCAAAGAATGACTCTCCAAACCTAATCTGGGTTGATTGCGAGATGACTGGCCTTGACCTTAATAAAGATGTATTGCTCGAAATTGCGGTCCTTGTCACCGACTCAGAGCTCAATATTCTGGGCGAAGGTGTAGACCTAGTTATCACCGCAACCCCAGAGCAAATCGTAGGTATGAATGAATTCGTGACAAATATGCATACTGCATCTGGCCTGATCACTGAAATTGCAGGTGGGGTTGAGAGCTCAAAGGCAGAAGCCGACATAATCGCCTACCTCGAAAAATATGCTCCCGGCGCAGGCAAATCTCCACTAGCGGGAAATTCGGTGGGAACCGATCGCTCATTTATCGCCCGAGATATGCCCCTACTCAATGCCTATCTGCATTACCGAACAATTGATGTGTCATCTATCAAAGAGCTAGCCCGCCGTTGGTATCCAAGAGTTTATTTTGCCGCCCCCAAGAAGACTGGCAATCATAGGGCTCTTGGCGATATCAGAGATTCCATCGAAGAACTTGAGTACTACCGAAAGGCGATTTTTATCCCAAACAATTAAATTAGCATTAAGTCTCTTTTATTACCGTAGTATTAGCACCTCATGGTGGGCGTAGCTCAGCTGGTAGAGCACTCGGTTGTGGTCCGAGATGTCGCGGGTTCAAGTCCCGTCGTTCACCCCAATATTTAAAAGGAGACTAAGTTGGAATCTATGGTCTTCGATGTTGTCATAGAAATTCCCGCCGGATCTAGAAATAAATACGAAATTAATCATGAGACTGGCGAAGTTCGTCTGGATCGAATGCTCTTTACTGCAACTCGTTTCCCCCATGATTATGGCTTCGTAAAGAACACGCTCTCCAATGATGGCGATCCACTGGACGCTCTTGTTATGTTGGATGAACCAACTTTCCCTGGATGTGTCGTCTCGTGCCGAGTTATTGGAATGTTTCGAATGACTGACGAAAAAGGTGGAGATGACAAACTGCTTTGTGTTGCCGCTGGCGACATCCGAAAGGCCGGACTCAAAGATTTAGCTGACGTTCCATATTACGAGCTAGAAGAAATCAAGCACTTCTTTGAAGTCTATAAAACCCTCGAGCCAGGCAAAGAAGTTCATGGTGGTGAATGGGTAAATCATGACGCTGCTCAAATTGAAATTGTAAATTCATACAAGCGTTTCGACGAGCATTAGAAACTGACTTTTAGAAAGCGCTCGGTTCCAAAGCCGGAAGGCTTAGGATTAGGGCCTTTTGCCTCAGAAAACTGTCGCTAGGGAGAGCTCAAAAGAAGAGGTTGCAACGCCATTTAGGCTTTTGCACCCGCCGTATCTCGCTGATAGGGTCTGCTCTGCATTCGAAGTATTCAACTTCAAATGAGTTCTAAAGTTAGTAAAGAGGGGCTGTTAGCTCAGTTGGTAGAGCAGATGACTCTTAATCATCGGGTCGGGGGTTCAAGTCCCTCACAGCCCACTCCTCGTTAAAATTGACATCCAATAGGTGACCTGAAATTTTAGAAACTGACCTTGCAACAGCATATTGGTGACAAAAAATAAATAAGTTATAGAATCTTAATTTGGGTCGAGCAACTCTCGCGCAGTGACGTAATCTTCTTTGGACATCTCGCCCTTTGCCAACCTAATATCAATTATTTCCAGTGCGGACTGGCTCTGGCTCTTAGAGTTCTTGCGTGCCGCAACATGCTGTGGTCGATCCATCGCTCTGAAGATTAGTACGAAAAATGCCGACAATAATAATATTCCAAAAATCATCATAACTATTCCGTATCCTGAGTTATGCATAGATTCAAATCCGTATCTATCATGATCCCAATTCATTTAAATATCCTATTCACTAGGCACGAGTAACACACTTGGTTACAAAATTGACTATACCCGTTATCCCACTAAGGAATATTTTCAATGTGGCCTCGATCTACAGGCTCGATTTCTACTAAGCCTGGCTATCAATAAATTCAGGAATATAAAGTGCCAGCACTCACCGAACGAGATTGAATTTGATTTTTCAAATGACTGCATTGCAGCTGCCTAGAAAGGTATCTGTGAATAACCGCAGTGGGGTCAAGGGTGGTGCTCATCTTTTCTATTCTCTCGACCTGTTTAAATCCAATTGCAGCGCAGGCTGTTGATGGAACTGGACTCAGTCTAAGTTTTAAGACTCTTAGTGGTTGGAGTACGCCACCAAGCGCTGTAACTTCAGGTGCGTGTGCAACTACAACGGATTACCTGAATTATGATTGGGGCAACGGCAGTCCTCTGGGAGCCGCAGGGTGTGGAACTGACAACTTTATTGGTTACGGCACTGGCTACATTTTGGCTCCATACACTGGGACCGTTTCATTTTGTGCGCAGACGGATGATCAATCCTATTTAAAGATCAATAATCAAGTTGTAATAAATGACCCCACAGCGCACGGTCCATCTACCGGTCAAAATTGTAATGGCACTGGAAGCCTAGAAATGGTTGCCGGAAATTATTATCCGGTGGAGGCTTGGGTACACGAAAATGGTGGCGGAGCAGTTTGGCGATTGCTTTGGTTCTGGCCTGGAAATACAACAAAAGAAATTGGTCCAAAAATAATCTTGTACCCATCGAGTTTTAATCCCGACACAACAGCCTTTAATGGACTCAGTCTTGCAGGCGCGGTAACTAGCGCTAGCTATCGAACTGCCATCTTGATTACGGCAGATATCTCTGTGGCATCTAAAGTGACATTTAAATTGAACGGGAAGGTAATACCTGGATGCAGGAGGCGGCTTGCTACGGGCTCTGGCTCTAGCTTCACAGTTACCTGCAACTGGCGGCCCTCGATGCGTGGATCTGTGACGCTTGTTGCAACAGCCAACCCAGTAGCAGATGGAATTCCTAGTGCGACTGCCACTCCGATAAAGGTATTTGTGAATAACAGGACGGGACCAAGGGGCGGGTAGGGGTCACAGGCTAAACTTAATTATGCTGGACATTAATAGAAAAGTTTCTATATTTTTTAGGACTTGCTTGCTAATTTCATTAGTAGTTTCTAGCGCTATCTTCGATATTCGTGAAGTGTCGGCAGCAACATACGGGGCACCTTCTGCACCACAAAGTATTACGCAATCAGCAAGTGCTGCCGGTGTCGCCCTAACCTGGAGCGCACCTGCTTTTGGCAGTCCAACAAGCTATGTAATCGAAAAATCTACCAATGGAACTGCTTGGTCATCAGTAACAACTATTTCATCAGCTTCGACCTCCTACACTATTTCCTCAGAACTAAACCCTTCGACTGTCTATTATTTCAGAATCGCTGCAGTATCAAGTGCAACCAGAGGCGCAAACGGATATCCATGGACAAAAATTTATGGAACAACAACAGCGTTAAGAAGTGCAGGAAATATAGTTTATGAAGCTGGATATGGAATTACGGCAGGAAATGCCTTTTCTGGCGCAAGTGAAGATTTTTCTCGGATCCGTTACAGAATGGGCACTACTATAAATTCAGTATCAAAGTATGCAGATGTTGACTTCAACAAGTGGTCCACTGATAAAACTAGTGCATCTGTCCTACCATCTATTGCGGAGTTACGAATTCCGACTACGGCCGGAACTGCAAATCAATTTGTTGTTCAAGCAAATGTCACAGATTTAAATATCTATTCGGATAATTCGGCTGTAAATTCTGGATTTGGTATGGATGGAAGGCTAGAAATCTGGCCTTGGAACTACTCGGCTTCAAATTCAGCTTTATCTCCTAACGGAAACGGAGGTACCTACGATTACGACGATAGTCCTGCTGGCGCCTCTAACTATGGATCTTTCCAAGTTCACGATATGAGCAATTTCAAACCAGTGTTTGTTTGGAATCGACATACAGACGGACCTGAAATTGCTTACGGCAAAAGTCCGGGAGGCAACCCTGACTGGACCTTCTGTAAAACCGCCACTGGAACCTCTGCATGTCCCGTACCTTCATCATTTTCACTCCAGATATACGTTAATTTACCAATTACAACTTCATCAGTTACAACCCCAACCTTCTCCTCTTGGTCTAACGTTACAAAGACCTTTGGTGATAGCACCTACACAGTTACCCCTCCAACTGTTACCGCATCTATCGCTGGCGACTTTAGCTATAGCTCTAGTAATTCATCTGTCATCTCTATCTCTGGCTCTACCTTCACCGTTGCAGGCGCTGGAGCCGCCACCATTACTGCAACCTTCACGCCAACTGATAGCGCAAGCTATAACAGTGCAACTACTACAAATGATGTGAGCGTCGAGAAGGCCTCCCAAACAGCCCTGTCAATTACCACAACCTCTGGCTCATTTGGCAGCCCGCTCACCCTTGCAACTAGCGGTGGCAGCAGCGGTGAGGCAGTTACTTATCAATACGCCGCGGGCACAACAATCTGCACCCTTACCTCAGGAAACATACTTACTCCAGAAGCTAGTGGCACCTGTCTTCTTACTGCAACTATGGCTGGCAATACCAATTACAACGCAATCTCATCTCTTCAAACCACTATTACCTTCACAACCACCAGCGTTAGCGCCACGATCACTCTAGAGCCAGGCGCACTTACCTACCGCCAGGCAAAGGCAGTTACTGCAAGTGCAGCAGTCGCTGGCAAAGTTACCTTTAAAGTCAATGGCAAGGTGATACCTGGATGCAAGAGGAAGGTCGTACTAGCAAATGCAACTGTTATCTGCTCATACCGTCCATCGACTAGAGGCTATGTGGTTATTACTGCAACGCTAAATCCAACACATCCTTCATACATCGGAACGACCACAACAACTAGCCGCTATTTTGTAGGTAATCGGACTGGGAAGAGGGCTGGGTAGATAGAACAATCCATGGCAGACTTTCGTCATGCATGAATTTACCCCTGAAGTTGAAGAGCTTGCGAAAGAAATTCTTGCCTATAGCCTTGAACGTTTGAAGAGCGATCCACCTTTAGATGGTCCACGAAGCGCCGAAGATTTGTTTGCGGAAGTTGGAAACACAATCACTGCGAAGGGTCTCGGTGGAAAGAAAGCACTGGAAGTCTTTACTGAAGTTTTAGCAAAGGCTTGTATCTCATCCGATCATCCGCGCAACCTTGCATTTATTCCATCTGCGCCCAGTGAGTTTGCCAACCTATTTGATTTAGTTGTCGGTGCCAGCGCGCTCTATGGTGGATCCTGGCAAGAAGGTGCAGGGGCGGTCTTTGCGGAAAATCAGGCACTACGTTGGCTCTCAGATCTTGCTGGCCTTCCCGAAAGTTCTGGTGGTGTTTTTGTTCAAGGCGGAACAATTGGAAATTTGTCAGCCTTAGTTGTTGCAAGGGCGCAAGCTCGTAAGAAGTTTCCTGAAACTAGACGCTTTGTTGTGGCTTGCAGCGAAGAGGCACACTCTTCGATTGCTAGCGCAGCAAATGTAATGGATGTAGATATCCTAAAAATTCCAACAGATGAGAATGGCAAGTTGCAAGGGGCTGCTGTTGGCGCTGCTGTTGATCAGCTTCATGCCACAGGTGAGAGTCGAGTATTTGCAGTTGTTGCAACTGCTGGAACAACTAACCTTGGAATAATTGATAACTTAGCAAGTATTGGCAAGGCGGCCCATGATCGGGACATCTGGTTCCATGTTGATGGCGCATATGGCCTGGCTGCGTTGTGTGCTCCCTCTGTTCGTCCACTCTTTGACGGAGTTGAGATGGCAGATTCATTTATTGTCGATCCGCATAAGTGGCTCTTTGCGCCATATGATGCCTGCGCACTTGTTTATCGAGAGCCAAAGTATGGAAAAGAAGTTCATACTCAGCACGCCTCTTATTTAGAGACACTTCATGATGACAGCTGGAGTCCATCAGATTACGCGATTCACTTAACTCGCAGAGTTCGAGGCCTGCCCTTCTGGTTCTCACTTGCAGCTCACGGCGTCGATGCCTATACCGATGCGATGGAGCAATCTTTAGTTATTGCAAAGCAGGCGGCAGAGCTGGTTAGAGCGCATCCAAATCTTGAATTACTCTGCGAGCCCGAGCTCTCTATCGTTGCATTTAAACGTAAGGGTTGGAAAAAAGAGGATTACCAGAGTTGGAGCGATAAGTTATTGGCCGATCAAGTTGGCTTCATTCCACCTTCATCACACGATGGCGAGCCAATACTGCGCTTTGCAATCGTGAATCCTTGGACCAAGATTTCAGATATCAAAATTATCCTGGCAACGCTTTAAATTTTAAGGATTTAAAAGGTTTAAATTACTTACCTATCGATCCAATAAGTTCTGCGTTGGACTATAGGCCGAACCATTTCTACGTTTGGCAATCGCAGAGAGCGCCTCAAGTACGACGCGGTTGGCCAAGATTGCGGTTATATCTGCGCTATCAAATGGTGGCGCAACTTCTACGATGTCGATACCAACAATCGGAAGCTCGAAACAGATTCGACGCACTGCTTCTAATAATTCGCGGCTAGTCATTCCGCCAGGTTCTGGAGTTCCGGTTCCAGGTGCCATTCCAGGATCAACAACATCGATATCAACTGAGAGAAATACGCCATCACAGCCATCAGTCAGTGTTGCAAATGATTCATCTAAAACTTCTTTTAAACCACGGTGATGTATCTCAGTCATCTCGTATGAGCGCATTCCTTGATCGCGCATCCAATTCAAAGTTTTTTCTTCAGGCCAGTATCCGCGAAGTCCCAATTGCAAGAAGCGATCGCCGCGGACATACCCGTTATTAATAAGATTCCGCATCGGAGTTCCGTGACCGACTAATGCTCCAAATTGATCCTCGCCAGTATCGGCATGAGCATCAAAGTGAATCATTGAAATTTTACCTTTGCCACGATGCTCTGCGATTCCCGCAACATCAGCTGATGCGATTGAATGATCACCGCCAAGAATTATTGGAATGATTCCGGCACGAGAAATTTTCTCAGTTTCATTCTTTAATACTTCAAGTGATTTTATTAAGTCACCGCCGAGCATCAAAAGATCACCGGCATCAAAAACTTTTAAATCCTTTAGACCATCTGTGCGCAGTGCGAGATGTGGGCGTGAGCCATCATGTGGCAGATAATCTCCCCCACGAATTGCCTGCGGTCCAAACCTTGCACCAGATCTGTGTGAAGTTCCGCTATCGATCGGGGCTCCCAAGATGATCACATCAGCGCCAGCATAGGTTGAAGGATCATCCAAATCACATGCCGGAATTCCTAGAAAGGTAAAGGATGGTCCGTACATATTTCCGTGATTAGTCATATTGCAAAGGATACGCGCAAATTAATAGCTTCTAGCTACCTAATGGTTCGAGCCACTTCGAGAACATCTAACGAAAGTAAGTCCGACTCT
>CALEGP010000038.1 GCA_937876245.1 uncultured Actinomycetes bacterium | reverse complement strand
CTGAGGTGCCAATTCAGGCTGAGGTGCCAATTCAGGCTGAGGTGCCAATTCATTTGGTGTAATGAATTTTACCTGGCCTCGACTCCATACCAACTTCTTGCCTTTGGCTGTGCAAGTAAATTCCTTATTCTTCTTAACTTTTATCTGTCCAACTACTTTGCATTTAGCTCCAGCTTTAACCGCAGCGCTTACCGGCACAGCCGTCGCACTTACGGACAAGACGAGAATGGTCAGAACTCCTATTAGGCGTAACTTCATACGTTGATAATAGTTTTTTAAGGTGCATTGTCTACCCCCTTTGCCTTTCCTAGCTATCTCTTGCTACTTTCTTGCTACTTTCCATCGGGTATCGTCTAAGTCCGAGAAAGTATTTCACGCGTAAATAAGCAAGAAGTTTGAACGTAATGCACTGGACAACACGCTGAAAAACTTACCGAGACAGATTGACATTGTGGGGGTCACTGGTTCGATCCCAGTATCGTCCACTAGTATAAAACTGAACCTTAATTACGCAGGTGCTACTTGCTTACGAAGATATCTTGGATTTTTAAAGACTTACTTGGGAGTACCTTTTTGTAGTCTGCCTTGTAATCTGTAAGAGAATACTCACTTTGTAAGTGTGCGTAAAAGGTCTTTACATCCATTTTAAAGAGAGATTTAAATGTTTTTTGCCAATCTACAGCGTTCTTTTCGTTGCCACCATCTAGCTCAATAAACTGGGGTAACTGAGCATTCTCAACCCAAAAATCTTTGAATACCATTTCAAAAGCTCTCTGCTCGGAGATTCCCTGTTTCTGCAATTCCTTCACCAAGGCTAAAACCATAAATACTGAGCTGCCGTAATTACTATCCATCGCCTTTCCTGTGGAGTCTTCTTCTGATGACTCAAATTTTTCAAATAACTTAGGATTAGTAAAAATGAACTTTGACGAATCATTCTGAATTTTCCACTCCAAATCCCATTGACCGTAATACTGATTCGTATACAGATCTGATATGGCAGTAGCTGTACCCTCAGTCAGCCATTTAGGTCGCAGAACATCTTTTGACAGTGATTTCTGATACACATGGAAGTACTCATGTGCGACCAATCCATCGAGAAAGCTAACGTTGTTGCTCTCAATGTCATAGTTGTAGAGTGTTAAATTCATCCAGGTCTCTCGCCCATTACCACATATGCAATTCTCTCCGTGTCGAGTGACAGTAACTGGCCACGCATTCGCTCCCTCCCTCGCCACATAAATATTCATGAAAGGATTCCCTGACTCCTTTGATATTTCGGCATTTTCGCCTATCTTCGAATCTATAGGAATTACTTCGCCCAAAATTTTCATAGTATCTCTGAACTTAATCGCATAATCTTTAGGCACGCTCTTATCAATGTTGTATTTGAATGAAAAACTGGCCTGTGCTGTCGTTGGTGTTGGTGTTGGTGTTACTTGAGGAACTACTTTTTTCACCGTTTTATCTTTACTCCAGACCAACTTCTTACCTTTGGCTATGCAAATAAATTCCTTACTATTCTTCGCTTTTATTTGCCCAACTACTTTGCACTTTGCTCCTACTTTGACTGCAGCACTTACTGGCATAGCGGTAGCACTTATGGATAAGGTGAGAATGGCCAAAACTCCTATTATTCGTGGTTTCATACATTGATTGTAGTTTTTTTAGGGTGAGTATCTACCAGTCTTTTCTAGCTATCTCTCGCCGATAGCTCCAGATTTGCGCCTAAACGAGCCTGTGCGCTGCGAGAAGATCATCATAGATAATATATCTTCAAAATCTTGCTGAGTTCTTTTCGTTCTAGATCCGGCACGGTGCAATCTTCAGCTAAATAGCCAACTGGGAAAAAAATATAAGGGCGTGGTGCAGTATTGGCACTCCTAACTGCAATCTCGATCAACTCTCGTGGGACAGGCTCTGGTGAGAACATACGCACACTCGAAAGAGAAGAGGCTGAGGTCGTAGGCTCGAACCCGTCACAATCCACCTTTTACTTCGAATCTTTCTATTTTCGTACTTTACTAAAAACTTTTGAGACCATTCTTGCCAAAATTGCTACGCCTTTTGAAAATACGATTCATTAGCTGTCACGTTCTTCAGGTAAAGCATTACCACCGTCCAAAACTATGCACTGTCCCGTAATGTAAGAAGCACCAGGACTGGACAGCCAAACGATTGCGCTCGCCACTTCATCGGAAGTTCCACGACGCCTCATCGGGACAGCTGCACCTTGGCGAATCTCGTGCTCGGAGTCAGTCGAACTTGCTATCCAACCAGGGGCAACGGCATTTACCGTCAAAGGAAAGTGCGCATAATCTAGGGCGACGGCTCTCGTGAAACCTATCAGTGCTGTCTTTGCGGTCGCATATGCAACCGTATCTCGCATCACCAAAACTGGGCCGGTAGCGCTTGCAACATTTATAACTCTGCCGGCTGCACTCTTCTTGAGAAATGGCATAGCCGCCTTACTGGCTAACATTGTCGTGTCCAAATTTCGCGAAATGGCTAATTGCCAACTAGGTAACGTGTAATTCTCCAGCGGGCCTTCACCGTCTTCCGCCGGATCGCTAATGCTTGTCATTCCTGCATTGTTAACCAAGACGTCCAGCGAGTTAAAACGTTCAACAACGGCATTGACCAGAGCCTCTGCCTCTTCTTCGAATGTTAAATCAGCAACGTAACCAAATGCTTCGATACCCGAAATTTCCAACTCTTTCACACGATCCCGAATTCGATCACTAGTCGAAGTAATCCCAATTCGATAACCAAGTAATCCCAACGCTTTCGCTGTTGCGAAACCGATCCCCTTCGAATTCCCTGCCCCTGTAATAAGCGCTGTCCTAGCTAAATTCGATTCATTGCTCATGACCAAATTTTATATCAGAAAGTAGTTCTCCGTATCCGCTGAAAATTGAGTACATAGTCAGCATTGGGCCGCAATATCTTCGATTGTTGGAGAACACAACGTTTAGGTCCTTGGTGCTTACCCTCGAGCACGATATTTTCTGCTTATGAATGACTCTTTTTTGCCCATTTTTTCTGGAGGCACAGGAAGAAGCGGTACAACTATCGTAGGAAAATTGCTCGGTAGGCACTCAAAGATTAAATGCGGCAAGCCATATGAGATAAAATTTTTGACGGATGTATTCTCGCTGACCGATCTCGCCTTCGGAATGAGAGATTTTTCTAGTCAAGAGATTTCCAAAAAGAGCCGGCTTTATCTCCACTTTATGCCACTTGGTAAGTATGAGCCAAGACTAAAGAAATTTTCCGGAAAGATGCTCAACGAATGGTATGAGAGAAAAAATAGGCTTGACCAGGATAGTGGATTGCATTTGGGTATATCCAAAAAGAAAATCAAGATCCTACTTCGCGAGTTACACGATGGGGCAAGCCAAGATCTCGAAGGGGCAAGTCGCCAATTTTTTTACGGGTTTGTCAACGCTCAGAGACAGTACCTCGGCGAACCTAACTGGATGGACACTAGTCCACCAAATATTATGCATGCCAGCTCTATTTATAGACTTTTACCAGGCGCAAAATTTATCGAGATGCAACGCAACCCATTAGACACTATTGCTTCGGTAATTCGCGAGCCATGGGGACCCAACGACTTTGATAGTGCAATGGCATGGTGGCTACGTCGCACATCGATGGCCGAGGCTTCAATGGTGCAAATTCCAGAGGAACAGAAATTCATACTTAAATTAGAAGATCTGATTATTCACGACCGGGAAAATTCCTATGCAAAATTGCTCGATTTTCTCAATATTAAAGATGAAGAAATAATTAGAAACTTCTTTGACAAGGAAATGCTTGCTGAAAAACTTCATGAAAACCGCTGGCGAAGAGACTTCCCAAATCCGGAGGAGATTGAGGAGCGATTCGAGCAGGCTACCGGTGTTAGACTTACTGGCAAGTGATTCACTTCTGTTGATTTGATTTAAAACCTACGAAACGAGCTGCACATTCCTAATCCATTTAATTTCACTAAGAGAATTTTGATTACTGAAATCTTGGCAGGGTTAGTTGTTGCCCTTGCTTTAATCCCAGAGGCGATTTCGTTTTCGATTCTTGCAGGCGTAGATCCAAAAGTTGGTCTATTCGCTTCCTTCACTATGGCCGTCACCATCTCAATCACTGGCGGAAGACGGGCAATGATTTCGGCAGCTACCGGCGCAATAGCGCTCGTAATAGCGCCATTGGTTAAATCCCATGGCATCGAATACTTGGTTGCAGCGGTAATTCTAGGTGGCATTATCCAGATCGTTCTGGCATTTATTGGCGTAGTTAAGTTAATGCGATTTATTCCGAGAAGCGTAATGGTCGGATTTGTTAATTCCTTGGGTATTTTGATTTTCTCCGCTCAACTTCCACACTTGCTCGGTAGGACGTTTTCCGTTTGGTGGTTGACTGGACTCGGTTTGGGAATCATTGTTCTTGCACCAAGATTGACCAAAACTATCCCTGCTCCCCTGATTGCAATATTTGCCATCACCGCCTTGACTTATTTCACAAATATTTCTATACCAACAGTCGGCGACGAAGGCGAGCTTCCCTCTGGATTCCCGATTTTTGGTATTCCTTCGGTTCCATTCACTTTGAAGACTTTGTCAGTAATCGCACCCTTCGCGATGGGAATCGCCATGGTGGGCTTAATCGAGTCTCTGTTGACCGCTAAACTGGTCGACGACATAACTGATACAAAGTCAAACAAAGTTAGAGAATCCGCTGGTCAGGGAATTGCCAATATAGTTACCGGCCTCTTTGGCGGCATGGGTGGCTGCGCGATGATAGGTCAAACGATGATCAACGTAAAAGCATCTGGTGCTCGCACCAGGCTCTCTACATTTCTTGCCGGTGTCTTCCTTCTACTTCTAGTCGTATCTGCTGGGGATTTAGTATCAGTCATCCCGATGGCTGCCCTGGTGGCAGTCATGTTTATGGTTTCTTTCTTAACTTTTGATTGGCACTCAATGGCACCAGCTACTTTAAAGAGAATGCCTAAGAGTGAAACTTTCGTAATGGTTTGTACAGTAATCGTTGTAGTCATAACTCATAATCTTGCCTATGGCGTAATCGCTGGGGTATTTATTGAGGCAGTGCTCTTCGTCAGACGTGTGGCTCACGTCGTTGAAGTCGAGGGCCAACTCAACCCCGACTCCGGAATAATGGAGTATCGCGTTTATGGTGAACTCTTCTTTGCGAGCAGCAATGATTTGTACTATCAATTTGATTACAACACAGTCGCGGACCAGGTGACCATCGATTTCTCTGACGCTCATATTTGGGATGCCTCATCGGTTGCGGCTCTCGATGCGATAACAAACAAATACGCACACCACAACAAAAAAGTTGAGATTATTGGCATGAACCAGATGAGCAGCGCAATTCACAAGAAGTTGGGCGGTCAATTTCCTAGTTAACCTACGTTTTTCATGCTCCAGTTAAGGGCTTTGATCTTTATGGATCGTTCGGTGAAAGTGGAATCCGATACTGAACTTTTCCCGAGTCATGGGTATAAGAGTCGTAGAGTTTACGAGCAGTAGCATTTGTAGAATCTGTATTCCAATAAAGCCTAGAAGATCCCGCGACTATTGCAACTTTCTTCACCCCTTCGATTAACAAGCGGCCTAGACCTTGACCTCGCGAATTAGTTGCGACGAAAAGATCCTCGAGGTAACAGTGGTTAACTGGCGCCCAAGTAGAGTTCTGAAAAGAATAGTGCGTAATACCTAGTACTACCCCATCAACTTCTGCCACAAGTCCATACATATTGAAGTTCGAATCCAATAAACGCTTCCAAGTTAACCCACTCTGTTCGGCGGAAAGTTCTGTCTCATAAAACAACAGATAGCCGTCCCAAAGTTTTGACCAAGCAAGTTTGTCACTCTCTTTTAGCTCCCGAATCAAAGGCATGGCAGAAATATACCCAGAACCTGTCCAGAATTAAGTAATCTAGGCATCCGGAAACATTTGGAGTGCACTCGCAGGACATTCTGAAACACAGATTCCACATCCCTTGCAATAATCCAAATCAATTTCATATCCCAATCCTGGCCCGAGCCTCTTTATCGCATTATCCGGACAAACTCCGAAGCAGTTATCGCACTCGAAGCAATTTCCACACGACATGCAACGCCGTGCTTCATATAAGGCAGTCGACTCATCTAATCCTTTAACAATCTCACTGAAATCCTGTACGCGTCGAGCGGCCTCCAATTTTTCACTGATTACATGAGGAGCATCCGTGTAATACCAAGTATTTAGCTCATCTATTGTCACAGGAACTTTTTCCTCACTCGACTTGAAATCAGAGCCACGTAACCAAGCGTCAATATTGCGAGCAGCTTTCTTGCCGTGCCCGATACTCGTTGTCACAGTGCGGTCCGCGAAAACCATGTCACCCCCAGCAAAAATACCGGGGTGTGATGTCATCATTGCCCTATCGACAGCAATAGTTCCATTTGTAACATCTAGATCCGCACTATTTCCCAGTAGTGAAAAATCAACTTCCTGACCTAGGGCCAGAATCAATGAATCTGCCTCTAGGTCTTCAAATTCCCCAGTGGGCTGCGGAAATCCTCTCTCGTCCAACTCCATCTTCTCCACCGTTAATTTCTCGCCATCCATATTACTGACAGTGGAAAGCCACTTGATAAGAATGCCTTCCTCTAGCGCCTCGGTAACTTCGACATCATTGGCCGGAGCTTTATCTCGCGTCCGGCGATAAACAATTATCGCCTCATCGGCTCCAAGACGTTTGGCAGTTCTCGCAACATCCATTGCAGTATTGCCACCGCCATAAATAACAACGCGCCTGCCAAGCGAAGGAGGCGTTCCATTCTCTACGTCGCTCAGAACCGATATGGCATCAAGAATTTTCGCACTCTCCCCGGCAGGAATATATGCTCGCTTACTTAACTGCGCTCCAATTGCGAGAAAGACGGCGTCGAAAGAATCCATTTCATCATGGACATCTTCTACTCTCGTATTGAGTTGAAATTGCACACCCATTCCAGCGATTCGATCGATTTCAGCATCCAAAATTTCCCGAGGAAGGCGATACTTTGGGATTCCGTATCGCATCATTCCGCCCGGGGCATGTGTGGCATCTTTTATAACTACGGCATGTCCCGACCTCCTCAAATGGTAAGCAGCAGATAAACCAGCTGGTCCTGCACCGACAACTAAAACTTTGAAACCAGATTCACTAGTTGGGCCGGGTATTCTCCAACCGTGCTCTATCGCGTAGTCCCCCAAAAACCTTTCTATCGAATTGATCCCGACGGCCTCGTCTAATTCGCCACGATTGCAAACATTTTCACATGGGTGATAACAAACCCGGCCCATGATCGCTGGAAAGGGATTTTCCTTTATCAATTCTTGCCATGCTGGCTCATATGACCCGTCCTCGGCGATGTATAACCAATTCTGGATATTTTCGCCTGCTGGACAAGCCGCGTTACATGGAGGCATTCGATGTACATACTCCGGATGCTCTACGCGCCAAGACCCAGTGTGATTGGCAAGACTCGAGCCAACGCCTAAAGTAATTGCGAATGGTCTTTCCATCACTCTGCTCCCATCAAGTTATATCGATCGATGTTTCGATCAGCGATCCTTTGCAAATTTGCGATCACATCATCCCGTCGAGTTGGTGAAAATAGGTGGGCGTACCTTCCCTGTAGTTTCAGATACTCTTCGACTTGAACCTTCTTGCGAATCGGAGTCGAGGTAATCAACTCCCCGTTAACGGCCTCAAATAGCGGGAATAGCCCAGATTGCGTAGCAAGTCTGGCAATTTTTATCGTGTCACACGAAGCAGATCCCCATCCCAATGGGCAGGGAACAAATATATGCAAATAGCGAGCTCCGCGAAATTCCATAGCACGAAGAACTTTTGCCTCTAGATCTCGCAAGTCTGAAATTGATGCAGTCGCGACGTATGGAATCTCATGCGCCATAGCTATGCGCGGTAAAAACTTTCCCTGACCGAAAACATTTCCCGGAGTTTCGCCCACGGCTTGTGTCGTTGCCGTACGAGCAGCTGGTGGCGTTGCACCGGAACGCTGAACTCCGGTATTCATATAAGCCTCATTGTCATAACAAATATATAGAACATCGTCATTGCGTTCGAACATTCCGGATAATGCACCGAATCCGATATCAACGCTCGCGCCATCCCCGCCTTGCCCAACTACGCGAATATCCGTTTTCCCTTTGGCGCGCAGCGCCGCAGCAACTCCTGAAGCAACTGCAGGGGCATTTCCAAAGAGTGAGTGCAGCCACGCAATTCGCCATGAGCTTTCCGGATAAGGAGTGGAAAATACTTCCAAGCACCCAGTTGCATTCACTGCAATTATTTGGTCATTAGTTGCGCGCATTGCCATATCAAGGGCATATCGTGCACCTAGAGCTTCACCGCACCCCTGGCAAGCTCGATGCCCAGATGTTAATGCGTTTGTTCGCTCTGGATCTGATTGGTTAGACCTCTCATCAGCTGTAACGAGCCGATTGCCTACTGCAAAACTGCCAATCTGATAGAACTTTAGTGGCGTGGGGGTCATCGCGAATTCCTTTCACGAGCCAATTCGCTCTCAACAGTGTCGATCTCTAAATCCAGAAAAGTTAGTTCCTCGACTCCGCTGTCTATCGCCTTAACTAAATATGAACGCAGCGACTGCGTCGAGATGGGTCTGCCACCAAGGCCTGCAATCAACGTTGAGCGCTCTACTCCTAAACCTCGTAGCGAGCGATCAACATCTTCTGTGACAATTCCGCCAATTCCTGTTTGAAAGGCTTTTTCGAGAACTATTACTCGCTTGCAGTTCTTTAACGCGTCGCGCAGTTCATTCACCGGAAATGGCCTAAACGAAGTGATTCCAACAACTCCAATGGATATTCCCTCGTCTTGCATCTGGTCAATGAGGTCTTTTAGAGTGCCAAGAATTGATCCGAGAGCGATCACCACTGTTTGAGCACGCTCAATTTTGTAGGAGCGCACCAGCCCGCCGGAATCACGACCGAATGCTTCCTTGAAATCAATTGCGGCCCTCGCGATGTGATCAGCTGACTCAATCATTCGGGCGTGAGCCATATATTTAACTTCCATAAATGCCTCTGGTCCTACCATCGCACCAATCGAAACTGGATCTCCTGGATCCAAAACTTGGCGGGGTCTAAATGTTGGAAGATAAGCACCAACCTCATCTTGCGTTGGAATATCAATCTCTTCAAATGCATGTGTCAAAATAAAGCCATCCATGCAGACCATCACCGGCAATGACATTTCTTCGGCGATCCGAAAAGCTTGGACGTGCAAATCAACCGCCTCTTGGTTACTTTCCGCATACAGTTGAATCCATCCACTATCGCGCTGGGACATGGAATCACTGTGGTCATTCCAAATATTTATTGGCCCACCAATTGCGCGATTAGCAATCGTCATGACAATCGGGAGTCCGAGTCCGGAAGCGTTGTAAACGGCCTCCACCATATAGAGCAAACCCTGACTGGCAGTTGCGGTATAGGTCCTTGCTCCAGTCGCGCTGGCACCAATTGCCACTGACATCGCGGAGAATTCGGATTCTACATTTATGAATTCACACCCGAGCAAATCTCCATTCTTCACCAGTTGACTTAGTCCTTCCACGATGTGAGTCTGCGGTGAAATCGGATAGGCACAAATTACCTCTGGCCTGCATGCAGCAACGACCTCAGCCACTGCCCGCGAACCCTCAACTTGTTTAAGCATTCGCTGCCACCATTTTCTTCACATAATCAAAAGCTTCCTGGGCTGCTTTTGCGTTGCTTTGTGCCACCTTGGGCTTGAACTTTTCATTAATAGAATTAACAACAGACTCGATCGAAATCATCTCCGTAAATGCCGAGAATGCACCAAGTAATACAGCATTTGGAACTGGTTTCCCGAGGTGTTCCATAGCTATTTCGGTAGCAGGCACAATTAGTGTCCGGGAATTTGAAATCACTCCATCGGAAATCCCAAGTTCCTCGCGGGTTGACTTCGAATTAATCAGAACATAACCGTTGGGAACCAAACCAGCGAAAACATCAATCTGTCGCAGAAGAGTTGCGTCTTGCACAATAAGTGCATCGGGATGAGAAATGGGCTCACGTGCTCTTATTGAATTCTCTGAGATCCGACAAAATGCGACTACAGGGGCTCCCGTACGTTCTGAACCGAAACTAGGAAAAGCTTGAGCATGCTTCTTCTCACTAAACCCAGCTTGTGCCAATAATTCCGCTGCGGTAACAACACCTTGACCACCCCGGCCATGAATGCGAATCTGAAACATCAATACCTTCTCTCCGACTTCAACCTGTCACCTGCTGCAATCTGTCTTATGGCTCGAATTCTTCTATGCCGCGCATGAAAATTGGCCGTTTTTTTGCAGGGCTGGCACTCAAGTATCCTCACCCAATGCTCGCCTTCATCCCAGGATTGCTTACCGGGCTCTCTCTGATTATTGCAATAGGTGCTCAGAATGCTTTTGTAATCCGCCAGGGCCTTACTAAGAAATATGTGTTCTTAACTGTATTTATCTGTGCCCTCTCTGATGCAATCCTCATCGCACTCGGTGCCAGCGGGCTAGGTGCATTAATAAAATCCAATACTTCCGTCCTAGAAGTAATTAGGTGGTTTGGCGTTTGCTATCTGATTTGGTTTGGAATAAAAAGTATTAGATCAGCTTTTCGGAGCCAGATTTTGACAACCGCAGGAGAAGCTTCCGGCAATCGGAGGAGCGTAATCACCACAGTACTGGCCTTAACCTTTTTAAATCCCCATGTTTATCTAGACACTGTAATTCTGCTAGGAAGTATCAGTAATCAATTCGGTAACGACAAATGGTTTTTCGCAGCAGGTGCCTCACTGGGAAGCGTCCTTTGGTTCACTACAATTGGTTTTGGGGCTAAATCAATCTCCCATTTTATGTCAAAGCCCATTTTTTGGAAGATTCTAGATTCCATCATCACTGTAATCATGTTCTCAATTGCACTCTTCCTTGCCTTCTATAAATTTTAATAAATGCGATTCGCCAATACAAAACCTCGCCCACCCGATCCCGCATATCCCGCATCGAGACTTTAGCGCTGTTAAAAATTTTCGAAGATGGCTCTATCCCAGACGGTAAACTCCATTTCAAGAATTAGCGAGCTTAGTCGTTCTGTGGGAAACCTAAGTTAATGCCGCCATGGCTTGGATCAAGCCAGCGACTTGTAACAACTTTTCCTCGAGTAAAGAAGCTGACGCCCTCGGTTCCATGAGCATGCGTGTCGCCGAATAGTGAATTCTTCCAGCCGCCAAAGGAGAAGTAAGCCATTGGAACTGGAATTGGTACGTTGATACCCACCATTCCGACTTCAACTTCATTTTGATATCTGCGCGCAGCTCCACCATCGTTTGTAAATATTGCAGTGCCATTTCCGTAAGGATGGCTATTTACTAATTGCAGCGCTTCTTCATAGCTATTGACTCTTAAAATACTCAATACCGGTCCGAAAATTTCCTCTTTATAGATTGTCATTTCGGGAGTCACATTGTCGAAAAGTGTCGGCCCTAGAAAGAATCCATCGCCATCAACTTTTACGTCGCGACCATCAACAACCAGAGTCGCCCCAGCTTTTTCACCAGCATCAATATATGAAGCAACTTTGTCGCGATGAACCGCTGTAACCAAAGGTCCCATATCTGCGCCCTTCGCGCCATCTCCAGTCTTGATATCTGCCATTCGAGATTTAATACGCGCGACAAGTGCGCTTGCAATAGGTTCAACGGCCACGATTGCAGAAATCGCCATGCAGCGTTCACCGGCAGAACCAAACCCGGCATTAATAGCGGCATCAGCGGCAAGTTCTAAATCAGAGTCGGGAAGAACAACCATATGGTTCTTCGCCCCGCCAAGAGCTTGGACTCGTTTGCCAGCCTTTGTGCCTGTCTCATAAACATATTTTGCGATGGGAGTAGAACCAACAAATGAAACTGATTTAATACCCGGGTGGTTCAATAGCGCATCCACGGATTCCTTATCGCCATGAACTACGTTGAAAACGCCATCTGGTAACCCTGCTTGCTTCCAAAGATCGGCCATGAACATGGCCGCACTGGGATCTTTTTCGGAAGGTTTAAGAATAACGGTGTTGCCACACGCAATCGCGATTGGGAAAAACCACATCGGAACCATTGCTGGAAAGTTAAAGGGAGAAATTATCGCAACAGGCCCAAGTGGTTGACGAATCGAATAAACATCCACGCCCGTCGAAACTTCCTCTGAAAATCCACCCTTTAACAAATGAGGAATACCACAAGCGAATTCCACAACTTCTAAACCACGTGTAACTTCCCCGGCCGCATCGCTCAATACTTTTCCATGTTGTTCGGTGATTAGCGCTGCGATCCTTTCCTTATTCTGGAGAACTAGTTCGCGAAATGTAAAAAGAATCTGCGTCCGTTTAGTTAGCGAACTGTGGCGCCAGCTGGCAAAGGCAATAGTCGCTGCATCCACTGCGCGATCAACTGTTGCACCATCTGCCAGGGCTACACCTGCTGTAACTTTTCCAGTCGCGGGATTGAAAATCTCGCCCGAACGTTCTACTTTTTGGGTATCTAGGGCGCCATTAATCCAATGCGTTATCTGATTCATAGCGGCAATCTACGCTAGAGCATTAGGATGACGCCAGTTTACAGAACTGTCCAAGACCGTCCAATTTACCAAGGGGCTCAAAATGAGTGCAAGTAAGTCAGAGCAAAGTACAAATGAGGAAGTCAGCTGCGCCGACCACAAATATGTCTTTCATTCTTGGTCAGCCCAAGGAGCAATATCACCGATTCCCGTAGCCAAAAGTTCGGGCTCACGATTCTGGGACTATGCGGGCAAAGAATACTTAGACTTTTCCTCCCAGCTTGTTTTCACAAATATTGGCCACCAGCATCCGAAAGTGGTCGCAGCTATTCAAAAGCAGGCCCAGACTCTGACCGCTTTGGCGCCGCAACATGCCAGTGAAATTAGAAATGAAGCAGCCGAACGAATTGTTGATCTCGCCGGACCTAATTTTGCAAAAGTATTTTTTACAAATGGCGGCGCCGATGCGATTGAAAATGCGATTCGTATGGCTCGTATTCACACTCGCAAACATAAAGTCCTTTCAACATACCGCTCCTACCATGGAAATACCGGAGCGGCTATAAATGCGACAGGAGATCCAAGGCGTTTCCCAAATGAATTCGCAACTGGGCATGTGCATTTTTGGGGACCATATTTTTATCGTTCATCATTTTGGTCAGCCAGTGAAGCTGAAGAGTGCTCCAGGGCCCTAGAACATCTAGAACAGACAATTATCTTTGAAGGTCCAAAAACGATTGCCGCAATTTTACTCGAAACAGTTCCTGGAACTGCGGGCGTTCTCACTCCTCCTACTGGTTACTTAGAGGGAGTTCGCGCACTTTGTGATAAATATGAAATCATCTGGATTGCTGATGAAGTTATGGCTGGTTTCGGTCGGACGGGAAAGTGGTTCGCCTTTCAAAGCAGCAAAGTGGCTCCTGACTTAATTACTTTTGCTAAAGGAGTGACCTCTGGTTATGTTCCGCTTGGCGGAGTTGTGATCAATGCAAATATTTCAAAAACATTCGATGAGCAAGTTTTTCCTGGCGGACTTACCTATATGGGGCATCCCTTGGCGTCAGCTGCTGCAGTTGCAACCATCGATGTAATGAAAGAAGAGAAGATGCTTGAGAACGCCACGGCGATTGGCGAGAAGATACTTGGCCCTGGCCTGCATGAATTAGCAAAGAAGCATAAAGTGATCGGCGAAATACGCGGTACCGGTGTTTTCTGGGGCGTTGACTTGGTCAGCGATCGTAAATCACGAGCTCCTCTTGCGCCATATGGTGGTTCAAGCCCAGCGATGAACGAGTTGGTTGCAGCCTGCAAAGCAAATGGAATGATGCCATTTACAAATTTCAACCGAATCCACTTATGTCCGCCATGTAATATCTCTGCAGCAGATGCCAAGTTGGGTCTAGAAATCTTGGATAAGTCGCTTGGTGAAATTGCAAAGTATTACACAGGTGAATAGCGCTAATGAAAGTTGGGGAACACCAGATATGGTCTCCCCACTCATCCGCGTATTGGTTCGAACTCCGACAACAGTCGGAAATTTTGTTTCAGAAGGTTTTTGGCGCGAACCAGATGTCGAGAAGTTACTCGCCGAGCACAAATCATTTACTCAATTATTGGAATCCCTTGGGGCTCAGGTGGATATCGCGGAAAGCATCGAGGGGCTTGTCGATTCGCTCTATATGCATGATCCAATGATCATGACGCCGCACGGTGCCATATTGTTGAGGATGGCTAAGTCCATAAGATCTGATGAACCCGATCAGTTTCGTAAAGTTCTAGAACGACTAGGTGTTCCGATTCTTGGGGAGTTAACTGCGCCCGCCTTCGCCGACGGTGGCGATAAAGTCTGGTTAGATGAGAAAACTCTTTTAATTGGCCATGGGTATCGGACCAATGAATCGGGAATTTCTCAAATTCGCGAATTGCTTTCGCCCTTTGGTATTGAAGTTTTCGACTTCGATCTTCCCCACTATGAGGGTCCGGCTGCGGTCTTGCATCTGATGAGCGTTCTCTCACCTATTGCCTATGACAAAGCTGTTGTTTATGAGCCACTTGCGCCAGTAAGGCTCCTAGAATTTTTAAGATCCCGAGGAATATCCTGGTTTACGGTAAGCGAAAAAGAAATGTTGACGCAGGGAAGCAATATTTTGGCGATCAAACCAAATGTCGTGATCCTGGCCTCAGGAAATCCAGAGATCGAGGGCAAACTTCGCAGAGCAGGAATTGAAGTCCACCTTTTTGCTGGTGAGAATGTTGCGGTCAAAGGAGATGGTGGACCTACTTGCTTAACAGCGCCACTTCTTCGCGTTAAATAGCTTTCTTGAGTGCCACCTCTCCCCCTAATTAGAAGTGGGCGAAACTTGAACACTTAAACTCAGCCAATGCCTTCAATCGAACTAAGTCCATTCCCAGATGTAATCCAAGGAGGGATGGGCATTGCCGTTTCAACATGGCAATTGGCTAAGCAAGTTTCTACAAATGGTGGACTGGGGGTTGTATCCGCTACCGCAATAGATTCCGTAATCGCTCGCAGATTGCAGGATGGTGACCAGCTCGGAGACATCAGGCGCGCCTTCGCACATTTTCCTAATCAAAATATTGCTTCAGAAATTCTGAACTCTTATTTTATTGATGGTGGCAAAGAGCCAGAAATACCATACCTCGATGTCCCCAAGCTGAGTCTTAAGCCAAATGCGCTAAGTGTGAAACTTTTAGTCATTAGCGCTTTCAGTGAAGTTTGGCTGGCAAAGGAAGGCCACACAGGAGCCGTCGGCATAAATGCATTGGAGAAAATTCAACTTGCAACCCCTGCGACCTTGTATGGCGCAATGCTGGGAGGTGTCGATTACGTTTTAATGGGCGCTGGTATACCAACGCAGATTCCAGAAATGCTCCGTGAGCTGGCAGCGAAAAGATTTGTCAAAATTTCGGTCGATGTCGCCTCAGCGAAAAAGGAGTATCTCCTAAATTTCGATCCAGGATTAATAGCAGCACCTGACGCCAAATTATCGAACCCGAAATTCTTGGCAATTATCTCTTCTCATGCCCTCGCTGCATATTTGGCCAAAGACGAAAAGACGCGCCCCCACGGATTTATTGTCGAAGGATTTACCGCAGGTGGCCACAACGCGCCACCAAGAAGTAAGGACTCGATTGGTGGCGATGGCCAGAGTAAATTTGGCGCTCTCGATGAAGCAGATTTATCGAAGGTTGCCAAGACTGGGCTGCCCTTTTGGCTGGCCGGTGGATATGGAACCCCAGACAACTTAATTAAGGCTAAGGAACTCGGCGCAGTTGGAATTCAGGTCGGATCGCTTTTTGCACTTGCTAACGAGTCGGGCTTCACACGAGAGATCAAGGATGAGTTATTGGATCAGATCCGAACAGGTTCACTCAGTGTTCGCACCGATCCATATACCTCGCCTACTGGCTTCCCATTTAAGGTTGTTGAAATCACGGGAACTCTCTCAGAACAAGGCAAGTTTCTTGATCGAAGTAGAAATTGCGATCTCGGATATCTACGCACACCTTTCGAACGTGAAAAGGGCGGTCTCGGATATCGCTGCCCGGGTGAGCCAATTGCAACCTACGAGTTCAAGGAGGGGTTAGCTCTCGATGCAGAAAGATCAAAATGCCTCTGTAATTCATTGATGGCGGATATTGGACTGGCTCAAATTAGAGCTGACGGCTCTTCTGAGCTGCCACTAGTGACTCTGGGGTCAGATTTGGTTGGCGCCAAGGAGCTCGTTAAAGATTATCCGAACGGCTGGAGCGCGCTTGAAGTTTTGGATTATTTGCACGATGTGCATTAAAAATAATCTCCACGGCTATGACAAACTACCGCCATGGCCCAACTTATTTATTATTGCGGAACTATGGACAGCGGTAAATCCACTCTTGCACTTCAAACCGCGCACAACTATGAGAGCCGCGGTCGACATGGCCTGGTATTCACGAACAAAGATCGTGCCGGTGAGGGAATTATTTCCTCTCGACTTGGATTGCAAAGCCCAGCGATAGAGATTTCCACGGGAATGGACATTTATTCCTTTGTTGAAACTCATCAGAAAGACAAGGGTCGACTTGACTACTTAATTTTTGATGAAGCGCAATTCTATGAGAGCGAGCAGATCGATCAGTTGGCACGCGTAGTGGACATTCTTAACGTGGATGTTTTTGCCTTTGGTATTCTGAGTGATTTTAGAACTTCTCTCTTTCCAGGATCAATGCGACTGGTTGAACTTGCTGACCGAGTTAATCCGCTGCAAGTCGAAGCGCTCTGTTGGTGTGGGCTACGGGCCACCCACAATGCACGAATAGTCGGTGGCAAAATGGTCCGTGAAGGTGATCAACTTCTTCCCGGTGACACCGCACCAGAAAATGAAATTTCCTACGAAGTCCTCTGTCGCAAGCACCACATGGCGAATATGAACTCTAAGAATCACGATAAGTTAGCACAATGAGCGACTTATATTCTGACCCAATGGCGACGGCAATTTTGGCCGCCGAAAAAATTGCCGAGTTAACCGGTAAAGTAAAACATGAAGTGGCTCTCGTTATGGGCTCAGGTTGGATGCCGGCGACTCAAGCACTTGGTAAGCCGACCCATGAATTCGCAATAACTGACCTGCCCGGTTTTCCGGCTCCTACTGTCGCAGGACATGGCGGCTTGTTTCGCTCTTACGAGATAGATGGGGCAAATGGGAAAATTCATGCGCTCGTCTTTCTTGGCCGCACGCACTTATACGAAGGTAAAGGTCTCGAACCAGTTGTGCATGGGGTCCGAACTGCCGTTAAGGCAGGATGCAAAGTTGTTGTTTTAACTAATGCTTGTGGTGGCATTAATCGTGAATATCAGGTTGGGCAACCAGTGTTGATTCGCGATCATATTTCAATGACGGCCACTAGCCCATTGATTGGCGCCGACTTTGTTGATTTAACTGATTTATACAGCAAGCGAATTCGTGAGTTAGTAAAGAAAGAAGACCCAACGCTTGTCGAGGGCGTTTACATACATTGGCGAGGTCCTGCCTATGAGACTCCTGCAGAAATAAATATGATGCGCATTATGGGCGGGGACCTAGTTGGCATGTCAACAGTTCCTGAAGCAATAGCAGCTCATGCGCTGGGCGCAGAAGTACTCGGAATTTCGCTAGTTACCAATGCCGCAGCTGGGGTTACTGGTGAAAAATTGAACCACATCGAGGTTATGGAAGCCGGCAAAGCCGCAGCCGGACGAATGGGCGAATTGCTCGCTAAGGTCTTAAAACAACTGTGATCGATGAACAATTCCGAATGGAGATTCTTGACTGGATTGCAAATGATCCAGATCCAGATTCGGCAAGTCTCTTAAGCAAGTGGCTTGAAGAGGGCAGTGAGAATGAACTGCGTAAATCCTTTAACGGTTTCTTAGAATTCGGAACAGCTGGACTGCGGGGCCCCGTTCGCCCTGGTCCTTCGGGCATGAATCGCGCTGTGGTTGGCAGAACGGCTGCAGGCATTGCTTCATATTTGAAGTCCCGTGGCTTAAGTAAAGTAGTTATCGGTAGGGATGCCAGGCACGGGTCAAAAGAATTTATGCAGGAAAGTGCCGAGATATTTTCCGGGGCAGGTATGGAAGTCCACCTACTCCCCCGAGAATTGCCCACTCCAGTTCTGGCTTACGCCGTAAATGAATTGGGTATGGACTGCGGCATTATGGTTACCGCCAGTCACAACCCAGCGATCGATAATGGGTACAAGGTTTACTTGGGAAAGAGCATTGATGCAATCACATACCGAGGCAGCCAAATTATTCCCCCTGCAGATGCGCAAATTGCCGCAGAAATAGCCAAGATTCGCACACTAGGACCTCGCGGTTCAAGCTGGAGTATTGTCGGCGAGAAACTTATTTCCAAATATATTTCCCAAGCTGTGGCTGGAAGAACTCAAGCCAAACCATTACGAATCGTATACACCGCTCTGCACGGTGTCGGTACTGAGACCATTAATGCCACATTTAGAGCAGCGAACTTCGCGTCTCCTATTTTAGTCACCGAGCAAGCGAAGCCGGATCCAGATTTTCCAACTGTTGCCTTCCCAAATCCAGAAGAGGCTGGGGCAATCGATTTAGCAATCGCACTAGCCAAAAGTGAGAGCGCAGATTTGGTAATTGCCAATGACCCAGATGCTGATCGATGCGCAGTTGCAGCGCTAACTCCAGATGGCCAGTGGCGAATGCTTCGCGGCGACGAATTGGGAACAATCTTTGGATTCTATATCGCTGCTAACTCTCAGAAAACCGGGCAAGCATTTGCAACCACAATTGTTTCCTCAAGTGCGCTCGGAAAAATTGCTGCGAAATTCGGTATTCAATATCACCAGACGCTAACTGGATTCAAGTGGCTATCCAAAGTCGAGAATTTGGCATATGGCTACGAAGAGGCAATCGGATATTGCGTTGATCCATGCTCTGTGAATGATAAGGATGGAATATCTGCGGCAATAAAGATCACCGAAATAGCTTCTAGTTTGGCAGCAAAGAATTCGACCCTATTCGAATATCTGGATGAGATTTGGCAGTCCATCGGATATCACCGCACTGATCAACTTTCGATTCGAGTTAATGATTTGGACCTTATTGCTAGGGCGCTCTCTGATCTGCGAGCAAACCCATGGAAAGAAATTGGCGGCAAAGTTGTTACAAGATTTCAAGACCTGTTGAGTTCAGAAACACCCACAAATGGCCTACGAATTTGGTGCGGCGATGAAATACGGATAATTATTAGACCAAGCGGCACCGAACCTAAATTAAAAACTTATATCGAGGTTATCGGAGTTAATGATGAAGCCGACGCCTTGGTCGAAAACCTTAAGACAGAGATCAGGAAATTATTCGCTAGCTACAGCTAAATAACCAGGCTTTACTATCTCTTCGATAATAGCCAGACGCTCTTCGAAGGGAATAAAGGAGCTTTTTAGCGCGTTAATCGTCACACGCTGCAAGTCCTGAAAAGTCCAAGCAAAGGCGTTGACTACTTCAACCATCTCGTGTGTCATCGACGTTCTACTCATTAATCGATTATCTGTATTAATAGTTACTCTAAAACGCAGCTTTGCAAGTATTCCAATCGGATGAGAGGCAATATCTTTTGCCGCTCCAGTTTGCAGATTTGAAGTTGGACAAAGTTCAAGAGGTATTCTTCGATCTCTAATGTATGAGGATAATCTTCCAAGTTTGGGATTTGTGGCGGAAAAATCAATATCTTCTACGATGCGAACGCCATGCCCGAGGCGCTCAGCGCCACATATTTGAATTGCCTGCCAAATAGATGGCAGACCATATGCTTCGCCCGCATGAATTGTGAAATGCGCATCTTCCTGACGCAAGTAATTAAAAGTATCCAGTTGATTGGTAGGTGGAAAGCCATCCTCTGGTCCTGCGATATCAAAGCCAACAACGCCCAGATCGCGATACTTGACAACTTTTTCTGCTACTTCTTGGGCAAACATATTTTGGCGAAGAGCGCAAAGTAGGGACTCCACCCGGATATTAAATCCTTCTGCTTTAGCCTCAATTTCACCGAGGCGATAACCCGCAATAGTTGCTTCAATAATTTCATCAAGCGATAGCCCGCCCCGAGTGAAGAGTTCGGGTGCGCCACGTACTTCGGCATAGACAACACCATCTCTTGCCAAATCCAGAGCACATTCCTTGGCAACTCGAATAATGGATTCCTTAGTTTGCATGACAGCAATCGTGTGCTCAAAAGTTTCGATATAACGAACCAACGAACCCGAATTGCAAGCTTCATAGAACCAATCGGCAAGCTCTCCTGCATCATTGGTCGGCAAAATATAATCAATTTCCTTTGCCAAATCGATAATCGTCTGTGGTCGAAGTCCGCCATCAAGATGATCATGTATGACCGCCTTTGGAAGTCTTTTGATCTGTTCGGCTGTGGGAATACCGCTCAGCGCCATATTAACCTTCGATTCTTTCAATAATCAGGGGCAAACGTTCAATTTGTGAGCCATCTTGGCTGATCGTAAATGAATTTTCTAGCGCGCTCTTTGTCCGTTCAAATCGCAATGGCTCATCGGCATGCAAGGTATAAATGACATCCCCCTTGGCAACTTTTGCACCCGGTTTTGCATGAATTTCAATTCCCGCGCCGAAGGAGACGGCTTCGCCCTGTTTTGATCGACCCGCACCCAATCGCCATGCTGCAATTCCAACGCTCATTGCATCCATAGAAGATAGAACTCCACTCTCATCTGCAATCACGGATATCTGCTCTTTTGCCACTGGTAGTTTCGCATCTGGATCGCCACCTTGCGCCCGAATCATTGCTTTCCAACTATCCATAGCCTTACCATTGTTAAGTGCGTCAGCTGGATCCATAAGTTGTTTAATCCCCGCAGCATCCAACATTTCGCGAGCTAAAACTAAAGTTAATTCCACAATATCTTCCGGTCCTCCGCCAGCCAATACTTCAACCGATTCGCGAACTTCCAGAGCATTCCCTGCGGTTAAACCCAGAGGAACATCCATGGCAGTTACCAACGCCCGAGTTTTAACGCCAGCACGAGTGCCCAGCTCCACCATTATTCTCGCAAGTTCACCAGCCTTCTTTGGGTCAGTCATAAATGCACCTGAGCCAGTTTTAACATCCAAAATTAAGGCGCTTGTACCCTCAGCAATCTTCTTGCTCATAATGCTCGATGCTATTAGCGGGATCGCCGGCACAGTCCCCGTCACATCACGCAGCGCATAAAGTTTTTTATCTGCTGGAGCTAATCCAGCACCTGCAGCACAAATTACCGCCCCGCAAGATTTTAAGACATCCAACATCTCTTCATTTGTAAGCGATGCTCGCCAGCCCGGAATTGATTCCAATTTATCCAAAGTACCGCCGGTATGCCCAAGACCGCGTCCAGATAGCTGGGGAACAGCGCCACCACATGCTGCAACAAGTGGCGCAAGTGGCAAAGTTATTTTATCCCCAACTCCCCCTGTTGAATGCTTATCTACAGTTTTACGATCGAGCATCGACCATTCCATGCGTTCGCCACTGCTAATCATTGCATCAGTCCAGCGCGATACTTCTCGAGCATTCATGCCATTTAACAATATTGCCATTAGCAGAGCTGACATTTGCTCATCGGCCACTACGCCCTTTGTGTAGGCGTCAATAATCCAATCAATCTGCGGATCGCTTAACTCATTGCGATCTCGTTTGGCAGTAATTATTTCAACGGCATCAAAAGAATTAATCATTGAGTTAAATCATCCGGCCCAAAAGCCCATGGCAAGAGTTTTGACATAGGCGCTGGCCCATCTGGTGTCATGAAGAGTAAATCATTGCCGCCATGTTCAAAGAGTAACTGGCGACATCTACCACACGGTGATAAAAAATTTCCATCTGCCCCGACGCAGACTGCAGCGATTAACCGCCCTCCACCCGATGCAATCAAATTTGAAACTAAACCGCATTCGGCGCATAACCCAAGGCCGTAGCTAGCATTTTCTACATTGCAACCTGAAATAATCCGACCATCACTTATCAATGCTGCAACGCCCACTGGAAATTTCGAATAAGGCGCATACGCCTTTGCCATCGCGATCTTTGCTTGCTCGTGCAGTGAGTCCCATTCAATCTGCATGGTTAGTGTGCTCCGCCACGCAAATAGGGAATTCCATCTGCTGCCGGCGCTCGAACTCTTCCGACCAAGCCAGTCACCGCGATGATTGTTGCTATATAGGGAACCATCAACATAAATTCGGAAGGGATAGATACTCCGATGATTGTTAATGTGCTCTGTAAATTATCGGCAAATCCAAAGAGTAGTGCCGCCATAAGTGCGCCAATTGGGCTCCACTTTCCAAAGATGAGCGCAGCTAAAGCGATAAAGCCAGCTCCAGCGGTCATCTCTTTGCCAAAAGAGCCAACTGATCCAACCGTGAAATAAGCGCCACCAACTCCAGCAACTAGCCCCGCAATCAGTACATTTTTGAAGCGCATCCTATTAACATCAATACCGACTGTGTCTGCAGCCGTTGGGTGCTCGCCAATTGCCCGGGTACGAAGCCCCCATTTAGTCTTATAGAGAGCGAAAGTTATTCCAGCAACAATCACATACATCAAATACACCACTATTGATTGGCTAAATAGAATCGGGCCAATTATTGGAATTTTGGAAAGAATTGGAATTTTGATATGTTCAAATGTAGGCGCTGTATTCCAAGTAGATTGATAGGGAATGAGCAATTTTTTATATAAAAAGTTTGTTAAACCAATCACAAGTACATTGATTACAAAGCCTAGGATAACTTGATCAACTGAAAACTTGATCGCAAATGTGGCAAGCAAGAATGAAATCGCTGCCCCAGCAATTGGAGCGGCTATTAACCCCCAAATTGACTTATGCGTCAAACTAGCAACAACCCCAGATACAAAGGCGCTAGCCAATAATTGCCCCTCGATAGCAATATTAATAACACCGGATCGTTCACAAATTAAGCCTGACATTGAACCGAAAACTAAGGGAACGGCCAACAATAGAGCTCCCTGAAGTAAGCCAGTCAGCGGAATAAATTTGCCTGCTGCGATCCATGTTAAGAATGACATGAATATCCCAAAAGTCGCAACAGAGGCAGGAATTGTGACCGCTATTTTCTTGCGATAAGCCAAAATCGCGGAAATGCTCGCCAAAATCGCGAGAGTGGAAAATATTCTTGACCCACTCGCTGAAGAAATAACCCACTCCTTCATAATTACCCACTCGTTATCTAACACAAACCCAAAAGTCGTCTTCTCACTCGCCGAATTGAGTAATCCAAAATAAATAAATGAAGCCGCGGAAAATATAGATAGGACACCAATGCCTCGGATTCGGCGTTTTTCTACACTAGTTCTAATCTCGCTCATCCATTCCAACCTTTCGAAGTTAAAGATGCTGATGAACTGAGTTTCTTCAATCTAAATATGAATCGCACAAAAGTTGGTGCTGCAATGAAGAGAACGATAAGGGCTTGTGTCACCAAAACAATATCCAGCGGCGTCCCAGTATTCGATTGCATAGTGCGTCCGCCGGCGCGCAAAGCCCCAAACAATAGAGCTGCGAAAACCGTACCAAGCGGTTGCGCACGGCCGAGGAGCGCAACGGTTATGGCATCGAAACCGAAAGATCCTGCAACATCTGTATTTAGAGCGTGAGCACTTCCCATAACATGGACCGCACCTCCCAAACCAGCGAGTCCACCACAAATTGCCATCGTAGAGGTAACAACGAAAGGGACAGATATCCCAGCAGTTCTAGCTGCCTGACTGTTTGCACCTACTGCTCTAAACTTAAAGCCAATAGTAGTTTTTGCAAGTAACCACCATACGAAGAGAGCGGACGCAAGGGCAATAAAAATTCCCGCGTGAATTCGTAAATTTTCGCCCGCCAAAAGAGGCAAGCGAGCACTGAGTCCTACTTCCGGGGCAATTGGATCAATTCGCCCAGGCCTGAGAAATGGTTTTGTTTTAAGAATCCACAAAATGAAATAGCCGGCGATGTAATTCATCATAATCGTCAAAATTACTTCATGTGCCCCTGTTTTCGCCTTTAGGATTCCGACGATTCCACCCCAAATGGCCGCGAGCACAATTCCTGCAAGTGCAGCGAAAAGAATATGTATCACCGTTGGAAGATTAAAATGAAATCCGACATATGATGCTCCGATTGCTCCAAAAATAAATTGACCTTGAGCGCCAATATTAAAAAGCCCAGATCTAAAGGCCAGGGCAACTGATAACCCAGTCAAAATCAATGGTGTAGCCGTCACTATCGTCTCAGACAACGGATAAAACCCCTGAAAAAAACTATTCCCCCTTGCCAAATTGATATCGAAAATAGAACCTTGGAATAGAGCAAGGTATGCATTTCCAATCGTTGCCAGTCCGCTCTTTATGAATTCAATCGGTGACCCAATTTTCGCCAGAACTTTTGAGTCAGAAAAAGCAATTAGGAGTCCTGTTATGGAGAAGGCCAGGGCGAAAGAGAGCGCTGGCAACTTAGCTGTCTGACCAAATTTACTGACCAAATTTTTCATTATGAACCTGCCTTACTCTTTACTACGCCGGCCATCAAAAGACCAAGCTCTTCCTTCGAAACCTTGGAGTCAACGATTTCAATAATTTCTCCTCGATACATAACTGCGATTCGATCGGCAAGCGCTAGAACTTCTTCTAACTCGGTACTGAATAAAATTACCCCGCGCCCAGCATCTCGTTCACTAAGAATTCTTTCGTGAACGAATTCAATTGAACCAACATCAAGTCCGCGAGTCGGTTGGGATGCCACCAAAACTTTTATCGGCCTCGATAGTTCTCTAGCGATCACCACTTTTTGCTTATTTCCACCTGAGAGCGTGGACACGGCATCAGATACTGATTGCAATCTGATATCAAACTCTTTAACACGTTTCTCTGCTTGCTCAGAAACAACCTGGACTGAAAGGTTTATTCCCTTGGCGTACGGTGCTTGGTCGTGTAAATCCAAAATCAAGTTCTCGGCAATTGAGAAACTGCCAACAAGTCCATCTAACTCTCGTGATTCCGGGATGAAGGCTATTCCAGCATGTAGAGAGTCATAAATACTCAGACCACGAATTTCCTTACCATCCAATAATAATGAGCCTTCAATATGGTCCTCGAGATTAACAATCGCACGCGCCAATTCAGATTGTCCATTTCCCTGCACACCAGCGACTGCCAATACTTCACCGGCTCTAAGTTCAAAATTAATCCTCTTAACAACCTCTGTGCCCATTGCATCTCGTACAGAGAGATTCTTAGCAATGAGTATCGGATTGCCAATTTCATGTTTATGTTTTTCTGGCGCTAAATCTACTTCGCGGCCAACCATCAAGGATGCCAGTTCGCCTTCGGATGTATCTGGAGACACCAAACCCACAACCTTGCCCCTGCGAATTATCGTAATCTGATCGGCAACTTCACGCACCTCACGCAACTTGTGAGTTATGAAAATTATCGCTGTTCCTTTACTTTTCAACTCTTGCATCGTCTTCAATAATTCGTCTGTCTCTTGCGGCGTCAACACCGCGGTTGGTTCATCAAGAATCAGTACCTTTGCCTCGTAAATCAAAGCCCTAATAATTTCAACTTTTTGTTGAATACCAACGGGCAGAGTTTCGACTATCGCGTCAGGATCAACCGAGAAGCCAAAGTCTTTTGACACTCTAATAATTGCCTCTCGAGCACTTTCAATATCCAGAACTCCAAATTTTCCAATTTTCTCATGGCCAAGAACGATATTTTCTGCAACCGTGAAAACTGGAATCAACATAAAATGTTGATGAACCATACCGATTCCTGCGCTCAAGGCATCGCTTGGTTCGGAAATATTCTGAATTTTCCCATCCACGAAAATTTCGCCAGAATCAGCTTTCAGCAATCCATAGACGATATTCATGAGAGTTGATTTGCCAGCACCATTTTCGCCAAGAATTGCATGGATCTGACCAGCTTCAACCTTCAAGTCGATTGAATCATTCACAGTCAATGAGCCAAAAGCTTTCGTTATTCCGCGAAGTTCTAATGACATATCCCTATCCTATTCCAAAGATTTACAAAAAACAGGAGGCCTGATTACTCAGACCTCCTGTTATGCCGAGATATCTACTTGATAGTGCTGATGTCCAAATTGCCCTTGATGATGTCATTCTTAATTCTAAGAACTTCACTCTTCAATTTTCCTCGGACTTTTGAAGCTAACTTGTGGTACGGAGCAATAGAAACGCCTTTGTTCTTGAGCGTTCCTACGTAGGAATCGTTTGTAAACTTCTTAGCTGCAACATCAGCTGCAACAGACTTAATCGAAGCTCCGATCTCCTTAACAACGGTGGTAAGAACAATATCTTTACCCGCAGTCAAATTGTAAAATCCATCTGAGTCAACCCAGATTGTAAGCGATTTCTTGCTCTTCTCAGAGGCGGCTGCATAAGCACTTCCAAGGTTTCCAGCAACAGGCATGATTATATCTGCGCCCTGCTGCTCAAAACCCTTTGAAATTGTGAGGGCTTTATTCTGGTCAGAGAAATTTCCAACGAAAGTTCCAGCATCAGGATTAGAAATATCCCAGCCTAGAACTTCTACTTGCTTTTTCTTGTTCTGATTCCAATAAGCAACGCCACGCGCGAAGCCATCCATAAAGATTGTTACCGTAGGGAAAGCCATTCCTCCGTAAGTAGCAACTTTTTTAGTTTTTGACATTCCTGCTGCAAGGTAACCAGCTTGGAAAGCTGCATCATCTGTCTTGAAAGTTAAGCCTTTAACGTTTGACACAGGGCTGCAATTCCAGTTCGCGTCGCAATCTAGTCCAGCATCATCAACGACTGCATAAGAAATCTTAGGGTTAGCCTTCGCAGATTTAACAATTTCAGCTGAAATTGCAAAGCCTACGCCGACGATTAATTGGCAACCTTTGTCCACGAATGTTTTGATGTTAGGTGCAAAATCTGCTGATGACGAGGCTGGTAGATATTCCGCATTTGAAACTCGGGATTCTTGAGCGCCAGTCCAGGCTCCTTGATTGAATGAGTGATCATCTACGCCACCTGTATCTAGGGCGAGACAAAGCTTAATTTTTGCTGCTTGTGCTGAAGGAGCAACTGCAACACCTGTAATAAGTGTTAGAGATGCGGCTGCCGCAATAAGCTTTAATGACTTTTTCAAAGTGCCTCCTGGTTTAACCCTTTAAAAGGGATTGATGTGGGATTAGCCTATAGATGAGGGCGCATTAATCAAGTTCCCTTCTGGATTTAGACATCACAGAACTCTCAACTTGAACTTCAGTCTTTAGCGCAATTTAGCGCCCATCATTTTCCCGAGATTGCAAAAATTCAAGCGTGATTCACGAACGAAAAAAATGTCAGTCATTTACCTTAACCTTGAGCGATGCTCACTCCGAAATCTGGAAACCAATCGAAAAATTCGAGCCTGGATCCCAGCGCTCTTCATGAGACGATTTTTGTCGTTTTAGACTTAGAAACAACTGGCGCTTCACCCAAAGATGGATCTGGGATTACTGAGATTGGTGCAATAAAAGTATGTGGCGGAAAGGTACTTGGCGAATTTTCAAGTTTTGTAAACCCGATGGTTCCGATTCCGCAATACATTACAAATTTGACTGGCATTACCGATCAAATGCTTGCGAACGCGCCAGAAATCGCAGAAATTTTTCCTCAGTTGATGGAATTTCTTGCTCCTCATGACCAGGTTCAGATCGTGGCTCACAACGCACCCTTTGATATCGGTTTTCTCAAGGCTGCCGCAGGCCAACTGACTTTACCTTGGCCAAATTTCGAAGTGATAGATACAGTTCGTTTGGCTCGACTAGTTATCGATAGCTCAGAAGTGTTTAATTATAAACTTTCCACACTTTCGCAGTTTTTCCAGACTACAACGCCACCAACACATCGCGCGCTTGACGATGTAAAGACAACGGTCGAAGTAATGCACCATCTATTTGAGAGATTATCGGGATTTGGCGTATTTACTAGTGGCGAACTAAAAGAATTTATGAAGTCCCGACCAGGAAATCGAATTAGGCCGTAACTACAGTTTTATCTTGTAAAAGAGCAGCGACTTGCGAGGCTAAAGTAAATGGATCGATCGGGTGAAGTACCACGCCATCGGCTTTTGACCATGAAGCCAACCAATTGTCTTGAACCCGGCCAGTTATAACCAAAATTGGTGGGCAATTAAATACTTCATCTTTAAGTTGCCGAGCTAAGCCAAGACCGCCTTCAGGAGTTGCTTCGCCATCTAGGATGAAAAGATCAATCGCTCCCTTTGAATCCAGATAGAGGCGAAGAGCTGGTCCAGTCGCGAATTCGGCTATTTTATGCTCTGGTAAATCTTTTGACACCCTGCTACCCAATGCTGTGATCACTGAAGAGCGAACCGAGGAATCATCTGAATACAGGGCAATTATTAGCTTCTCTTTCGGCGCCATACCAGTGAGTCTAACGCCCAAAGCCATCTTTTTCTGCGTGATGAGTTTCACCCCAAGAGCCGTGAATATGGCAGGTCCGGATGCCAACATTCTCCCGAAAATCAGGAATAATAGGGAAATGACATCTCACGTCTCGAATCCATCAGCTTCTCGCCAAACCGAGCAATCCAACCCAGCAAAGGTAAATCGCCCTAACATTGTTGCCGTTGGAACGATCGTCTGGCTGTCCAGTGAGCTCATGTTCTTTGCCGCGCTCTTCGCAATGTATTTCACAACCCGCGCCGTGCAGGGTCCAGAAATTTGGCTTGAATCTACCGGCCTACTAAATATTCCATTTGCCGCCGCCAATACCACTGTCTTAGTTCTCTCATCGGTTACCTGTCAGTTCGGAGTATTTGCTGCTGAACGCTTCCAAGCAAAACGCTCTGGCACCCTCTTTCAGATACAAAAATGGGGAATGCGGGAGTGGTTTGCGCTAACTTTTTTGATGGGAGCCTTCTTTGTTGGTGGCCAAATTTATGAATATGCAACTTTAGTTAGCGAAAGCCTGACTCTCTCCTCGAATGCATATGGCTCAGTCTTTTACATCACAACTGGCTTCCATGGAATGCACGTTACTGGCGGACTAATTGCCTTCTTAATTGTGATGTTGCGAGTATTTCGCGCAAAGAAGTTTGGGCATTCTCAGGCAACTACTGCAATTGTTGTCTCTTATTATTGGCACTTCGTCGACATCGTTTGGATCGCGCTCTTCTCTGCGATCTACTTAATTAAATAATAGTTAGGTGAATCAATCCAAAATGAACCAGGCCCTTAGAAAACTTTCCAAATACCGCAGGCATCGCTTTGCAGGACCTGCGCTCTTGATTGTTGCGCTGATCACTCTTGGGACTACCTTTCAAGTGGCAAGCGCCCTACCTGGTCCTTCTCGGATGGAGACAACTGTCCAATCAACTTTAATAAAAGAAGGAAAGAGAATTTTTAACCAAGGTTGCTCTTCTTGCCATGGTTTGAACGCTGAAGGATCATCAATCGCCCCTGCGCTTATCGGTGTTGGCGCAGCTTCAGTTGATTTCCAAGTAGGAACTGGGCGGATGCCCATGGCTGATATGAGTCAGCAGGCAATGCGCAAAACGCCTATTTATAACGCTGAGCAAACCGCTGCTCTCGCTGCATACGTTGCTTCTCTTGCGCCGGGGCCAGATTCGATCAACGAAGCACAAATAGCATTTGAACGTGATGGCAATACTGCAGAGGGCGGCCAACTCTTCCGCACCAATTGCGCAATGTGTCATAACTTCGCTGGCCAAGGGGGCGCTCTTACTCGAGGTAAATATGCTCCAACACTTATGGGAGTCGATGCGAAATATATTTACGAAGCCATGATTACCGGGCCACAATCGATGCCGGTGTTTAGCGATAAAACTATTACGCCGGAGGAAAAACTTTCAATCATTAAGTGGATTAAGGCAGCCGAGAATGAACCAAACTTGGGAGGCGCTTCACTTGGTCGGGTTGGCCCGGTAACTGAGGGGCTCTTAGTTTGGACACTTGGCTTGGGCCTATTGATTGGTATCTCTGTATGGCTAACTGCGAAGGCGAGATAGATATGTCTAACGAAATTCGAAAATTTGAAGATCCAGGATTGCCCGCACATGTGCACCGCAAAACTGACACAGATCCCAAAGCAGCTGACCGTGCCGAGCGGCAAGTAGCGATACTTTTCGTCCTATCGGCGCTTTCAACCGTATTGGCAATTTATTCTTACATCTTCGTTAAAGATGATCTTTTCTTCTTTATCCCAATTATGGGTGACACCAATGCCCACCAACTTGGCCTGGGGCTTGGAATGGCTTTTGCCCTTCTATTTATCGGACTTGGCTTAGTTCATTGGGCAAAAACTCTTATGCCAGATACTGAAATTATTCAAGAGCGTCATGAATTTAGATCACCTGAAGAAGATCGAAATGATTTCGTCGCAACAGTTAAAGAACAGGCTGCCGATGCTGGACTTGGGCGTCGTTCATTAATTAAGCGGACTCTTGGCCTGGCGCTCGGAATATCGGCTCTTACGCCATTGGTACTGCTGCGCGATCTAGGGCCTCTGCCAAAAAAAGATTTAGAAACCACTTCCTGGAAAAAGGGAACTCGCTTAGTTACTGATCCAGGAGACCGACCAATTCGCCCTGAGGATTTAGAGGTTGGTGCCGTCGCCCAAGTACTCCCTGAGTTAGCCGTCGGGCAAGACCGGACACTCTCGGACATTGGAAAGGATGCAGTTCTCCTAATTCGATTGCGCCCATCTGAGTTTCAACTAGATGCTGAACGACTTTCCTGGACGCACGATGGGATAATTGCATTTTCCAAGATATGTTCTCACATGGGTTGCGCTGTTGCACTCTATGAACAACAGACTAAGCATCTGCTTTGTCCATGTCACCAATCCACCTTCGATGTAACTCGCGCTGCTAAAGTTATTTTCGGGCCATCTGCCCGACCACTTCCTCAACTTGCGATCACTGTTGATGCACAGGGATATCTAGTTGCACAGCAACCATTTACTGAATCGGTTGGACCTAGCTATTGGGAGCGCTCGTCATGAAAAAGGCAGAAAAAATTGGTGGAAGCGTAGCTGGATATATAGATGACCGTACGGGTGCGGCCAAGTGGTTACGGAAAAATTTGACGAAAGTATTTCCTGATCATTGGTCCTTCATGCTAGGTGAAATAGTTCTTTATTCCTTTATTATCCTGTTATTGTCTGGAACTTTTCTGACTTTCTGGTTCGATCCATCACAGCGCGATGTTATTTATCAGGGCAGTTATGAGCCGCTACAGAATATTGAAATGTCCGCCTCCTACGCCTCAACTCTTCACATCTCTTTTGATGTTCGCGGTGGCCTATTAATGCGCCAAATACATCACTGGGCAGCACTTATATTTATGGCTGGAATGATCGCCCACTTGATGCGTGTTTTCTTTACCGGGGCATTTCGTAAACCAAGAGAAGCAAACTGGTTAATCGGCGTTGGGCTTGTAACGCTTGGAATTGTTGAGGGATTCCTTGGTTATTCCCTTCCCGATGATTTGCTTTCCGGAACAGGAATTCGTATTGCTGAAGCAATAATTCAGGCCATGCCCGTGATTGGCTCATATCTCGCCTTCTTCGCATTCGGTGGCGCATTCCCTGGCCATGTGTTCATTCCAAGAATATTTACTGTCCATGTACTTCTCTTGCCAGGAATTTTCCTAGCGCTGATCACAATCCACTTGATGTTAGTTTGGTACCAAAAACATACTCAATATCCAGGGCCAGGACGTAGTGAGAAAAACGTAGTCGGCTATCCTCTAATGCCAATATATATGGCAAAAGCAGGCGGCTTCTTCTTCATTGTTTTCGGAATTACCGCACTTCTTGGGGCTCTTGCTTCGATTAACCCGATCTGGCTATATGGGCCATATAACCCTGGGCAAATTTCCGCTGGGTCACAACCCGACTTTTATATGGGTTGGCTAGATGGCTTAGTCCGGATGGCTCCCCCAATTGAAACTCATGCCTTCGGCCATACCGTCTCGTGGAATATTTTGATACCAGGATTAATCATTCCGGGAATCCTCTTCACGCTAATGGCGCTCTATCCTTTCATTGAGTCTTGGATGACTGGGGATAAGAAAGAGCATCACTTGTTAGATCGGCCAAGAAATAATCCCAACCGCACTGCGATCGGGGCAATGTCGTTATCGTTTATCATTGTTGTTACATTAAATGGCGGAAATGACATCATTGCAACAAATTTCCATCTGACGATCAATCAAATCATGTGGTTCACGCGTATCGCTGTAATTCTTGTGCCCCCGTTGGTTTTCGTTCTAACTAAAAGAATCTGCTTATCCCTTCAGCGCGCAGATCGCGAGAAGGTGCTACACGGCCGAGAAACCGGACGCCTGGTCATGCTTCCTCACGGTGAGTTCGTCGAAGTACATGAAGAATTAACGGCTGAAGAAAAGTTCACTCTTACCCAACACGAACAGCCAAGGGCTCTGGAAGTCGAACAGAGTGACAGCAACGGAGTTACCAACCCCAATCACTTGAAGCAGAAGTTGCGGGCCCGCTTTAGTCAGGCTCATGTTGAGCAAGTGCCTGCACCTAGCGAAGCAGACGTAAAAGCCTTAGAAGAAGGCGGTCACTAGAAGTAGAAGAGAAGCAAATACGGATAAATCATTGCAACGCTTACCAAGGTAACGAGGATTCCGTATTTTGAGAATTTCCAGAACGAAATTCGAACCCCAGCTTTAGCTGCTAAACCAATTGCAACAACGTTAGCGCTAGCACCAATAATTGTGGCGTTACCACCGAAATCAGCTCCAAAAGCTAGCCCCCACCAGAGAACATGCTCTTGTCTGCCAACGAGACCCTGGCTGAGCTCTGCCACGACCGGACTCATAGATGCTACAAATGGAATGTTATCTATCAAGCCAGAAAATACTGCAGAGATACCTAAGATGCTACCTGCAGCCAACTTAGTATCTCCACCAAAAAGCTCCTTAAGAAATATTGCAAATTCCTCAAGCGCCCCAACATTTACCAAGGCTCCTACCATTATGAAAAGCCCAGCAAAAAAAATCAGCGTATTCCACTCAATATCTTTTACATAATCACGCGGCTTGAGTCCACTGATTCCAACCAAAATTCCCGCACCAAATAATGCAACTACGGCGGGTTCGATACTAATAACAGAATGCAAACCAAAGGCAACCATGACGGCGAAAAGGACGACCAGGCTCTTTTTGAGTAAGCCCACATCCTGGATAAATGATCGCTCATCTAATTTCATAACGAGGGCGCGGTCAGCCTTTGAATTAACTAATTCTCTTCGAAATAGCCCGACTAGTAGCGGAATAATTACTACCAAGACAACCATGACCATTGGCGCCATGTGTACCAAAAATGAGTTGTAACTTAAGCCAGCCCGGCTGGCAATAATAATATTTGGTGGGTCACCTACCAAAGTGGCCGCTCCGCCAATATTGGAAACAAAAACTTCCGACAAGATAAAAGCGGTTGGCGAGACATTGAGGTGTTTACACACAATTATGGTCATTGGAACAGCCAACAAAATCGTAGTCACATTATCCAAAATGGCCGAAGCTAGCGCTGTTAAGACCATCAAATAGACAATGGCAACCTTTGGATTGCCCTTAGATTTCTTTATCGCTTTAACAGCTAAAAATTCAAAAAGCCCAGTTTTGTGAATAACGCTAACAATTATCATCATTCCCAAGAGTAGAAAGATCACATTCCAATCGATACCCGTCTCATGGCTATAAAAAGCCTTGTTGGCATCTGTTGCTCCAACTATTATCATGGCAGCCGCACCAGTAAGAACTATCGCAATTCGACTAATCTTCTCAGTGGCAATTGCAATATATGCCATTACAAAAATCGCAACAGCGATCAGCATCTCCATTGACATTAGTGTGAACTCCTAACAGGTTTTTCATATTCGAGAACAAACCCAAGAATACTGATTAACAGTGCTCCAACTGCGATCAGCGTAAGCCACCAACCTACCAGCAGCCCAACTCCTGCCATTGTCATGGTGAATGCGAGAGGCAGTGGCCACCAAGAATGCGGTGAGTAGAAACCTAATTCTCCAGCGGAATCCGAGATCTCTGCCTTTATATTGTCTTCTGGTAGAACGTTGCTAAGTTGTTTATTTGTGAACCAGAGATAAAAACCAATTAACGCTGCGAGCCCACCCGACAATCCAAGAGCAGTGATTCCAACTGCCTCACCGCCGACCAACCAGTAAATCACTGTAACTAGTGCATAAAAAACAGCAAGTCCGGTAAATAAAATCCAACCTGTTTTCATCTCTAGTGACCCTCTGTCTTAATGTGTGGGTAATGCAGATCAAATGCTGGTCGTTCACTGCGAATTCTTGGCATCGAAGTGAAGTTATGACGAGGCGGTGGGCAAGATGTCGCCCATTCAAGTGAGCCGCCATAACCCCAAGGATCATCAACTCCTACTAATGGCGATTTTCTAGTGATCCACACGTTAACTAAAAATGGAATCATAGAGAAAGCCAATAAGGTCGAACCAATAGTCGAAATTGTATTCATGTTTGTGAAACCATCGGTTGATAAGTAATCAGCATAACGCCGAGGCATTCCCTTTATTCCTAGCCAATGTTGTATTAAGAAAGTTAAATGAAAACCTAAAAATGTTGTCCAGAAGTGAATTTTTCCTAGGCGTTCATTTAGCATGCGTCCAGTCATCTTTGGCCACCAGAAATAGAATCCAGCAAACATTGCGAATACCACTGTCCCAAAGAGGACGTAATGGAAGTGAGCAACAATAAAGTAGGAAGCAGATACTGCAAAATCAAGTGGTGGTGAAGCCAAGATAATTCCAGTTAAACCGCCGAATAAGAATGTGATTAAGAAACCCATCACCCAAAGCATCGGTGTTTCAAAGGAGACACTCCCGCGCCACATCGTTCCAATCCAATTAAAAAATTTAACTCCTGTTGGAATACCAATCAAAAAGGTCATAAAGGAGAAAAACGGTAGCAAGACTTGCCCGCTGGCAAACATGTGGTGTGCCCAGACAGAAACCGAGAGAGCTGCGATCGCAATGGTTGCTGCGATCAATCCCTTGTATCCGAAAACTGGTTTCCTGCTAAAAACAGGAAGAATTTCTGTAGCGATACCAAAAAATGGCAGTGCCAAGATGTACACCTCGGGATGGCCAAAAAACCAGAAGAGATGTTGCCAAAGCATCGCGCCACCATTAGCTGGATCGAACAGATGCGAACCAAAGAGTCGGTCCGATTCAAGGCCTAGGAATGCCGCTGCAAGTGGTGGAAATGCGAGAAGAACCAAAATGGAAGTTAGAAGAACATTCCAACTGAAAATAGACATTCTAAACATTGTCATGCCCGGTGCGCGCATCGTCAAAATTGTTGTGATGAAATTTACGCCACCAAGAATTGTCCCGATACCTCCCATAGCAAGACCGATTACCCAAAGATCGCCACCAATTCCGGGAGAATATTGTGAGTTAGCCAGCGGTGCATATGCGGTCCAACCGAAAGACGCTGCTCCTCCTGGCGTCAGGAATCCTGTGAATGCCATAATTCCACCGAAGAGAAATAGCCAGAAGGAAAGCATATTCATTCGAGGAAAGGCGACATCCGCTGCGCCAATTTGCAAGGGCATTATCACATTCGCAAACCCAACAAACAATGGAGTTGCGAACAGCAACAACATTATCGTTCCATGCATTGTGAAAACTTGGTTGTACTGTTCATTTGAAACGAATTGCAATCCAGGTCTCGCTAATTCCGCCCTGAGGATTAACGCCAATAAGCCGCCAATCAAGAACCAAGCAAATGTAGTAACTAGGTACATATACCCAATCATCTTGTGATCAGTAGAAGTAATGATTTTTACGAACAGTCGCCCCTTGCTGCTCTTGGCTACTGATTTATCGTTGGTCGCAGTATTAGTACGCTCTGCAAAAGTAGTCATTATGCCGCCTTCAAGTTAGATATATATTTCTGATAAGCACTGGGAGAAACAACTTTTACCGTGAAAAGCATCTTCGAATGATCGCGACCGCAGAGAATATTGCAGCGCCCTGGGTATGAGCCAATTTTATTTGCCGTGAACTCTAGATGATTTTCCACTCCTGGCAATGTCTGCATTTGAATCATAAAAGCTGGAATCCAAAAACCATGCACTACATCTGAAGCTGTTAAATTAAAACGAACTCTCTCTCCCTTTGGAATAACCAGCACTGGAGGTTTTGCTGGTGTCCCAGTAACGGTGGGCGAGAGCGGCGAATCTTGATAGGTGAATTGCCAAGACCATTGAATTCCATTCACGTCAATGACGTGACTAATTTCATCCGAAGCCGAAACTTTAGTGATTGCACTTTCTTTTACTGCAGTGAAGTAGAAGAGAACTGCAACAATCAAAAAGGGGATCAGGGTGTATGCGATCTCTACCGGAACGTTGTACTGAGTCTGCTTAGGTACTTCATCACCCTTGCGACGATGGCGAAAAGCTGGCCACATAATCAGGATCGCAGTTAGGACGCCTACTATCCCCGCTGTAATCCATGCGCCTTGCCAGAGCGGCAGAGAAATGTCATTTACGCTCGAAACGTTCTTTGGAAAGCCCATTCCTGAAATGTTCTCTGTTGAGCAAGAGGAGAGGAGAGCAACCGGGACAATCGAAAGCAGCGTTGCGCCAAGCATTTTCCTTCTGGGCTTAAATTTCATTGGCTAAGAATATCCCCCAGTTTCACTCTGGGAACCAAGTGGGAGTAGCGTTGTAGGCGTGGTTTCCATCACCCCTAACTTCCAATCAGAACCTCGGCTTCACGATGCCGCCCGGATGGCGCTTCCTCACATATTTGAGGTTTGCTGGCCCGATTCAACAAAACTTGGAATCGACTCTAAATCGGCCTCTATCCTCCTAAATGAGGCCAGAGAGACATTCGCTAGCCATCTAGGCGTCCGCGGCGATGAGCTACATTTTCTGGGAGAGCCAAATCTGGGTTTTCACCTCGGAATTTCAGGGTTGCTGACTCCCGAAAGCACCCTAATTTATAGCAATGTCGATCGCATGGAAGTTTTTGCAATTGCCGAGAAAGTTAAGAATCTCCAGATTAAAGTTGAGGGGAACGGACAGATTGAGTTTGGAAAATATGGCGGAAATGATGTCGTTTCATTACAACTCTGTAATCGTGAAACGGGAATTATTCAGAGAAATAGCCAGATCGAGGGTAGTAACCTTTTTGTAGATGCCACGGCGTCAGGAGTTCGAATACCGCTTCCTGAAAATTGGAGTACTGCGCTATGGGACTCCACCTCTTGGGCCGGACCAGGTGGTCTTGGAATTTTTGCCCTCTCGAAAAAAACGGCTTGGCGCAATCCACTTCCTCACATGGATGCTCGAGTAAACCCTGGGCCAACTTCGCTACCTTTAATTGTCGCAAGTGCCTTGGCGATTGATAGCTGGACTGCAGACGAGAAAAATCTGGCCGCTAAAATTAGTAAAATTAACCGCGAGATTCGTACTTTTATTTCAACCAATATCCCAGATGCTGACCTAGCTCCGGGCGGAGCAGAGCACTTGTTAAGCGCCTCATTTTTATATGTAAATGCTGAACAGCTAGTGACAAGGTTGGCTGATAAGGGATTTGCCGTCGACTCTGGTTCGGCTTGTAGCGCGGCAAATATGGCGCCCAGTCACGTATTGGCAGCTTTGGGAATTCTCACGCATGGAAATATTCGCCTAACGATTCACCACTCAACCACTTTCGAACAAATAGATGATTTCCTCAAAACCTTAACCGAAACTGTCACGGAATTGCGTTCTTAATGGACTATCTAGATTGCCTGGGGAAATGTTGTCCACTGCCCATTATCGAATTAGCCAAGAAACTTACGAGCCAAAAGATCGGATACCGCCTTGTCCTACTTAGCGATGACCCAGCAACCGAGCCAGATTTGCGAGCATGGGCGCGTATGACAAAAAACAAGGTAAAAAATTTGGCAGTAAATACCTTTGAGATTACTAAATTAACTAGCTAAACGTGGCTCGATTTTTCTACCAATTTCATTAGCGGCCTGAACGCCATATGCCTCAGTGAAGCGGGCGATGAATTCATCTTTCGTAAATCGATACTCCTGCGTTCCCTTGGTCTCAATGCAGAAAGTCGCCAGCATCGACCCAATCTGCGCACACCGTTCATGTCCTAAACCCCATGCTAACCCTGAGACAAAACCTGCTCGGAAGCAATCACCGACGCCAGTTGGATCAAGCTTTGCTATTTCCTTAGGCACGCCAACTTCAATCGAATCTTTACCATGCTCCTCGACAAGAGCACCCCTTGAACCAAGAGTAATTACTCGCACCTTAACTTTGTTAAATATTTCAGCATCGCTCCAACCAGTCTTTTGAATCGTGAGAGCAAGTTCATACTCATTTAGGAATAAGTAATCAGCTCCTTCAATCAATAACTTTATTGACTCCCCGTCCATTCGGGCGAGTTGTTGGGACGGATCAGCAACAAATGGAATCCCTAGAGTTCTCGCATATTCACTGTGGCTGATCATTGCCTCTGGATCATCTGGTGAAATTATTAGAAGATCGAATTTTCCACTTTTCTCAATAATCGCAGGCAGCTCGATCTCTCGCGCCTCACTCATTGCTCCTGGAAAGAAGGATGCAATTTGATTCAAATCTTGATCAGTAGTGACCATAAACGAGGCAGTTAAAAGCTCTTTTGAAATTTTTACATAGCACGTTTCTACACCGTGCCTTTTGAGCCAGGAATCGTAGTCAGCCCAATCCGTTCCGACCGAGGCAATCAAAAGTGGATCAAGGCCCAGAGCGCCGAGTCCAAAGGCAATATTTGCAGCCGTTCCGCCACGCCTAATATCTAAGCCATCAACCAAAAATGAGAGCGATACTTTGTCTAGAGACCCGGCCACCAGAGAATCAGTAAATTTACCCGGAAATGTCATTAAATGATCGCGCCCAACAGAACCAGCACAAGCAATTTTCATAGTTATCTAGGTAGAAGGAATTTAATTAAATGAATCGCCACAGGCGCAAGAACCCTGTGCATTTGGATTATCTATCGTGAAACCTTGCTTCTCAATTGTGTCGACAAAATCAATTGAAGCTCCCATTAAATAGGGGGTGCTCATCTTGTCGGTAACAACCTTGACTGATCCGAATTCTGTAACTGTATCGCCATCGAGTTCCCGGTCATCAAAATAAAGCTGGTACTTAAGCCCAGAACATCCACCTGGTTGGACTGCGACCCGAAGACTTAAATCATCGCGACCCTCTTGTGTTAAAAGGGCGGAAACTTTAGTCGCTGCCACATCGCTCAAGCCAATTCCTGCAGAAGGAGCGGTATCAATCGTGACGTCCTGAGAAGTTTCTGTACTCATTTCTCTCCTAAAAAGTTAAATTTCAATTCGTTATTGAGCTAAGGCTACTCCATAATGTGCCTATGGGCTCATCTAATCTATCCGCGTTGCTCCTTCTGGGCCAGGAATCTGATCCCAAGAGTGAGCGAGGGGTTTCTTGCGATGGTGAGCTTCCAGAGGCCAGCGACCCTGCTCTCGTAGCGAGAGCGCACGCTGCTAGAAAGTCCCTAGGTGAGCGAGCAATGATTTTGGGCCATCACTATCAGCGAGATGAAGTAATTCAATTTGCTGATATCACTGGTGACTCTTTCAAACTGGCACAAGAGGCTGAGAGTAATACTTCGGCTGAGCTCATCTTCTTTTGTGGCGTGCACTTCATGGCAGAAAGCGCCGATATTTTAACTTCGGCCAAGCAGAAGGTAATCCTCCCCGATTTGGCAGCTGGCTGCTCAATGGCCGACATGGCAACAGCCAACCAGGTTAACGATTGTTGGGCTGCACTAGAAAAAGTTGGTGTCGCAAGCAAAACAATTCCAGTTACCTATATGAATTCCTCGGCAGCTATTAAATCTTTCACTGGAAAAAATGGTGGCACTGTTTGCACATCTTCTAATGCCGAGCGTGCAATGAAATGGGCGTTTGAAAAGGGCGAGAAGATTCTCTTTCTTCCCGACCAACACTTGGGCCGTAATACCGCAGTATTAAACCTCGGATTAAAATTGGAAGATTGCGTTACTTGGAATCCTTGGAAGAAAAATGGGGGGTTGCTCGATTCCGAAATTTTGGCAGCAAAAGTTATTTTATGGCGTGGCCACTGCTCGGTTCACGGTCGATTCACATTAGAAAATATCGATCAGATGCGGACCAAGTTGCCAGGGGTCAAAATTTTGGTTCATCCCGAATGTCAACATGAAGTCGTTCAAAACTCAGATTTTGTTGGAAGTACAGAAATGATTATCAAAACAATCGAGGCCTCCCCCGTCGGAAGTAAATGGGCTATCGGAACCGAGCTCAATCTCGTTCAGCGCTTAGCCAATCGCTTCTCGGATCGTGAGATTCACTTTCTAGATAAGACGGTCTGCTACTGCTCGACGATGAACCGAATCGACCTGCCACATCTGGTTTGGGCGATGGAGTCGCTGGCCAAGGGACGCTTGGTTAATCAGATTAGTGTCGAGTCAGAGACGGCAAAATACGCAAAAGTTGCGCTCGAGCGAATGCTCGCCCTACCTTAGCCACATGAGTAAAACACCTGAAAGTAATCCAGAGAGAAATATCGATAAAAAGGGAAAGGCGACGCCCAAGCGTAAAGATGCGGTAGCCAAAAACAAGATCAATTCGATAACCGCACCAGTCACAAAAGCGGATCGAGCAAAATCTAGAGAGGCAGCTAAGAACGCCCGTACCGCCTCAAGAGCTGCTTATATGAGAGGCGATCAAGATGCGCTTCCGATCCGAGATCGTGGGCCAGTTAAAAAATTTGTACGTGATTACATAGATTCACGTCGTTCACTCGGTGAATACTTCCTGCCACTAATGGTTGCAGTTTTGATGCTTACCTTGGTTCCTTCAGTTGAGATTCGATTCCTAGCAATAATCTTGATGTACTCAGCAATGGGTTACTCAATAATCTATGGAGTATTTGTTGGCCGCAGAATCAAAAAACTTGTCTCAGAAAAGTTTCCAGGTGAATCTACTAAAGGCGTCGCGCTATACGGCTGGCTTCGCTCTACTCAGATGCGCCGCTTACGCGCACCATCTCCGCAGAAAAAACTTGGCGACACAATTTAACTAGAAATTAAGCTCGTGGCTTAGGGCTCTCAGTTCGCTCCGGATCAGTTTCTGGAATTGAACCGAGGGCTTCATCTATTTGAGCGAGAACCTCTACTGAAAGTTTTACTCCCGATGCCCTGACATTCTCTTTAACTTGCGAAGCTTTTGTTGCTCCCATAATCACTGAAGATACATTTGGATTTGAAAGCGCCCAAGCGAGTCCTAGTTGCGACATCGAAAGATTTAAAGATTCGGCAATTGGCTTTAACTTCCCCACTGCAGCCAGCACTTCTTCGCGCATCCACCTAGAAATCATTTCAGCGCCACTCTTTTTATCTGTAGCCCTTGACCCAGACGGTGGTTTTTTACCAGGCAGATATTTGCCAGTTAAGACGCCCTGAGCAAGCGGTGACCAGACAATTTGCCCAATACCTTCACTTTCGCAAAGTGGAATAACTTTCGCTTCAATGACGCGCCATAGCGCTGAATACTGTGGTTGACTGGAAATAAATCGATCGAAACCGCTCTTCTTTTGGATTTCTAACCCTTGGGCAATCTCCTCGGCTCGCCATTCGGAAAATCCAATGTAGTGAACTTTTCCTTGGCGGATTAGATCATCGAAGGCTCTAAGTGATTCCTCAAGCGGGGTTTCATAATCAAACCGGTGCATCTGATAAAGGTCGATATGGTCGGTATTTAAACGCCTCATTGAGGCATCTACCGACTCCATAATATGCTTGCGTGAAAGTCCTCGATCATTTTTGCCAGTGCCAGTCGGCCAATAAACCTTGGTAAATAACTCATAGCTCTCTCGCTTGACGCCCTTTAGAGCCTTACCAAGCACGGTCTCAGCCTTCGTGCCCGCATAAACATCAGCTGTATCAAAAGTAGTGATTCCAGCATCCAGAGCCGCATGCACGCATTTGATGGCAGCCTCCTGCTCTACCTGAGAACCATGAGTAATCCAATTCCCATAAGAAATTTCAGAGACATACATTCCGCTACTGCCAAGACGACGATATTCCATGTAGAAAAGAATACTCCGCAGGCGTACTCTCTGCCTATGAGACAAAGATTAATTGCAACTCTTTTCGCAATTGGGCTGGCCCTCCTTCCAGCAAACTCTTTTGCTGATGGCAATGAGGACAATGAGCCTGAGCACAGAATTTCTGAAGCCCACGAAGGAATTGAAGGCGCCGAACTATTAGCAGCAGGGGCGGCAATAGTTCTCGCACTTGGAATCGCCTTCACTGTCGGACGCAGATCTCGTAAAAAGAGCTGAAGTAGTGCTAACTTTCCCCCACTGAATCGCTTCATAGCTTTTCAGAGAGTAATGCGTTTAGCGAAGTCCGGTTAAATTCCGGCGCTGTCCCGCAACTGTAAAGATTCTCTCCTAACTGGAGATGAATTCGAGCCAGGTCGCCTAATTCATTACTGAAGTATCCGACCTCGGAGGAAGGTCGGGCCTCAAGAAAGTAATTTTCTTTTCGCCCAAACTTCCTCTCTCAAAACTCTTGAGGGAGATTTTTATGTTCACGAAAAAAGTATTAAAAAAGCTCTTGGCACTTGGTACGGCCATATCTTGCCTTATAGCCGTCAATTCACTTATCGGTGGTGCACCAGCCAACGCCAGCAATAAAATTCCTAAGCGAATTATTTCATTATCTCCGAGCGCTACTGAAATACTTTTTGCGATCGATGCGGGCAGCCAGGTAATAGCTGTAGACGATTACTCAAACTTTCCAAGCGATGCTCCGGCCTCTAAACTCTCGGCATTTAGCCCAAGCGTTGAAGCACTTTTTAATTACAAACCAGATTTAATCGTACTAAATGCCGACGCGAATAAGGCACTGGAAATCAAATCAGCTCTTGAGAAGTTAAATATCGACGTCTTTCTAGAACATGCGCCGAAGAATTTAAAGCAAGCTTATTTCGAAATCACAGCCCTAGGCAGGGCCACCGGAAACATTTCCGCAGCTCAAACCGTGATTTCCGATATGAAAGTAAAAATCGCCGCTGCAGTTAAGAGGGCAAGTGTTAGCAAAAAAATTAAGTTCTTCCACGAATTGGATAACACCCTCTATACCGCAACTTCGGAGACCTTTATTGGAAAGGTTTACAAGGATTTTAATTTAAGAAACATCGCAGATAAAGCAGCCTCGGCTGATTCTGCCGGGTATCCACAGCTGCAATCTGAATATGTTATTAAGGCCAATCCAAAAATTATATTTCTCTCTGATGCTCAATATGGGGAATCACTTACGACTCTCGCTCAGCGGCCTGGGTGGAGTGATGTAGCTGCCATTAAGAGAAACCAGGTAATTGCCCTTCCCGAAGATATTCCATCAAGATGGGGGCCGCGTTTAGTAGATTTCTATGAATTCATAGCGAGCTCCATCGAGAATATAAAGTAGTAAATCGATAGCCATGAAACAGGAAAATAGTTTGTCGCCGATTTGGAACTGGCGTATAACTGGCCTCTCATTTGGGCTTCTCTTTTTTGTTTCAATCCTTGCAGTCAGCTTTGGGCCAGTCTCTCTTGATTTTTCAAAAATCCTTCGCACCCTCTTCGCACTACCCGGAGGGTTAACTGGCCAAGAGCGAACTTTGCTTATCGATTTACGCCTCCCCAGAGTTTTACTTGGTGCACTTGTTGGTGCCGCGCTCGCAACTAGTGGCGCTGTCTATCAGACAGTTTTTAGAAATCCATTAGCAGACCCGTATCTTCTTGGAGTGGCTGCTGGAGCAGGGCTTGGGGCAACAATCGCATTAACAAGTTCCGGGGCAAATTTATATAGCCTGCTACCTATTTTTTCTTTCTGCGGTGCAATTTTTGCAGTGTTAACTAGTTTTTTTATTTCCGGAAAATTTTTTGCAGAACCAAATTCCTTACTTTTGTCTGGAATCGCAGTCGGATCTTTCGCCACAGCAGTTCAGACCTATTTGCAACAGCGCCATAGCTCCTCGCTTAGGCCGGTTTATTCCTGGATACTTGGCGAGTTAACAGTGGCAAATTGGCAAGTAGTTTCCAGGTCATCCATTTACATCATGATAGCTCTAGTAATTCTGATAACCGTATCCAAGCAATTAGATGGCCTAATGCTCACCGATGAAGAGGCCTACTCTCTTGGTATTAACCCAAATAGATTGCGAATCATTGCTGTTATCGCCGCAACGCTAGCTACCGCAACTGCTGTTTCGGCAAGTGGGTTGATTGGCTTCGTAGGAATTGTTGTTCCGCACTTGGTTCGCGGAATCACGCGCCGAGTTACCAACCGCAGCTTGCTCACCATTGCGCTAGTTGGAGCGAGCTTTTTAGTTTTAGCTGATTTGGGCGCCCGCACCTTGCTCTCCCCGGCCGAACTCCCAATAGGAGTTATAACTGCATTTGTCGGTGCCCCGTTTTTCCTAGTAGTTCTTCGCAAAAAGAGGTTGGTGGCCAAGTGATAAGAGTTCAAGATCTAGGCGTTCGACTTGGTGACCGAGATATTCTAAAGGAAATTAACGTTGAGATCGAGGATGCAAAATGGACATGCCTTGTTGGACCAAATGGCGCTGGAAAAACTACGTTCTTAAAAGCTCTTCTCGGTTCGCTCGCCTACTCTGGATCAATCACGGATGGCTCTGTTGAAGTATTTAAAAACCACGGGAGAAATGTGGCTTTTGTTCCGCAACAGCCGCAAATTCCCATCGGGATGCGTGTTGCCGAATATGTCATGTTGGGCCGCTCTAAGCGCGACGGATGGGGAAACGAAAGTAAAAAGAGTAGAAATATGGTTGCCGAAGTACTAAAACTTACGGGGCTATTCGGAATGCAAAACCAGTTTGTCTCCCATTTATCCGGTGGTGAAACCCAGCGCGCACTTATTGCTAGGGCGCTTGTTCAAGAGCCAACTTTAATTCTTCTTGATGAGCCGACAAGTGCATTGGATCTTCATCACCAAATAGCGGTCCTAAACAATATTGAGTTATTGAAAGAGCGTGGTGTAACAATTATTTCAACCATGCATGACATTACTCTTGCGGCTATGTACGCTGAAAAATTGATCGTGATGAAGGAGGGTCGCGTACTTCTCAATGGCACTTCAGATTTTGTTATTCATTCTGAAGAGCTAAAGACAGCTTTCGAGAATCGAATTAATGTCTTCACTTTAGAATCAGGCAGGCCAGTCATCGTGGCAAAGAAAGATTTGATTAACTAGCGAACTCGTGATGGGATGAATGGCGCCTTCACAATGGTTGCGTTGCTTAAACGCCCCCTAACATCGATTTGCACTTTGCCGCTCACCTTGTATTCGGGTTTGAGTAATGCAAGGGCTATTCCAACTTTCAAGGTCGGCGAGAAAGTTCCACTTGTAACTTGACCAATAACTTCACCCTCAAGGTTTAGGACCTTCATGCCAGCTCTCGGAATCCCTCGATCCTCGCATTTAAGCGCCCGTGATATCTGTTTTGGGCCTACTTGTTTTTCTTTTTCGAGCGCCCTCTTGCCGACAAAATCGTCTTTCTCGTAAACCACAGCCCAATTGACACTTGCCTGTACCGGTGAAATTTCTAATGACAACTCATGGCCATGGAGCGGATAACCCATTTCGGTTCGCAACGTATCACGTGCACCGAGCCCACAAACACGACCGTCGAACTCAGAAATCTCATTTACTAGAACTTGCCAAAGCTTTTCTGCGCTATCCCATTCTGGAAGCAGTTCATACCCGAACTCTCCGGTGTAACCGGTCCGACAAATAATTATTTCTCCAAATTCTGGAAAACTAGGTAGTGCAATCTTCGTGAATTCCATATAGCCAAGATCAAGCTCCAAACCTAGTTTCGCAATGACTCTTCTGGAATCAGGACCCTGAATTGCAAAGACCGCATAATCTTGGTGAATATTCTTTACGACAATTTGGCTAGGCGCCTTGCCCGCCAAGTCCAAAAAGACTTGCTCACAATTTGCCGCATTGGGAATAATAAATATTTTATCCTCTGAAAACTCATAGATGATTAAATCGTCAATCACACCGCCATCGTGGTTACAAAATAAATTATATTGAGCGCTCCCCGCTGCAATTTTGGCTAGATCATTTGTAACCATAGTATTTACAAAATCCTTGGCACCCGCACCTGAAACGCTTATTTTCCCCAAGTGCGAAACATCAAAAATTCCCACTCGCTCGCGTACCGCGTAATGTTCTGACAAAGTTCCACCACTAAATCCGTTCACTCCTTTCGGGTATTCGATGGGCATTTCCCAGCCCCCAAAATCTGCCATTTTTGCAGATACTGCACGATGCCAGTCGTATAACGGAGATTTCATAACGCTAAACTTATCGGAAGTTGCATAATCTTTCGCCATTTATTCGGTAATCAATAATAGTTCGCTACTCTTCTCCTAAATTATTTCGGAGGTTTCATGAAAGCGTTGAAGTTAACATCCACAATCACGACTCCGTACGCTGTTATTGGCCTCTCGACGGCCAAGGGCAAGTTAAAAATCGAATCGGGTTCTGCTGAAATAGATAAGAAATCGTTACTCGAAATCCTTAGAAATTTGGGTGCGACTGGAAAGATTGACGAAATCATAAAGGTGCCCTTTTCAACACCGAAAACAATTTACTTTACGGGCCTTGGTCAAACACAGAAGAGCTACGAAGCTGAGACACTGCGTCGTGCTGCAGGAGCCGCTTCACGAGCACTGGCCGGACAGTCCAGTGCCACATTTGCTTTACCTGCCACCTCAGTGAGCGAAATTGCAGCTGTAGCAGAGGGTGGGGCGCTTGGTGCTTATGCTTTCAATGAATTTAGAAGCAGTACGAAACCAGATTTTAGGGAACCTCTTGGTCAAATTATTATTTTTACCAAGTCACCTTCTGACTCGGCAGTTAAACGTGCCTTAGTTCGCGCAGAAATAATTGCCCGTCACACCGCGACTGTTCGAGACCTAATCAATACTCCTCCCAGCCATTTAACTCCGGATTCTTTTTGTGCAAGAATGAAAAAGATTGCTACTCCTTTGGGTTTAAAAGTTGAGATACTAAATGAATCAACCTTGAGAGCTCAAGGCTTTGGCGGAATTATTAGCGTAGGCCAAGGTTCAGTTAATCCGCCTAGACTTCTGCGCATTTCTTATCTCCCTCACAAGGCAAAAAAACGCTACGCATTTGTTGGTAAGGGAATTACTTTTGATACCGGCGGGCTTGCACTCAAGGGCGCCAACGGTATGGAGGCGATGAAAAGTGATATGAGCGGTGCCGCCGCCGTAATTGCCACAATTTTTGCAATTGCAGAATTAAAGTTGCCAATTGCAGTTGATGCATGGGCGCCACTTGCAGAAAACATGGTGAGCGAAAATGCAACGCGTCCCGGAGATATAATAAGTATCTACGGCGGCAAAAGTGTTGAAGTTTTGAATCCAGATGCAGAAGGTAGATTGGTTTTGGCCGATGCACTAGTGCGAGCGCAGGAGTTTGCCACAAAAGCTGGCGGGTTAGATGGCATCATCGACGTTGCAACCCTTACCGGGGCCCAAGTGGTAGCACTTGGAACTCGGACAAGCGCGGTTATGACTAACGATTTGGCCTTCTCAAATCAATTCCTTGCCGCGGCGATAAAAGCTGGCGAATCTTTCTGGCCAATGCCTCTACCCGATGAATTGCGCGCTTCTCTAGACTCACCTGTCGCCGATCTGGCAAATATTGGTGATCGAATGGGCGGCATGTTGGTTGCTGGGCTTTTTCTGAAGGAATTCATAGATCCAGACCTTCCTTGGCTACATTTGGATATCGCCGGCCCCTCATACAATGAATCCACTGCACATGGCTATACGCCCGTAGGCGGAACAGGGATCGCACTTCGCTCGCTTCTGACCCTAATTGAGTCGGCTTCGTCACAACCTCCTAGTAGATAAAGGCTTAGAGCTTAAATTGGGCCCTGTTTCGAATTAGGCTCAGCGAGTTTTCGTGGCAAGATTAAGGTTCAGCAAGGTTCAGCAAGGTTCATACCGGTTACAAGAAAGGCGCTCTGTGTCGCAATTTGATGTTGTAATTCTGGGTGGAGGCAGCGGCGGTTACGCCTGCGCCCTGCGTGCATCGCAACTTGGTTTATCTGTTGCCTTAGTCGAGGAGAATAAACTCGGAGGCACGTGCCTACATCGCGGGTGCATTCCAACCAAAGCTTTGCTGCATGCTGGTGAAGTGGCTGACAATTCGCGTCACTCATCTGATTTTGGCGTTAATACTCAATTCATCGGTATTGATATGTTGGCAGTGAATGCTTACAAGGATGGCGTGGTTTCGAAGTTACATAAAGGCCTCCAGGGATTAGTGAAATCTCGAAATATTACTTACATCGAGGGCCATGGTCGCCTAACTTCGATAAATGAAGTTGAAGTCAACGGCGTAAAGTATTCTGGCAAAAATATCGTTCTGGCAACTGGCTCTTATCCCAAGTCTCTGCCCGGTCTAGAAATTGATGGCGTTCAAATAATTACTAGTGAGCATGCTATTGCCATGGATTACCTCCCAAAGAGCGTTATGGTTCTTGGTGGTGGAGTAATCGGATGTGAATTCGCATCGGTTTGGAAATCCTTCGGCGCCGAAGTAAGAATTATTGAAGCTTTGCCTCACTTAGTTGCCCTAGAAGATGAATCTTCAAGTAAGCAGTTAGAACGTGCCTTTCGCAAACGAGGAATAGATTTTGAACTTGGGACAAGGTTCAAGTCCGCAACCAACAGCGCAGATGGCGTGAGCGTCACCCTAGAAGATGGGAAAACCTTCACCGCAGATATTTTGTTGGTCGCGGTGGGCCGCGGACCTGTTTCGGCGAATCTAGGATATGAAGAGTCTGGGCTTGTGATGGATCGTGGCTATGTCCTAGTTGACGATAAATGTCGCACGAATGTGAAAGGTATTTGGGCGGTTGGCGATCTTATTCCTACCTTGCAACTTGCGCATGTTGGCTTTGCTGAAGGGATCTTGGTTGCCGAAGAAATTGCCGGATTAAACCCCCGTCCGATTAATTATGATGGCGTCCCCCGGGTAACATATTCCGAACCTGAAGTAGCTTCCGTGGGTCTAACTTCGGCGCAAGCAAAAGAGCGCGGCTTGGATATTGTGGAATTAAATTATGATTTAGCTGGCAATGGCAAGGCACAAATTTTAAAAACTGCCGGTGCAGTTAAATTGGTTTCCGAAAAAAATGGTCCGGTGATTGGAATTCACATGGTGGGTGCACGTGTCGGCGAATTGCTGGCGGAAGCACAATTGATATTTAATTGGGAAGCAGAAGCATCTGATGTTGCTGCATTGATCCATGCTCATCCGACGCTTTCTGAAGCTGTTGGTGAAGCGCATTTAGCTCTTGCTGGTAAACCACTACATTCACACGGGTAACGGGAGAAAAAAATGACCTTTTCTTTAACTATGCCAGCGCTTGGCGAATCTGTCACAGAAGGAACCGTGACCCGTTGGCTGAAAAATGAGGGCGATGTCATCGCAGTTGACGAGCCGCTCCTAGAAGTTTCCACCGACAAAGTGGATACCGAAATTCCGTCACCGGTCGCCGGAGTCCTTCAGAAAATAGTTGTGGGCATTGATCAAACCGTTGAGGTTGGCGCTGAACTAGCTGTAATTGCGGAGGGCGCACCTGGCCAAACACCACCGACTATTGCACCAGTTGTTCCAGTTGTGGCTGCCGTTGTTCCAACGCCAACTCCTGCCGCTCCCGTTATCCCAGTTGCTGTCGAATCTGTTGCTGCGCTTACTCCAGTTGCTGTCGAATCTGCTTCAGGTACGATCGTGACTATGCCTGCTCTAGGTGAATCGGTAACTGAAGGCACTGTCACTCGTTGGCTGAAAAAAGTTGGCGAGGAGATAACTGTTGATGAGGCGCTACTTGAGGTTTCGACCGACAAAGTGGATACCGAAATTCCATCACCTGCATCCGGAACTCTTCTCTCAATTGATGTTGAAATCGATGCAACCGTTCCAGTTGGAGCCCGATTAGCGATGATTGGTAGTGCCGGTGCCCCTGTTGCTGCCCCTGTTGCTGCCCCTGTTGCTGCCCCTGTTGCTGCCCCTGTTGCTGCCCCTGTTGCTGCCCACCAGAATATTGACGCCTACGTAACTCCCATTGTTAGAAAATATGCATCAGAAAACGGGGTAGATCTCTCGAAAGTTAAAGGCACGGGAATAGGTGGCCGAATCCGCAAGGAAGATGTCTTAGCTGCCGCACCAAAGAGTGCACCAGTATCTGAGGTGACGGCCGCACAAACTAATTCTGATGCTACAAAAGTACTTACTGTCCCAATCTCGGTCTCTCCACTTCGAGGCACAACGGTTACCATGTCGCGACTTCGCAAAGTTATCGCGGCGCGTATGTTGGAATCCCTACAAGTAAGCGCCCAACTCACGACAGTTGTAGAAGTGGATGTCACAGCAGTAGCTCGACTTCGCACCCGCGCGAAGGAGACTTTTGAGGCTCGTGAAGGAACCAAACTTTCATTCTTACCATTCTTTGCTGTCGCTGTATGTGAGGCGTTAAAACAACATCCTGTTTTGAATTCTTCAGTTTCTGGAGATCAAATTACCTATCACGGCGCTGAACACCTAGGTATTGCCGTTGACACTGAGCGCGGACTTCTCGTTCCAGTGATTCGTGATGCAGGCGATTTAAATATGGGTGGCGTGGCGCGGAAAATTGCGGATGTTGCAGCTAGAACTCGTAATAATAAGATCTCCCCCGACGAATTGGGTGGTGGCACATTCACAATTACAAATACTGGAAGTCGCGGTGCACTTTTTGACACCCCAATTATTAATCAGCCACAAGTTGCAATACTTGGCCTTGGTGCTGTTGTGAAGCGTCCAGTAGTCATGAAGGGAACCGATGGTGGCGAGACGATCGCAGTTCGTTCCATGGTTTATCTGGCGCTCTCTTACGATCATCGAATTGTGGATGGGGCAGAGGCCGCTCGCTTCTTAGTAACACTTAAAAATCGCTTAGAAGGCGGTCGCTTTGAATCTGATTTAGGTCTTTCCTAAAAATGACATTCCGCTTACCGCCACAACGAGTTGCGGTAACAGGGGCATCGGGCTTGGTAGGCACAGCCCTGGTTGGTCACCTACGTTCTGAAGGACACACGGTCCAAAAGTTTGTTCGCCGAGCAGCAATTTCTCGGGATGAGATTTCCTGGGACCCAATCGCAGGTAGCGTGGATCTTTCCGCCCTCGAAGGTACAGACGCAGTTATTCACCTTGCCGGAGCTGGCGTCGGTGAGAAACGTTGGACTAAAAAATACCGTTCCACCATTTTAAACTCTCGTTTACTTGGAACAACAGCAATAGCTAACGCTGTTTCCATAATTAAGCCATCCGTTTTTATTTCTGCCAGCGCAATTGGTTGGTATGGCGAGACTGGAAATCGAGCAGTCAACGAATCTGACCGCGGAGGTGATGATTTCCTTGCTGCTGTATGTCGTGAATGGGAAGGTGCTGCAGATTTAGCAGGCGATGTCAGAACTGTAAAACTTCGAACTGGATTGATCCTTGATCCCACTGGAGGAGCACTCGGCCGGATGATTCCACTTTTCAAATTGGGGTTAGGCGGTAAATTGGGAAGCGGAAAACAGTGGTGGTCCTGGATAACTTTGCACGATGAAATTCGCGCTATCTGCCATCTGATGGAATCAAAAATATCAGGGCCGGTGAATTTAACTTCACCCAATCCAGCTACAAATCATGAATTCACGGCCGCACTAGCAAGAGCGCTCCGGCGCCCAGCTCTGTTCCCGGCGCCCAGTATTGCTCTGAAATTAGCTCTAGGTGGATTTGCGACTGAAATTTTGGGATCAAAGCGGGTATTGCCTGAAGCTCTATTGAACGATGGGTTTATATTTGATTACCCACAACCAACAACAGCCCTACAGGCCCTCACCGCTTTCGATTTTTAGTAAAACAAATTTCCCTTAACGCAATTCCTTGCCATCATGCTGTAGCTTCGATGGCCACCAAACTTTTGGTCCAATTTCATGGACTAGCGCTGGAACCAAAATCGATCGAACTAACATAGTGTCTAGAAGTACGCCGAAAGCAACAGCAAAACCAAGTTCTGCCAAAAATACCAGCGGCAGAATTCCAAGCACAGCGAATGTCGCGGCTAGAACAATTCCGGCAGATGTAATAACTCCCCCGGTAACAGTCAGAGCTTTAGTCATTCCGGCGCGAGTTCCCATTTTCTGACTCTCTTCTCGGACCCGAGTCATCAAGAAAATATTGTAATCAATTCCAAGAGCTACAAGGAATATAAATGCGAAGAGCGGGAAGGAAGGATCTGCGCCTTTGAAATGAAAAATATGATTGAACACAATCGCACATGCCCCTAGCGTGGCAATAAAGGAGATAACAACAGTACCCAGCAAGAGGAATGCCGCATATATCGAACGTAGCAAAAATCCTAGGATTATGGCAATCAATAATAAAACGATCGGAATAATTAAATTGCGATCCCGCTCAGAGGCCTTATTTACATCGTAATTAACTGAAGTAAACCCACCAACTAAAATCGTCGCATCAATTGACTCCATATCAGCCCTAATTCCTGGAATAAGAGCAATCGCCTCCTCTGAATCTGGAGCAAATTTCAGCGTGGCATTTATAATTACATAACCATTCACAACTTTTACTGGTGGCATGCTCGCCCCTTGAACAATTTGTCCCTCTGGCATTGGAAGAACTGAATCAATTCCAGGATTAGCTCTTAATGTAGCTACCGCCTCTTGCATTAGCTCTTGCTTCAAAATAATTTGCGTAGGTTGTCCCTGTCCGCCTGGAAAATGCTTCAAAAGTTCCTCTTGGCCGATAATAGAATCAGTACGTTTCGTAAAGGAATCAATAGTTGAAAGCCCAGTTGCATTTAGCGTTGAGGAAAATCCAGCCAATAGAATTAAAATAGCCGTCGCACCAATCCAATATTTGCGTGGTTTTCTTGCGGTTGCCGCGGCGACTTTCGCCCAACTTCCAGTCAGCTTTTCGTCGGCACCGCCAAAGCGCGCTACTTTTGGCCAGAATATCCAACGACCAAAAATAACTAAAAGAGCAGGCAGGAGTGTTAAGACTGTGATCATTGAGCAAACAATTCCGATCGCTCCAATTGGGCCCAAACTTCGATTATTATTCAATTCGCTAAGTAGTAAAACTAGAAGTCCCAAAGTAACAGTGCTTCCTGAGGCAATAATTGGCTCAACTACGCCGCGCCAAGCAATTTTCATCGCATCAAAGCGAGATTCATGCAAATGTAGCTCTTCGCGATATCTTGCAATTAACAGCAGCGCATAATCGGTTGCTGCGCCGAGAACTAGTACAGAAAGAATCCCTTGTGATTGGCCATCCAAGGTAATTAAATTGTTCTTCGCAAGAATATAGATCACCCCACCCGAAAGAGTTAAAGCCAATCCAGCGGACATTAAAGGCAGAATCCATAGAATCGGAGAGCGATAGACCACAATTAGGATAAGTGCAACTACGCTGCCGGTCGTCAATAAAAGTGTAGAGTCAATACTTCCAAATGCCCCAAAAAGATCTGCGAGAATGCCAGCAAAACCTGTTGTATGAGTTTTAAAACCATTCGCATCTGCATACTCACCTGCATAAAATCGAATTGAATCAACTACGCCTAGAAGCGCTGGTTCTTTTCCATCGGGAAGCAGCTCTGTTGCGATTTGGACGCTAATGGGAAAACTTGCCAGAATCGCCTCTCCATCTGGTGCTGGAAATGCTCTGATATCCCCATTCTCAATAAAGTAGTTACCGATTGGGATCGAAATCTCATTACCATTTTTATCTGTAATTAATTTTCCATCGGGATGCACTAAAGATTTGGCAGCTAAACTTTGAGTAAATGCTTGCGAGGACACAATCTTCTCTGGAGTAACTGTCCCCGCGAATAAAACAAGCGCTGGAATTTGGTCATTGGCGCTATCTGAAAATTTGGCTATTGCATCAGCGGCTCGAGTTGCTTCAGAATCTGGAGGCAAGAAAGAAGAGTTGTTGTTCTCTTGAACCGTTGAAAGTTTGCCAAAGAGCGGGCCGGTGAATCCAGAAATTGACAGCCAAACAATGACGACAACTATTGCTAGCCAAAGCGGCTTACGGCCTCGGATTTTTGAACTTTTCTCAGTGGACATGCCCATCCTTTCGGGTCTGGGTCAGAGCTCAATTCGCCTAGAACTGTAGGTTACCTTAGGCTCATGCCTATGTATTCGAGCCTGCGGGTTAAGTCAAACCCTACAGTTGTTGAACATTTGGGTCTTGTTGAATATCAAGCTGCCTGGGATTACCAACGGGAAGTTCAGGCCAATGTCATTGAAAATCGCGGTTCGAACACTTTAATTCTACTCGAACACCCATCGGTTTATACAGCCGGGCGTCGTACCCAAACACACGAACGGCCGCTCGATGGTACTCCGGTGATTGATGTGGATCGCGGTGGAAAAATTACCTGGCATGGCGAAGGGCAATTAGTTGGCTACCCAATTATTAAGTTGAGCAATCCCAATGACGTTGTTGGCTTTGTCCGTGAAATTGAATCTGCTCTTATCGAGGCGTGTGCAGAAATAGGATTGAAAAGTGAGAGATACTGCGAAAGAAGTGGCGTCTGGATCAGAGATGAGAAAGGCGACCGTAAACTCGCAGCAATCGGAATTCGTGTTGCTAAAGGAGTAACGATGCACGGCTTTGCTCTAAATGTAGACCCCGACATGACCGCTTTCGATCGCATCTCTGCCTGCGGGTTCACCGATACAGGAGTAACTTCAATATCGAAAGAGTTGGGTAGCAAAATTTCTGTAGCTGAAGTTTTACCAGTAGTTGAGGCTAAAATATTGATCGCACTAGATCGGATATCAAAATGACTCTAGCCCCAGAAGGCCGACCATTACTTCGTATTGAAGCTCGAAATGCTGCGGTTCCAATTGAACGAAAACCTGAATGGATAAAAACTCGTGCCAACATGGGTCCGGAATATACGGCTCTTCGCTCATTGGTATCTCGGGAAGGATTGCACACCGTATGCCAAGAGGCTGCCTGTCCAAATATCTTTGAGTGCTGGGAAGATCGAGAGGCAACATTCTTAATTGGTGGCGAACGCTGTACTCGACGTTGTGATTTTTGCAATATTGATACGGGAAAACCGGGACCACTTGATCGTGATGAACCAAGGCGTGTTGCAGAATCAGTGAAAACAATGGCACTTAAGTATGCGACCATCACCGGTGTTACGCGCGATGACTTACCTGATGAAGGTGCCTGGTTATACGCCGAAACTATTCGGGCCGTTCATGAATTGAATCCTGGAACCGGAGTCGAAATGTTGGCCCCTGATTTCAGCGGGAAATCACATTTGTTGAATGAAGTTTTCGAAACTCGGCCGGAAGTTTTTGCTCACAATCTGGAAACTGTGCCTCGCATATTTAAGACAATTCGTCCCGCTTTCAGGTATGAGCGTTCACTGGACGTAATTTCTCAGGCTCGCGCATTTGGCTTAATCACAAAATCCAATTTGATTTTGGGGCTAGGAGAAACCCGCGATGAGGTAACTCAAGCACTAGTCGACTTACACACTGCAGGTTGTGACCTAATAACAATTACCCAGTACCTACGACCAACGCCAAAACATCACCCTGTTGAGCGGTGGGTAAAGCCTCACGAATTTGTCGAGTTAAGTACTGAGGCTGCAGAAATCGGTTTCGCTGGCGTCATGAGTGGTCCTTTGGTTCGTTCAAGTTATCGCGCGGGTCGTCTATACAAGCAGGCCCAAGAAAAACGAGCGAAAATATAGTGCGAGATCTGGTTTATCCGCCCGTAGTAGCCGTACTTAAAACTCTTTGGCGCTATCTAGGGCTTAAATTTAATTTCATCGGGATTGAAAATATTCCACAAAAAGGTGGCGCAATTCTGGCTATCAATCATATTGGCTACCTAGATTTCGCTCTTGCCGGAACTGCGGCCTTGCCTAGCAAGCGCTACGTCAGATTTATGGCTAAAAAGGAAATTTTTGATCACAAACTTGCGGGGCCATTGATGCGCGGCATGCACCACATATGCGTTGATCGTTCTAATGGATCGAGTTCATTTGTTGCGGCACTCCGCTACCTTCGTGCTGGAGAAATTGTGGGGATTTTTCCTGAAGCGACAATCAGTCGTAGTTTTGAGATCAAAGAGTTAAAGACCGGCGCTGTCCGATTAGCGATGGGCTCTAATACCCCGATTATTCCTACCGTTGTTTGGGGAAGTCAGCGAATCTTCACCAAGAAAGTTAAAGCTAATTGGAAGCGCAATAAATTTCCGATCAGTGTCGCATTCGGCAGACCGCTAATCGTTGAAAAGGGCCAAGATGTCGATGCTGCCGAGTTGGAGCTACGCCGACTTATGAAGGAGCTCTTGGCTAAAGTACAGAGTGAATATCCAGATTCCTACGAGGGCCAACGCTGGGCGCCAGCACGCTTAGGTGGGACTGCACCAACGCCTGAGCAAGTTGAAATAGAGTGGGCCGAGCATTTACAAGAGTTATCTGAAAAATCCCGCAACGAGGAGAAAAAATAATGTCACTGTTTAAGAGAAAAAATAAGCCCGAACCAGTAGCTGGCGAAAAACAAGGTCAACTACAAGTTTTGAAAGATGCCTTCGGCCTAACCAGAAAGCATAAGCCGATAGCTTTCCTCTGGATGATGCTCTCATTTGCAACTGTTCTATGTGTTGGCATAATCATCGGAACAAGTTTGGATCACCCAGTTTATTTCACACTAATCTCTTTGCCTCTTGCAATATTGGTCGCATTTTTTATTTTCACTCGCCAAGCCAACACGGCCGCATTTCTCTCGATTCAGGATCAGATGGGCGCTGGTGCGTCAGTATTAATGGCAATTAGAAAAGGCTTCACAACTACACCTGCAGTCAACGTTTCACGCAACCAAGATATGGTGCATCGCAGCGTTGGTCGTGCCGGAATAGTTTTAGTTGGTGAAGGAACTCCTGCAGTTCGTTCACTATTGCAGGACGAGCGTCGCAAAATGGAACGCTTCGTTCCTGGTGTTGCCCTAACTGAAGTAATTGTTGGTGAGCTCTCCGGTCAAGTACCTCTTCGCAAATTACAGGGCCATTTAAAGAAACTGCCAAAAAAATTAAGTAAGGATCAGGTACGAGAGGTTCGTAATCGCTTGAAAGCTGTCGGCGGACTGAGCATGCCAATTCCTAAAGGGCCGATGGCTATGAATAGGAATGCCAAGATTCCTAAACGTTAAATCCTTACGACCTTAGAATTAGCTGCCCAATCGTGAAGACCGCGTCCTTCACGAGTAAAAATTGCCGGTAACACTAAACAAATAAGAGTTGTTCGAAGCAGTATGCGAACCGGGCGAACTACTCCTTCATCTGTAAAATCAACTATTTTCAATCTCAAAATTCTCTGACCAGCCGAGGCCTGCGCAAGGGTGGTCAGGACGATGACTTCGATAAAAAATATAGCTAAAATGCTGAGCGACTTAGATTCAAATCCGCCAAAATTTGCGATTATTGAACACATTGTCCAATCGATCATGAGGGCCAAAAATCTGCGACCCATGCCAGCAATTTCCATCCACACAGGCTAGTGGTAGCGCAGCATTAAGCGCACAATCCCCATTTATTGCGTCGTGAAACATAAATGTAACAAGTCGGTTAACGCTTTTTTACCTTAGGCGCCTATATTCTGACCCATCAACAACCCCATTGGCGGGCTCGGCGAAGCGCCCAACAAGAGGTCAGGTCCTACACCGGGAGAGAAATGTTCAAGAATTCTACTGAGATTTTTGCTTTTATTAAGAAGGAAGATATAAAGCTTATCGATGTTCGCTTTATTGATCTTCCAGGTATTCAACACCACTTCAATGTGCCAGTCGAATCATTTGATGAAGCTGTATTTACTGATGGTCTGATGTTTGATGGCTCTTCGATTCGTGGTTTCCAAGCAATACATGAATCAGATATGAAACTACTGCCTGTTCCGGAATCAGCATTTATCGATCCATTTCGCGATGTAAAAACTTTGGTAATTCTCTTCTCAGTGCACAATCCAATAGACGGCTCCCCTTATTCACGAGACCCTCGCGGAGTTGTAGCAAAGGCGGTTGAATATTTGAAGGGAACTGGAATTGCCGACACTGCGTTCTTCGCACCAGAAGCTGAGTTCTATGTCTTTGACGCCGTTCGCTTTAAAACTGGAATGAACGAGTCATTTCATCATATCGATTCCTACGAAGGCGCTTGGAACACTGGCGTTGAATACGATCCTGATGGCACGCCAAACCGTGGCTATCGCACACGTATTAAGGGCGGCTACTTTCCGGTTTCTCCCACAGATCAGTTTGCTGATCTTCGCGACCAAATGGTCATGAAGCTTGGTGAGGCAGGTTTGCTCGTCGAACGCTCACACCATGAAGTTGGTACTGCAGGTCAAATGGAGATCAACTATCGTTTCTCCGACATTCTCTCTGCTGGTGATGATGTAATGAAATTCAAATACATTATTAAGAACACTGCATGGGAAGCGGGAAAAACAGCAACCTTCATGCCAAAGCCACTGTTCGGTGACAATGGATCGGGCATGCATGTTCACCAATCACTTTGGAAAGATGGCAAGCCTCTCTTCTTCGGCGACGGGTATGGCGACCTTTCAGATATGGCTCGCTGGTATGTCGGTGGCTTACTTAAGCATGCGCCTTCCTTGCTCGCCTTCACTAACCCGACGGTTAACTCGTATCGTCGTTTAGTTCCAGGTTATGAAGCCCCAGTAAACCTTGTCTACTCTGCTCGAAATCGTTCTGCATGTATTCGAATCCCAATTACTGGATCAAATCCAAAAGCAAAGCGCATTGAATTCCGCTGTCCAGATCCTTCATCCAACCCATATCTGGCCTTCGCGGCCATGCTTATGGCTGGACTCGATGGAATTCAAAATAGGATCGAACCACCTAAGCCAGTTGATAAAGATCTATATGAGTTGGAAGGTGATGAAGCCGCAGCAATCCAGCAAGTTCCCGGTTCACTAGATGCCGTTCTAGATAATCTCGAAGCAGATCATGAATTTTTGCTAAAGGGCGGAGTCTTTACTAAGGATCTTATAGAAACTTGGATTACTTGGAAGCGTAAAGAGGAAGTAGATTATGTTCGACTACGTCCTCATCCAGCAGAGTTCGAGCTCTATTTCGATCTCTAATTAATGCCCAACTCAAGAAGGGCCCCCAATCAAACGAGGGCCCTTCTTGTTTATGCAATTATTTTAGCTCTTTCAATTAAACAATAGTTCAACAGAAGAGAAGGATCTAATCGGTAGTAACTTCTTGCTCTCCCCAACTTACTTTCTCCCAGACTCGCTCGTGGAAGTAATAAAGAAGAATTTTGGTTACTAGTTCGGTCCCTGAAATTGCCAGTGCAAACTTTATTTGTTTGGTGATTAAGATAGAGAGCACGAAAGTATCTATAGTGCCGGTGATTCGCCAAGTAAAAGCCTTAGCTAGTGATCTTTTATGATTTACTTTTGCCACTCATCCTCCGATTTTTTACGTAATTCTTGCAATAATATTGGAATAGTAGGTGATTAAGGTGCAAATCGTAGGGGATTCCCAAGCATTTACATAAGATCGTGAGTTGGCGCAATTACTAGCCAAATATTGCGGGAAGACTTTTACTAAGTGTCTGCTCGATTCGCACAGAGGCCAGGAAATCGACTCTTTCATCTCTCCGGTTTTCAGCCTCTAGAAAAGCGATTTCAAATAGCGCCAAGGGCGCATTTGAGGTATTTTGCTACTTGCAAATTGCTCGCAACTACTCTATCTGGAGGGCCGATTGAATAAGCCAGTTCCCTTGCCAGAGCGTATTTCTCTTAGAGATCGCCTTACAAGGGATGAATGGCGACGAATGGCGGCCATGTTCGGCTGTATAGCCTTTTTACACATCGCCGGTTTTCTTCTTATGGCACTTGCTGTCTCGGGGAGATATGAATTGGGCGATGGAGCCCTCTTTGGTTGGGGAACAGCCGCTCTGGCCTACACCCTTGGAATGCGTCATGCTTTCGATGCCGATCACATCAGCGCAATCGATAACACGACAAGAAAGTTGATGTCGGAAGGTCAGCGGCCTCTTGCTGTCGGTTTTTTCTTCTCACTAGGACATTCATCAGTTGTTGCCTTCCTAGCACTTCTACTGAACTTTGGGATAAAGGCGCTCGGCTCCCAACTCAAAGATGAAAACTCCTCCCTGCACCACTACACCGGGCTCATTGGCACCACCGTTAGCGGAACATTTTTAATGCTTATTGCAATACTCAACTTAATTGTACTTATTTCAATAGTCCAGGTTTTTTCTCAGATGCGTCGAGGTATGTATAGCGAAGAAGAACTGGAAAAGCACCTAAATTCGCGCGGCTTATTAATGCGTTTTTTTGGACCGATTGCTAGAAGAATAGATACGAGTTGGAAAATGTACCCACTTGGAATCCTTTTCGGCCTTGGTTTTGACACTGCAACTGAAGTTGGCCTATTGGTTCTTGCCGGGACTTCAGTTATTGCCGGATTACCGTGGTGGGCAATTCTTTCACTCCCACTCTTCTTTGCAGGTGGCATGAGCCTGCTAGATACAATTGATGGCTCTTTCATGAATTTTGCTTATGGGTGGGCATTTTCTAAGCCGGTTCGTAAAGTTTATTACAACATCGTGATAACAGGATTATCCGTTGGGGTTGCTTTCTATGTCGGAGGGTTAGAAATTTTGCAGGTAATTTCGAGCCAACTTAATTTATCGGGTGGCTTTTGGAACTATGCAAATAACTTCAATCTTAATTCCGCTGGTTATATAATTGTTGCAGCTTTTGTAGTCGTTTGGTCTTTGGCTCTTCTAATTTGGAAATACGGAAGAATTGAGGAACGCTGGCATGATAAAGCTCATGCTGACCAACTAGCACGCGGCGAGGTAAGCGACCACGTGGCTGCTGGTATCGAACTTGGCGCGATCAAAGATGGATTCAAAATCGACTAAATGCGGATTAGTTATATCCCTCTTTGCTGTGGGAGTATCCCTCAGTGATTGCCACTCAAAGCGTTGAACTCCGAGCTGGAGCGCGACTATTAGTAAAAGATGTTGCGGTCCGAATTAACAGTGGTGATCGAATTGGCTTCGTTGGCCGAAACGGCGCAGGCAAATCAACACTTGCTAAATGTTTGGCTGGTGAAACTCTTCCAGCTGGTGGCCAAATAACTCGCACCGGATCTATTGGCTATCTCCCTCAGGATCCTCGAACTGGTGACCAAGAAGAGAGCGTAATTAATCGCATTCTTTCGGCACGTGGCCTAGACCAAATAGTTATACGCATGCGAAAAGCCGAGGAAGCAATGGCTACCGCGACGCCAGAAGAATTAGAAATTGCACTTGAGCGCTATTCCCGAGTGGATAGTGAATTCAATGCGGCTGGCGGATACGGTGCATCGGCCGAAGCCGAATCTATTGCGACAAACCTTGGCCTGCCAGAGCGCTTATTCGAGGAACCTATCCAAGTTCTATCCGGTGGCCAACGTCGCAGAGTTGAACTTGCTCGGTTACTGTTTAGTGGAGCTGAAACTCTGTTGCTCGATGAGCCAACAAACCATTTAGATGCCGAATCTATTAATTGGTTGCGCGATTATTTAACAAAGTATTCTGGTGGACTCGTGGTTATCTCTCACGACGTGGCGCTAATTGAAACTGTTGTAAATAAGGTCTTCTATATAGATGCAAACCGAAATGTAATCGATGTCTATAACATGGGCTGGAAAAAGTATCTTCTACAACGTGAAGCAGATGAGCACCGTCGCAAGAAGGAACGAGCTAACGCCGAGAAGAAGGCTGAAATTTTGCAAAAGCAGGGCGAGAAAATGCGGGCCAAAGCTTCCAAAGCCACCGCTGCCCAAGGAATGCTCCGTCGCGCAGAGTCACTTATTTCGAATCTTGAAGATGTTCGTAAATCTGACAAGGTGGCCAAGCTTCGCTTCCCTACCCCAGCTCCATGTGGCAAGACGCCACTCATGGCAACTGGCTTAAGCAAATCGTATGGCTCACTCGAAATTTTCACTGACGTTGATCTAGCAATCGATCGTTCCTCACGAGTCGTGATTTTAGGGCTAAACGGTGCGGGGAAAACTACTTTGCTCAGCATTTTAGGTGGAACGAATACTGCTGATACTGGAGAAATTCTTCCGGGTCACGGTCTAAAGATTGGTTACTACACCCAGGAGCACGAATCCCTAGACTTCGAGAGAACTGTCCTGGAAAATATGCTCTCCTCTGGCGAAAAAATTAGTGAGCAGCAAGCTCGCCAGACTCTTGGTTCATTTCTTTTTTCTGGCGACGATGTATATAAGCCGGTAAAAGTCTTAAGTGGCGGTGAACGTACAAGGCTGGCCCTGGCTACTTTAGTTGTGGGTTCAGCCAATGTTCTACTTTTGGATGAACCAACTAACAACTTAGATCCAGCTTCTCGAGATGAGATTCTAGCTGCGCTTGGTGAATATCAAGGAGCGGTTGTTTTGGTAAGTCACGATGTTGGAGCAGTAGCGGCACTGAAACCAGAAAGAGTTTTGTTACTACCAGATGGTGATGAGGATCTATGGGGCAACCAGTACTTTGAACTGATTGCCCTCGAATAAGATCAGACTTGCTAGTGGAAACTATCGGAAGCTAAGAACGAAGAGCAACCGCAAGTTGACGGAAGTTCTCAACTAAAAGGTCAATCTCCTTCTGGCCATGAGCAAGTGAAATCAACCATTGTTCATCTAACCCTGGAGGCGTGATGATTCCGCGGTTCATTGACCAGAGCCAAGAGAGTTCAGCAAGGGCAAGATCCGTCTTCTTATAGTCACGGTAGTTGCGAACTGGGTCTTTCGACCAAGTAATGCATCCTTTTACGCCAAACCCAACAGTGTGCGCCGGGATTTGAAACTCCGCAATTATTTCCGAGATTCGAGCTAACGCCTGGATATTTAAGGCTTCGGCTTTAGCCAGCGCTTCGACAGTGCACAAGCGATCCATAGCGCGAAGTCCTGCCATCGCAAGTGGATTGCCGTTAAAGGTTCCAAAGTGTGCCATCTTATTTTCGGCAACTACCTTCATAATCTCTGCTTTACCGCCAAATGCTGCCAGCGGAAGTCCGCCACCAATCGATTTAGCAAGGCAAATAAGATCTGGCTGAACGCCAATACGATGAGCAGCACCTTGAGGTCCGGCAGTTAAACCAGTTTTGACTTCATCAAAGATCAAGACAATTCCATATTCGGTACAGAGTTTGCGAACCCCAGCCAAATAACCAGCATCTGGCAGAACTATCCCAAGATTCTCGAGAACTGGTTCTAGGATAAAGCAGGCGATTGAATCTTTGTTTTGGCGAAAAATCCTCTCGAGGGCCACAAGGTTGTTGTATGGCGCTACGAAAACCACCCCAGCACTAATGCCTGGCGAGGAAACCGAATTTGGTGCTTCTGGATCGCCAGCAAGTTTGAGGTCTGGTTTAGATGAAACTGTCAGTGGGTCATAGCTTCCGTGATAGCCGCCTTCAATCTTTACAATGGCAGATTTTCCGGTGAAAGCTTTAGCCGTGCGAACTGCATACATTGTGGCTTCGGTTCCTGAGTTAGCGAATCGGACCTGGTCTATACCAAAACGCTTACAGAGCCTTTCGGCCCCATCTCGCGAAATTGGCGATGGAGTTACGAAAAGAGTTCCACCCTCCAGAGCAGTCTTGGTCTCAGCGATCACTTCCTCATTCAAATGCCCTGCGAGCATCGCGCCAAATCCCATTGAAAGATCCAAGAGTTTACGACCATCAACGTCAGTCATCCATGCGCCTTTAGCTGAAACGATGCTAATCGGATATGGATCCCAATATTGGAAGCTAGAAGTTACCCCAAGAGGTGAACTGGATTTTGCAATGGCGTTTTCAACTCCAGAGGCAAAAGTTGATTTTGAGAATTGCTGCCATTCTGCGGCCAGCATATTCTTTATCTTTTCAGGTGAAACTGGAATTACGGTTTTTGGTGTTTTACGAAATGTTTGAGGTTCAAGAGTTCATGTCATTTTTAAAAAGAAGTACCTTTTGTTGGATGGCCCGTCAACCTGCGACGAATCCCTTTTGGGGTACCTGCTCCTTTGTATTAGAGAAAACTTGGTAGTTTTCTTATAAACCTGACGGTAGCAGAGAATCGCAGAAAATGCACTAATAGACTGACTTCATGCGTGTTGTACCGCAAATATTTGGACAAAAATTGAAAAATTTTCAAATTAGCGCATTCCGACAAGAAATCTGATTGACAATGCGACATACTCTGCGCTTCGCCATTCGCGATTTTTTTTTGTTAAAACTTATTTCCGAGGAGAATTTGTGACTACTGCACGTATTGAGCTAGATGAAAATGGTCAAGACCCGAATAGATGGCGTGCGCTTTTTGTAATTGCAATTGCTTCATTGATGGTAGTTCTAGATGCATCAATCGTAAATATTGCACTCCCAAGTGCCCAATTGGATTTAGGTATATCAGATGCCAATCGACAATGGGTCATAACTGCCTACTCACTTGCATTTGGAAGTTTGTTGTTATTAGGTGGTCGAATTTCTGATTACGTTGGCCGAAAAAAGATCTTCATAATTGGCCTCATTGGTTTCGCAGCTGCTTCTGGCCTTGGCGGAATCGCATCTTCTCAAGGTCTGCTTTTCGGTGCCAGAGCATTACAAGGCGCCTTCGCCGCTCTCCTCGCCCCAGCAGCCCTGGCTCTTATCAACGTAACTTTCACAATTCCAAAGGAACGAGCAAGGGCATTTGGCGTGTATGGCGCTATTTCTGGCGGCGGCGCTGCGATTGGCCTAATTCTCGGTGGCGTCCTAACCGAATATGCCAACTGGCGTTGGTGCCTTGGAGTAAATGTTCCTATCGCCCTAATCGCAGTACTGCTTGCCATTCCCTTCATTCACGAATCAAAAGCTTCAGGCGATAAAACCTACGATATTCCGGGTGCTGTCACTGTAACTCTCGGACTGGTCTCCTTGGTTTATGGTTTTAGTCAGGCGGCAATCAATGGCTGGACGGACTTTGTAACATATAAATTCTTTATTCTGGCAACTGTCTTCTTGGTCGCTTTTTTTGTTATTGAAAGAATGGTCCCAAATCCACTTCTACCACTTCGAGTCATAACCGAAAGAAATCGTGGTGGTTCCTACTTAGCTTCGTTATTAGTCGGAACAGGCCTTTTCGCAATGTTCCTATTTTTGAGTATCTATATGCAAGGTTTCCTAAATTACTCATCACTTCGATCCGGATTTGCATTTCTTCCGTTTTCTGCCGGCGTCATAGTTTTTGCTGGAGTTGCTTCTCAACTGTTGCCAAGAATTGGACCAAAACCACTTATGACGACTGGATTAGTAGCCGGTGCGGCCGGACTATTACTACTTTCACAGATCACTCCTTCATCGACATATGTTAAAGATATCTTGCCAGCCCTGATAATTATGTCCAGCGGATTAGCGCTCTTCTTTATTCCTAGTGCGTCTACCGGACTTCATAATGCCGGCGGACATGATGCCGGAGTAGCTGGAGCTGTTTTGAATACTAGTCAGCAAATTGGTGGATCACTTGGGGCGGCCCTACTAAATACAGTGGCAATCTCCTCTGCTGCAACCTATGCAAAAGCAAACACTGCCTTAGGCGATAAAGTTGAAGTATTTGCCCAAGTACATGGGTTTTCTATGGCTTTTCGGTACGGTGCTGGATTTCTTTTGCTCGCAGCAATTGTCACAATTGTTACAATTAACATTGGAAAAGATTCACTCGTTGAAAGCGATAGCGCAGCAATCCACTAATTAACTAACCTTGATTAGAATTTCTTACTCTACCTAATCGAGGAAAAAATCCATCAGAAAATCGGTTGTTCCTGGTTTAACTGAATATTTCTCTAGATCTGTAATGCCCTCTGATGCTAGGACTTCATCATCAACGAAGAAGTTTCCGGTTGTTGTCTTAGCATCGCGATTTAAAATTATGTAGGCAGTATCTGAGAGAATCTCTGGCTTGCGGCAAAAATCGGTATCGATTCCTGGAATCATCTGTAGCGCTGCCGTATCTATAGCAGTCCTAGGCCAGAGGGCATTGACTCCTATCCCCTCTCGCTTAAATTCTTCCGCCATCCCGAGAACACACATACTCATTCCATATTTAGACATCGTGTATGCGACATGTTGCTTAAACCATTTAGCCTTCATAGAAAGAGGCGGCGAGAGCGTCAAAATATGTGGATTTCTGCCAGCTTTTGCGCTCTCTCGCAAATATGGAATCGCCGCTTGTGAAGTTAAGAAAGTTCCCCGTACATTGACATCAAACATAAGGTCAAAGCGCTTGGCTGGCGTCTTCTCGGTAGGTGTCAGATTAATTGCACTTGCGTTGTTAATTAAGATATCCAATCCGCCAAATTCTGCTGCGGCGCTATTCACGGCAGAAACTATGGCCTGCTCATCGCGAATGTCGCACTGAATCGCAAGTGCTCGACCCCCAGCTGCCTCGATTTCGGCAGCGGCAGTAAAAATAGTCCCCGGGAGCTTTGGATTCTCTTCAATCGTTTTGGCCGCTATCGCGATGCTTGCGCCGTCGGCAGCTGCGCGTAGCGCGATTGCCAGACCGATTCCTCGAGATCCACCAGTTATAAATATCCGCTTGCCTGCTAACGTCATTTCTGCCCCTTCTCTTTATTTTCTAGGAATTTCATAAATGCAATCTGGGCTTCGTCAGATTCGAGGGCGATTCGAAATAACTCTCCTTCAGCCTCCATAACCATCGCAACGGCTTGATGATGTCCACTCTTTAATAAAGCTTTGGTATTAATAACAGATGTTGGAGGCTGGGCGGCAATAAGAGCTGCAGTCTTTAGCGCTTTGCCAAGTGGGTCAGTTTCGACCGAATTTACCAATCGCATTTCACAGGCTTCAGTACCAGAAAAAGTTCGCCCTGTTAAGAAAATTTCTGACGCTAGGGCATGTCCCACAAGTTTTGGGAACAAGAGCGAAGAACCAGCTTCAGGGACTAGGCCCAAACTAACAAAAGGCATGGCCAGTTTCGCATCTGCCGTTGCATAAGCCAGGTCGCAGTGCAACAACATTGTTGTTCCGATGCCAACAGCATTGCCATGCACTGCAGCGATCAAAGGCTTAGGAAAATCATGCAGTACCGACAGAAATTGCACCACTGGAGAGTCTGGGCCCGTAGGCGGAGAATTCAAGAAATCAAAAATATCATTACCAGCGGTAAAGGCATCTCCGGCGCCTGATAGAACTACCGCTCGAACATCAAAATCATCCTTGGCTCTAATTAAGGCGCTTGAGAGATCTGAATACATCGTCGGCGTTAAAGCATTCTTCTTTTCCGGCCTATTCAGCGTGATATGTAGAACTTGGCCAAGTTTCTTCTGTAGAATATTACTCACTTGGTGAGTTTAGGGTGGATAATGAAGAATTCCTAGAGCATTTTTGAAGTCGGAGAGGACTTAGGCGACAGAGATATGGATATCAGAATATTGACTAGAGACATTACGCCATTCGAACATTTGGTGGCAGGACATCTATGTGATGGTTTAAATAATGCGGCAATTGCTGACGCAACTTCGCATAGCGAAAAAGTAATTGAAAATACCGTATCTAGAGCGGCTCGGGCATTCGGGATCAAATCTGATGGCGAAACCAACATTCGTGTATTGCTCGCTCTTGCCTATCGTTCCCACTTTGGTGATAGCTCATTCGATAAATTAGGCATTGACTGTTCGCACAGCAAAATTGGCCCAGATGGCAGAAAATATTGTGATAAGCACGTTGAATAATTTGGCCATCTAGGAGAAATAGATTCGAGCCTGGGGCTAGCACTCCAAGACTTCCACCTGGGGCTAGCACTCGCGTTTTCGCTCATCTCGGCTCCGGGCATAGCCCACAATTGCTCCTAGGTGAAACTCCTCCAAATTTCACTTCACTATTTCGGAGAGCAGAAAGAAGAGAAAGATGAACAGAAAATCATTCGATAAAATTGCAAGTGTAATTGGGTTGCTGTTGGCAGGATTTTTAGTAATTCTTGGTGGCATCCTTCAATGGGGCGGTGGCTTCGCAAATGATCAAGTAGCCTCTCAGCTGAAGGCACAACAAATCACTATGCCAGCCGAAAACGGCGATCCAGAAGTTACCGCAGATGTTAAGAAATTCTTTGCTGACAACGCCGATAAAATCATGACCACTGGAAAGCAAGCACAAATGTATGCCGATCATTACATCGGATTTCATATTTCAGCTATGCCTCCATATGCAGCTGCTTCTGGTCTCAACCGGGCTGCTGCTGCTGCTTCTGCAGCTGATCCAGCAAACGTTGATCTTCAGGCAAAAGCCAAGGCTGCAGCAGGAACCGTTGAAACTGTATTTAAGGGAGAGACACTGCGTGGAATGTTACTGAATGCCTATGCATTTGGAACTCTCGGGGAGATAGCGATCGTTGCCAGTTATGTAACTTTTGCTGGCGGCATACTCTTCCTAATTTTGGCACTTCTTGGCTTTGCACATCTACGTAGAGCAGAAACAGACTCCGTAATCTAAGCCATCTAGAAATCCCTACAGAGACCTCATCTCTCCGTGAGGAAAGGCCCCGAACTCGAAAGAGTTAGGGGCCTTTTAGATTTCGACTTACTTAGCGCTCGATGGCACCAGTTATAAACTCTTCAACGCGATTGTGGGCTTGCTCGTCCGTGTATTGAACCGGAGGAGATTTCATAAAATAGCTAGAAGGCGAAAGCAGTGGACCACCAATTCCTCTATCAAGTGCGATCTTTGCGCAACGAAGCGCATCAATAATTACACCTGCTGAGTTTGGTGAATCCCAGACTTCCAATTTATATTCCAAATTCAAAGGTACATCTCCAAAAGCCCGACCCTCGAGGCGCACATATGCCCATTTCCTGTCGTCTAGCCATGGAATATAATCAGATGGGCCAATATGAACATTTCTCGCCCCAAGATCATGACCCAGTTGCGAGGTAACTGACTGAGTTTTGGAAATCTTTTTTGACTCTAAGCGATCGCGTTCGAGCATATTCTTGAAGTCCATATTTCCGCCAACATTCAATTGGTAAGTTCGGTCCAGGTGGACGCCTCGATCTTGAAAAAGTTTTGCCATAATTCTGTGGGTAATGGTTGCACCTACTTGTGATTTAATGTCATCGCCCACTATTGGAATTCCCGCTTTTGTGAATTTATCTGCCCATACTGGATCTGATGCAATGAAAACTGGCAGCGCATTTACGAACGCGACGCCTGCGTCAATTGCGCATTGCGCATAAAATTTGGCAGCATTCTCCGAACCGACGGGTAGGTAGCAAATTAATACGTCTACTTTCTCTGCCTTCAAATTTGCAACAATATCTACTGGTTCTTGACTCGATTCAGTAATTGTTTCCTTGTAGTAACGACCAAGTCCATCAAGAGTATGTCCACGCTGAACTATAATTCCCGTCTTTTCTACGCTCGTAAACTTGATGGTGTTGTTTTCACTCGCCCACATGGCATCCGCTAGGTCGAGGCCAACTTTTTTGGAATCAACGTCATAAGCTGCGACGAACTCGACGTCACCAATATGGTAGCCACCTAGAACTGCATGCATCAGTCCTGGAATCTCTACATCAGTTGCTGCATCCTTGTAGTAGGTAACCCCCTGAATCAAGGAATTTGAGCAATTTCCGACTCCGATAATTGCCACACGAATTTTTTTACTATCTGACTTGTTTGTACTGTTCAATTTATTTCCTTTTCATTTCGTGTCATCTCTTCCAACCAAGAGATTTCTCGTTCAATAGAATCCAGTGAGTGCCTTCGCCATTCGATTAAATACTTATCCGAAACCCCCGATTGTTGCCCAGTTTTTGAGATTTCACTGCGCAGTGCGGCGGCTTTATCGAGTAGACGTCGATGTCTACCCTCCAGAATTTGTACTCGATTTGTTGGTGGCGTTGGGCTAAAAAATGCAAAACGAACTTCAAAGTTCTCGTCATTCCAGTCATCTGGGCCGGCATCTCCGGCAAGCCCACCAAATCGATTTCTGCCTTCTTTCGTGATGGCATAAACGATTCGCGAGCGCCGAGATTTCTCAGAAACTTGAGCTTTCGATTCTTCAATAAGTCCAGCTTCTAGCATTCGACGAAGTTGGGGATATAGGACTGAGAAAGAAAGAGCACGAAATGGTCCATATGTGTTGATCAAGCGCTTTCGAAGCATGTAACCGTGCAAACTCCCCTGGCTTAATAGACCAAGGAGAGCAAATTCCAGAGCTTCAATTCGTGAGCGCATAAATTTAACCTTTCTTGAACCAGTCTCGCTGCCTTTTCCAAGAAGAACTTTTTTGGGTCATGTCTTGGCTATATATCTTTTAGATATATTAGTAGATAGTTAACATGATATATCAGGGATATGCAAGTCGAAAGCTCTGCGCAGGTAGGCTCCCTACATGAATTCGCTCGTAGTGGTTCCTTCGCGCCTGCCTGAGTACTGCATAGCAGCGGTAATCATCATTTTGGCTCCTGGACCCTCAGTTCTATTTGTAATCGCTCGAGCCATCGCCTGGGGGCGCGCAACAGCGATAGCAACAGTCGCAGGTAATGTCCTCGGTGCCTTCTCGCTCTCGATAGCCGTGGCTATTGGCCTTGGTCCAATCTTGCAGCGTTCTCAATTCGCATTTACCAGCGTCCAAGTTCTTGGTGGTGGCTATTTGGTCTACCTAGGAATTACTGCAATCCAACACAGCCAAATCCACGCGAGCGATATGCAGAATCAGGGAGCAATCAAACCTTCTAACTGGAAATCAATTAGAGAGGGTTACTGGGTGGGCGCCCTGAACCCAAAGGGAATTGTTTTCTTCGCCGCAATCTTGCCCCAGTTCGTGGATCGTAAGGCAGGAAATGTCACATCTCAATTAATACTTATGGGGGCAATTTTTGCACTTATAGCATTCTTCTCTGACGGAGCTTGGGGCGTACTTGCTGGCACGATTCGCAACTGGTTGGCTAATGAAATTCATCGATTAGTTCGAATGCGCATAACAGGTGGCGTTGTAATGATGGCTCTTGGATTATTCACTTTAATTTCTGCGATTCGTAGGTAATAAGGCGTTGAATGTCAGTGGCATGGCGCAGAATAGGCGAATTATGGAAACTATAACTCTCTCAAGTCAGGCCCGTGCATTTATCAGCCCGAGTGATTTAACTTTCGGCTGGGATAATTGCCATCGCTGTCTCTGGCTCTATTACAACCACCAAGTAAAAGCACCAATGTTCATGCCATTAGTTGGCGATCTAGCAGAGATGCAAGAGCTCTCTTGCATCGACAAAAACTCTGCCGATCTGCACTCTGAAATGCCGGAAGGAAAAGTTTTCAAACATGCCGGCTGGGTCGTGTCAAAACCAATTCTTGTCGATGGGGTCGAAACGCCATTTGCAGTGCGCGGCAAATATGACTTACTGATGCAACACCCAGATGGCACTTTCGGAATTGTGGACTGTAAATTTCAGGCCAGCCCTAGTGACAAGTCTAGGTTCTATGCCGTACAGCTAGAGGCCTACGCTTTTGCTCTAGAAAATCCAGCTAAAGACCCCCCGATTAAAGTTTCAACCTCTGGACTTCTTGTTTGGTCGCCAGTGAAAGTTCGTGGAAACTCCTCAGGAAACTTTGGTCTTGAACTCTCTTGCAATTGGTTCCCGACCGAGCGAAGTCCTGAACTGATAACTTCTCGACTTTCGGATTTTATTAAGATGATAACTGGTCCGGTGCCAGCTGCCAAAGATAACTGTCAGCAATGTAAGTATGTCGATAGTCGAACTAAAATATTAAATGAAGGTTAATCAATCTTCTTCGTGCTTTTTCTCTTTTGCCTCTTCCCGGCGTTTGGAAATTAATATGGTTTTCGCCTCAGATGCGTACATGTCAACATACTCTTGGCCAGAAAGTGATTGAATTTTTTCCATTATTTCATCGGTAATCTGCCGCAAATATTTAAGGTCAGAAGTATCGCCTTGAAAATAGAGTGGTTCGCCAAAAATCATTTCAACTCGTCGAACTTTAGGAACTACCTGGCCCGTAGGTTGAATTTCAGCAGTATTGAACATTGCAATTGGAACGATGGCTGCGCCAGATTCAATAGCCAACCTGGCAATTCCCGTCCGTCCTTTATATAGCTTTCCATCTGGAGATCTAGTCCCCTCGGGATAAATCCCTATGCAAGCACCACTGGCTAAAAGATCTAGACCCGTTAAAAGCGCAGCCTCACTTCTTCGACCTCCCGACCGGTCAACAGGGACCTGCCCAAGAGCTATAAAGGTCATCTTCTTCGCGAACCCTTTAATACCTGGCGAAGTGAAATATTCGCTCTTAGCCAAGAAAGTTACTTTCCTGGGCACTACTAGTGGCATGAAAATCGAATCGCTGAAGGAAAGATGGTTAGAGGCGATAATTACTGGCCCAGTTTGTGGCACATTGCGAAGTCCGGTTACCTTGGGACGAAAAAGCAAGGTCAGGATCGGAATCAGGAAGGACTTCAGCGCTTGGTAAATCACAGGGATAATTTAGGGCTTAACTCGTTCTTATGACACCATCTGAGCGTGAGTAATATCCCAGAAAGCGAGAGTTTGCGGCTTTTCGCGGGAAAAACTGGGATTCTGATGATTCATGGCTTCACTGGATCGCCAGCATCAATAAAACCCTGGGCGCTTGCAATGTATGAAAAAGGTTTAACAGTCTCGGTGCCCCGACTTGCAGGCCATGGAACACACTGGAGTGAATTAAATAAAGTGCAGTGGCAAGATTGGTATGAGGTTGTCGAAAAAGAATTTCTAGAGCTAAAGAAACATTGTGATCAAATATTTATTGCTGGGTTCTCAGTTGGCGGTGCCCTTGCACTTCGACTATCCCAAATACGCGGTAGTGAATTAGCTGGAGTAATTCTGCTTAACGCTTCGATTTATGATGAACGAATAAGATTTAAATTTGTTCCAGCTCTCTCATTATTTATATCTTCAATCCCTGGTGGTTCGGGTGATGTAGCAAAACCAAACACAATAAATCATGGATATGATCGAATTCCACTACGGGGTTTAAATCAAGTTCGTAAACTTTGGAATGTAGTTGAACGCGATCTATATCTTGTTGATCTGCCGCTCATGGTCTCCTACTCTGTAAATGATCACGTCGTACACCCAGTTTGCAGCGAAACTATTATTGATAATGTTTATTCTAGCGACATCCGCGAAATCATTTTTGAAAGCTCATTTCACAATGTTGCTCTCGACCACGATGCACAATTGCTAAACGAGGAAACTTTCGATTTCATAGCAGATGTTTTATCAGGTGAACTGGTACGCGGTGACTCTCGCGCTGAATCTGATGAACGAGAATTAATCGATGACGAATTTGCGTCCATTGTTTCTGGCCTCTCACTCGACCAATCCGCGCCGACAACATACTTGGATGAACTCGATGCTCGAGAACACGACCCTGAAGGATTCACGCCACCAAATCCAAAAATTCCCGCCGCCGACCAGAACGCTAGATTTGCCATGTTCGGAATTGTTGGTGGCGCCGGTTACTTACTCTTTCAAATGTTAACCGGCATTGATCTCTTAGGAATGGGACCATGGCCCGGTGTTCTTGGCTTTATCGGCGGAATTTCTACATACATCTGGCGTTCGGCTAGACCAGATGATGATTTCAGCGACGGGGTTGAGCTTTAGTTTCTAGCTAGATCAGCAGCGCCAACTAGACCAGCGCTGTTTCCGAGTTCTGCGGCAACAAGTTTAGGAACAGGATGTTTTCCTGCAAATGGCATCTCACGCATCATTGCCTTTCTCGCCGGTTCGAATAGCAACTCTCCAGCATCTACAACACCGCCGCCAATTACAACAATTGCGGGATCAAAGAGCATGGCAAGTGTGGCGATGCCAGCCCCGAGCCAATCCCCTGTTGTTGCTAAAGCGTTGATAGCTATTTGATCACCTTCGCATGCTGCTTGCGTGATGTGAGCGCCCAACAATCCCTCGACAGTCCCATTACCGCGCGCCAACAATCCATTGGCACTTGTGGGGTCCTTGTTGATCGCTTCGCGAGCATGGCGCATTAGCGCTGAGCCGGAGGAATATTTCTCAAAACATCCTCTAATCCCACACCCGCAAAGTTCACCACCTGGAACAACCTTCATGTGACCAAACTCTGCGCCAGTTCCGTTTGCGCCACGTAGCAAATTGCCATCAACTATCGCAGCTCCACCCACTCCTGTGCCAACAGTAATCATTATTAAATTTTCCGCTCCTTTGCCAACGCCATAAACTCGCTCAGCCCAAGCTGCACTATTGGCATCATTTTCTACAATGGCTCTAGCGCCACATATGTCGAAAATTGATTTTGCAATATTTACGCCATCCCAATCCTTAATATTCGGTGCGCCCAACATCGTTTCTCGGTCAGATGAAACCAAACCTGCAGCGGATATTCCAATCGACTCTGCATCGTGAGTAGTTAGTAATTCAGAAATTACATCGGCAATAATTTGATTTAGCGCGGCACCACCTTCAGGAGGTGTATCTCTTCGATGGCTGCGCAGAATTTTTCCAGTTTCATCAACAACGCCACCAAGCACCTTGGTGCCGCCAACGTCTACACCAATACTTAAATTCCAATTGCGCAAGAGTTATTACCCTTCGAGTTTGGCTTTTAATTGGCTGAGGACGAGATCTATCGTGGAGCGCTCGGCTTTCTGTCGCATCATTGCTGGAACTGGCATTGAAAGCGCGACAGTTAACTCATATGTGACAGTGGTTGTGTCATCGCCATTATCATTTAATTTATAGGCGCCCGTCATCTCCGTGAGCAAATCTGCGTCATCTAATGAGAAGGTTATTTCATTCGGTAACTTGCTCCAGTCATAATCCAAAGTCACTCGATCTCTCAACACCCCAGCCTCAATCGACATTTTTGCCTTAGTTACCAGTCCTGCGTCCTCTTTAACTTCAGCTTCAACAGATTTGATTGCCGTTGACCAACCTGGATAAGACTCAAGGTCGCTCAAAACAGCTAGTACTTCGCTAAATGGTGCCTCGATATCCACGGAATTCCTTGAAATTTCACTCATAGGCGAAGATTACCTGCAAAATCCATCGAAAATATCTACCAAAAGCGCTACCTACGGCGATAACGTTAACCTCATGGATCAATACAGCGTCCCAGCAATCGTCGCGCCCGCAACTACTGGCAATCTCTCCAACCTAGTGGCAGAACGTGCCAAAAATGAGCCTGACCGGATAACCCTCTCCAGGCCCCTTGGTGAGGGGTGGCAAGAGGTAAGCGCCAGTGAATTTGAAACTGAAGTACGAGCGGTTGCTAAGGGTCTTCTGGCTTCAAGTATAAATATTGGCGATCGAATAGCAATCATGGCAAAAACTAGATATGAATGGACAGTCCTAGATTTCGCAATTTGGTATGCCGGCGCTGTATCAGTACCCATTTATGAAACTTCAAGTGCTGAGCAAGTTGAATGGATTCTGGCTGACTCTGGCGCAGTTGCAATAATCGTTGAGACGCCACAACACCGTGAGATTGTTAATTCTGTTATTACTGCCACTTGTAGATCTCTTTGGACGATTACCGAAGGTGCACTAGATCAGCTTTCTACTTTAGGTAAGAATATTGCGGATAGCGATGTGGAAACACGTAGGCTTGTGGCTGATCCAGATTCGCTTGCTACTTTGATTTACACATCAGGTACAACTGGGAAGCCAAAGGGCGTTCAACTAACCCACGGGAATTTTTTATCTGAATGTGGAAATGTAGTTCAAGGTGCGAGTGATTTATTTCTAAAACCTGGTGGCTCAACCCTTCTCTTTCTGCCTGTCGCCCACGTTTTCGGGCGCATGGTCGAAGTTGGCGCCATTACGGCAGGATTACATCTAGCCCATTGCAGAGATATTTCTAGATTGCCGGCAGATCTTGGGACCTTTAAACCGACTTTTGTTCTGGCAGTCCCAAGGATATTTGAAAAAATTTATAATGGGGCTGAAATCAAAGCGGATGCTGCTGGCAAGGGTGCAATATTTCGCAAGGCGGCGAATACCGCAATTGCTTATAGCGAGGCGTTAGACAGAAAGGATGTCGGATTGGCCCTGCGAATTAAACATGCCCTGTTCGACAAACTTGTATATTCAAAAATCAGAGCAGGCATGGGTGGCCGAGTGGAGGCTGCTATTTCCGGTGGCGCTCCACTTGGCGCTCGGCTTGGTCATTTTTATCGTGGTGCCGGAATAAATATATTAGAGGGATACGGACTGACCGAAACAACCGCTGGCGCAACACTTAACTTATCAACCGCACAACGAGTTGGATCGGTCGGTCGGCCACTTCCCGGAACCACCGTTAAAATTGCCGAGGATGGTGAAGTCCTCATTAAGGGAGCCATTGTCATGAATGGCTACTGGCAGAATGATCTTGCTAATCAAGAAGTATTTACTGCAGATGGATTTTTTAGGAGTGGTGATTTGGGGACAATTGACCATCAGGGATTTTTATCAATCGTTGGTCGCAAGAAAGAGCTGATCGTAACCTCTGGTGGAAAGAACGTAGCTCCTGCTGTTCTAGAGGATCGAGTTAGGGCTCATCCACTGGTAAGCCAATGCTTAGTAGTTGGCGATAACAAGCCATTTATAGCGGCTCTCGTGACAATCGATCCTGACGCGATAAAGGGCTGGATTATTGCGAATAAGAAGGATGGTGCAACAGTTGCGACCCTAACGAAGGACCCAGACCTTATTGGTGTAATTCAAACTGCTGTTGACGAAGCCAATGCCGCGGTAAGCCGCGCAGAATCGATAAGAAAATTTGTAATCCTGCCCGGAGATTTCACAATAGCAGGCGGACAACTAACCGCAAAGATGTCAGTAAAACGACATGTAGTTGCGAAAGAGTTTTCTGATGAAATCGAGTCTCTCTTTTTGTGAAAACCGTTCGTGAATTCCACGATGAAATAGTTGATTCGCTATCGGATTTTGAGAACCAATTGGACTCATTTGCTGGCCGTTCCAAAATTTCGCAATCACTACGACTTGAACTTCGATTATTACGCCATGAATTATCTCAATTGATTGAACTTCTCGGCGCAGATATTCCATCGTCCAGTCCCAACTTCGGGACAATTTTTTCGATTCAAATTAGAGAGACAATCGCCAAGATTAAAGTTAGAACCTCTCTCATAGATTTTGGCCCAGAAGTTGATATAGGTAATGTCGTTTTAGAAATACGCACCCAAATGGGATTTCCTGATAGTTTCCTGGAATCTAAATTTGCCAAGAAAAAAGCGCCAATCCCCCTTACTAAGCGCGAGCGAGATGTACTGCTTCTGCTACCAAAGGGGCTAAGTGCCAAGGGGATGGCAACTGAACTTTTCCTAACAGAAGCCACAATTAAAACTCACTTAGCTTCGATTTTTAGAAAATTCGATGTAACTAATCGAATCCAAGCAATTGCGATTGGGATTGATAGCAAGTATCTAACTTTCTAGAACACCATCTAAAACTTTGCGAAATTTCTCACCCCAATTATCCCAATTCCATTTCTCAACAACCCAGGCTCGCCCATTAGCGCCATATTCCTTAGCGCGCCCTCTATCCCCCAATAAAGCAATCGAAGCATTCGCAATTTCATTAATATCGGTTCCGTTGACTACCAAACCAGTTTCAGAAATCTTCACGGCATCGGGGGCGCCTCCAGAACGACCAGCGATGACCGGTAATCCACAGGCGCTCGCTTCGAGATAGACAATTCCCAATCCTTCAACTTCAAGACCAAATAATCGCGATCGAGCGGGCATTGCGAAAACATCGCCGAGTAAAAAATATTTGGGAAGCTCTTCATAGGGAACACGCCCAAAAAGTAGGACATCATTTTCCAACGAATATTTCTTTATCAGAGATTTCAGATGAGCTTCACGTGGGCCACTTCCAACAATCAGCAGTAATGCGTTGGGAATTTCTCTTTTGATAATTGGCATCGCCTCGATCAACTTGTCTTGTCCTTTTCGATGGACAAGTCTGCCGACACTTATCAAAGTCGGTCTATCGCTTATTCCAAATTTCGCCAATAAATCTTCTGGTTTTTCGCCGGGTTTAAAATAATTAACCGAGATTCCTGGTGCAATATGGATTAACTTGGGGTTTTTGCCAACAGCTTTCTCCATTGCCTCTTTCGTATACTCCCCCAAATAAGTTAAGACATCAACTGAATTGCCAACATGGCGCATAGCCTGCCTAAAGACCGGGAGCTTGGACCACCACACCTCATGGCCGTGAGTTAGAGAAACAATTCTTCCTGCCCCGGCCTTGCGTAAATTTGCTGCCATTAAGGCTAGTGGCGCAGCTGCCCCGAACCAAATTATTTGCGAATTATGAATTCGCATCACTCGCTTTACCTCACCAACAACCCTGGGAGTAGGGAGAAGAACTTTTGCTCGGTCTCGGTAAATCTTTACGCCAAACTTTCCTTCCATTTTCTGGTCGAAAGCCTGGTCGCCCTCTTGTGAAGAGGTAAAAATAGCTATCTGGGAGCCATCTAACTTTTCAAGTAAGCCAAGAATAAAAGTTTCAATTCCGCCAGCCCTCGGTCCTAAATCATTTGTGACCAGAAGAATCTTGCGGTTATCAGAGGCGACGGGCACCGTAATAACTTAATGAACCAAAGTTTGGCGTGAATGATTGAATCTTCACTCGCGCGCCAGCCCGGGGGGCGCTGACCATTTGGCCTTTCCCTACATAAATTCCGATATGCGAGATATACCTATTGCTGCCGAAATAGACCAGGTCCCCCGGTCTTATCTGTGAAAGAGAAACGGCCTTTCCGTATCGCGCCTGCACTGCCGCCGAGTGCGGGAGTCTAACTCCAGCCGCTTCGTATGCTCTAAGAACCAGCCCGCTGCAATCCCAAACTGTCATTCCGGCCCCACCCCATACATATCGATCGCCAATCTGCTTAATCGCATATCGAAGCGCAATCGCTCCACGCCCTCTTCCAAGTTTAGATTTTGCGGCTACAGCAAGTGATTTCTTTTTATCCGCTTTCTCTGAATTCTTATTCAATCTTGCAAGCCGCGCTTGCTTAGCTTTGGAAAGTGATTTGAATAAAGTTTTGGCTTCTGCCAGCTTACTCATCACCGATTTCTCTTGGGCAAGAAATCGCGCTTGAGCTTTCTTTGCTAATGCCAACTTGTCATTTACGGTAAGTGATGTTGCGGTCATGCGTTGCTTTGCCACACTGTATTGCTTGAGTTGTATTGCTTGCTTTTTAGTTACAGATTCAAGCGAGCCGGCAGCCGTAAGAAATAACTTTGGATCTGAAGAAAAGAGTAACTCGAGACTGCGACTCATCGTTCCATTCTTGTACTGCTCAAAAGCAATCGCGCCAAGTGAGTTCTTAAATTTTGCAACTGTAGCGGCATCATCCGCCACCTGCTTCTGTACAGATTCCAATTTGCTCATCAATGAGGCATATTGAACTTTCGCCTGCTGGGCGGCCTCTCCAGCCACAGCAGCTTGCTCCTGCAGAGTCCGGATTCGAGACTGAATCTCATTAATTGATGGAGCCGCGATTGCTGCTGAAATCGGAAGTAGTGAAACCACTAACGCGCTAGCAACGATCTGCCCTCCCAATCTCAAAAAATCCATTTGGTTAGGGTAGCCAGTGTTGCTATGGGAGTCCAAGTGAAACAGAAATCCCCACGTGATTTCTTCATTATTTTGCTATTTGACGTAGCGAAGTGGTGGTACTAGTCCCTTCTCAGACAATACAGATAGCGCTCTTATTTGTTTCCCTGATATCTCACCGTGCTGGCCTGGGGCCTGTGATGAGAGTGGAGAGATTTTTAGTAGAACAGATACGACGCAATCACTACAAGAGATCTCGCGCATAGAGCAGGAATCGCAATCAATGATCATAAGTAAAATGATAATTGGCCCCACTGACACTACGGTTTAGGCATGGTAGTCATGGCGAATCTGGTGATGGGCGCGGATGGAAGTACCTCCATACGAGGCTCTAGTAGCGCCCTGAGCTCAAAGCTCGACAGGCTGCGCTTTCATGAATTGCGCAAAAGGGCATCTGTCATCTTAATAGGTGGCAATACAGCTCGAAATGAGCCCTACGCAAAGACGCCACTCCCCTTGGTAATTCTTACGCTCAAGAACCAAATTCCAGATGAAGTACTAGCGAACCCAAATTTAGAAGTTTGGCAACTGGACCCGGTCGAAGCTGTAGCAAAAGCACAAATTGAATTTCCTGGCAATATATTGATTGAAGGAGGAATTAACTTACTGGTTAAATTACTAGCAGCAGAGCTGATAGATGAGCTCTACTTAACTATTAATTCTCAAGCGGGTGGAGAAAATATTTACGATTTAAATCAGTTGACGCGAGAATTCACAATTACAAGTAGTGAAAAAAGTGGCGATGATAATTTCTTGATACTCATAAAGAACTAACCTAGAGAGATAAGAGCTACACCGCTGACCGCAAAAAATATTCCAGCATATTGAATTCTGTGTAGCCGTTCCTGCAAGAATTTATAGGCCAAGAGCGCTGTGACTATAGGGAAAAGTGAACCCAATACCATGGCAACAGAAACGAGACCCTTTGTAGTTGCAACTCCCAATAATAAATTTGCCAAGAAATCAATCACTCCCACTGCCATGAGCAGTTTTAGGTCATTGTATTTGAAGCCGCCTATCGTTCTAGCTTTTAGGGCAATTAAAATACAGACACCAACTGATGCAACGCGCATCGAAGTCATGGTCAGAAGAGAGTTTGTTTTCGCACCTTGGGCCATAAATGTAAGCGCGATTCCAAAACCAAGGGCAGCCCCTAAACCAAATAGGAGGGGTTTTAATGGCAGACCCTTAACGATATCCGGACCTGATGCGCAGAAGGCGCCAAAGATTGCGATGCACATTCCCATGATCTGAATCGATGTTGCCCGTTCACCACTAATGAAAGCAACCGAGAGCGGAATCACTGCACTTAAAGTACTTATCGGTGAGACAACTCCCATTCGCCCGGTTGCAAGTCCAGAATAGAAAGAAACAAGTCCAAGAAATCCTGCGATCCCTGCCCCAACCGCTGGCAAAAAATATCCATCCCAACTTAAGTTAGGAGATTGAAAAGAATGGCTGCTGAAAACTAAAATTAGACCGAATACGAGCCCAAAAGCCTGAGAAACTCCAGTAACAGCAATTGCCTTAAATCGTTTTGTCAGATTGCCGCCCAAATAATCTGCCGTACCCCAGAGAACGCTCGATAAGAGAGCTAGTACCACCGCCATTCCGCGAGGTTACTGCAAGTGAGAGTTAAGTCGCTCGCGCCTTCATGGGTATTGGTGCTAAACGCCTTACCATCGTCTCATGAATACAAGGTTTGATGATATCGCAGCACAAATTCGAGCGGTAAAACCTAGATCAGAAATATTTTTGGATGAAGTTCCAGCTCCTCAAAAACTTGCACCATTTGCTTTGGCAATTACTGCTGATGTAGCTGACGATGCCGCAACTGGGCGATTCGTTCTCCTCCACGATCCTGACGGCCAAGAGGGTTGGTCTGGAAAATTTAGGTGCGTGACTTTTGTTAGAGCGGCAATCGACAATGAAATGGCTGCCGATCCAATGCTTTGCAATATTGGTTGGACCTGGCTTATGGAATCTCTTAAGAAAAATGATTGTGATTACACGGCGCCGAGTGGCACGGTAACTAAAGTCGCAAGTGCTTCATTTGGAACTTTAGAGAATTTGGCCGAAGCTAGCGAACTAGAAGTTCGGGCCTCCTGGACACCCACCTCAGCTACCAACCTTGCTAACCATGTCCGTGCCTGGATTGAGCTTTTGGAAATGTCTGCTGGGCTTGCGCCAATACCAAATGGCGTGACCCAGCTAAGTCGTAGCAGATAATGGCAGAGCCACTACTAGCACCCTCGGGTGGTGTTCCCGATTTAATTGATAGCTCGGATTCGCTTGCCCAAATGGTTGCGGAATTAAAGAAAGGAAGTGGCCCTATTGCCATCGATGTCGAACGGGCATCAGGTTATAAATATTTTGCTCGGGCTTATTTGATTCAAATTAAGCGAAAGGACGGAGGACTCCATCTCATCGACCCAATTGCTGTTGGAGATAGCGAGCGCTGGAATGAGCTGAATGAAACTTTCGCAGATGAAGAATGGATTATTCATGCTTCCACTCAAGATCTCCCCTCACTTCGTGAACTTGGAATAAATCCAAAGCGCATTTTTGACACGGAGCTAGCCGGACGAATTGCTGGATGTGAGCGAGTTGGCCTCGGGCCACTAACCGAACAGCTACTTGGCGTAACTCTCGCCAAGGAACATAGTGCAGTCGACTGGTCTATCCGACCTCTTCGCCCCGAGTGGCTCAATTATGCAGCTCTAGATGTAGAACTTTTGGTTGAGCTTCGAGATGAGATTGAAAAACTATTAATCGAAAATGGGAAACTTACCTGGGCAATTGAGGACTTTTCGGCAATATTAGCTACCCCCGCTGCCCAAGCTAGAAAAGAACCATGGCGACGAACATCCGGCATGCATAAAGTCAGGGATCCTAAAATGTTAGCGATAATTCGTGAGCTCTGGTTTGCCCGAGATGAATTTGCAAAATCAATAGATCTTGCTCCAGGCAGAGTTTTTAACGACGAGACGCTGCTTTTGATTGCTACCAAACCACCAAAAGGATTTGGGGATTTTAAGAAGGCTCTACTTAGACGAACCAGACTTACCGATATGCCATTTGAGCAATGGTTTGAAATCTTTGAGAGAGCGCAAGGTCTTGAAGGTGAGGATCTACCGAAGTTACGAATCGCATCAGAAGGTCTGCCCCCTCCAAAAATGTGGCAATCTAGAAATCCTCTTGGCTATGCCAGGCTGACTCATGCCAAAGCGGTGATAATCCAATGTGCTCTAGATAATTCGATGCCTACCGAAAACCTGCTCTCACCTGAAGCGCTAAGAAGAGTCTGCTGGCCAGCGCCTCCGGAAAATGAAGAAGATCGTCCTAAATTCATCGAAAACGAGCTTGCTCAATACGGAGCTAGGCCCTGGCAAATTGCACTCACTACTGGGCCTATAGCCGGGATCTTGTCCGAAATTGAGCCTCTTATCGTCGAGGTCGCACCAGAAGAAGTAACTGAAGGTGAAAGGCCAATCCGCGAGAGTGACTAATTACGCAACGCTTAAGTTGCGTAAATCCAGCGAGTTGTTTTAGGCTAGCACCATGTTAAGTACATTCCTGATCGCACTCCGTGAAGGCCTAGAGGCCTCACTTATCGTCGGAATTTTCGTTGCCTATGTAGTCAAAACTAATCGCCGCCAATTATTGAAGCCGCTCTGGATTGGGGTTGGCATCTCAATACTTCTGAGTCTTGCAGTTGGGGCCGTACTGAGCTTCACCTCAGCGCAATTAACAGATCAAAGTAAGCAAATATTTGCTGGTGCTACTTCTTTTGCTGCAGTCGCACTAGTCACTTGGATGGTCTTCTGGATGAAGCGAACAGCAAGAACCCTAAAGAATGAATTACAGGGAAAGGTAGACAAGGCTTTACTAGCTGGACCACTGGCCTTAGCTCTGGCTGCATTCTTTGCAGTTGCTCGAGAGGGACTTGAGACCGCGCTATTTATCTACAGCAACTTTCAAGCAGTTGCCGAACGAGCACCTGTGACAATAGGACTTATAACTGGATTAGCCAGCGCCGTTGCGCTTGGCTATCTAATTTATAGCCGTTCAATCAAGATGAACTTAGGTAAATTCTTTATGATAACTGGAGTTGCGCTAATAGTCATAGCTGCTGGAGTTTTCTCCTACGGGGTCCATGAGTTCCAAGAAGTTGGTTGGTTGCCTGGCCCAGATGCTTTCATATGGGATGTGACCCATTGGATAGCGCCTGATTCAATTTTGGCAGCACTCATGGGCGGTACTTTTGGGTTTGACACAACGACTTCATACCTCCAGTTCGTTATATGGGGCGCATATTTGGCTATAACTCTGGCAATTTATCTGCTGCCTGGGAGAAAAGCGCAGAAAATTTCCGCTTAGCTATTTTCTTTTTTTCCTACTCATGAGTAACATATAGGCAGTTTCTTGATATTTTGAGGCTCTCTCTCAACCTTGATTTATCTCAACCTTGATTCATGAAATGAGTAAAGATGAATGAACGTGTCGTTCTCGTAGATGCCGTCAGATCGCCATTTGGAAAAGCGGGAAGTTTATATTCGCAAACAAGAGCAGACGACATCATGGTAAGAACTTTGCGTGGCTTGCTGGAAAGAAACCCTAAAGTTTTGCCGGAAGCTATCGATGAGGTCGCCATTGCTGCGGCAACCCAAACCGGTGATCAGGGAATGAATATCGGACGGAGCGTTTCCCTGCTTGCCGGAATTCCAGATAGCGTTCCTGGATATTCGATCGATCGTTGGTGCGCAGGTGCACTAACTGCTGTAACAACTGTTTCTGGTGCAATCGCCATGGGTCAATATGACATTGCAATTGCAGGTGGCGTTGAACATATGGGCAATCATCCAATGGGCGAAGGTATGGACCCAAACCCACGATACTTAGCTGAAAAATTAGTTGATACCGATGCCCTACAGATGGGAATGACAGCGGAGAGATTGCATGACAAATTTCCACATTTAACAAAAGCGCGAGCCGATGCATATGCAGTTGCATCACAGAATAAAACTGCTGCTGCTTACACAGCCGGGAAAATTCAACGAGATTTAATTCCAGTTGCTGTCCGTTCTGTCGAACTTGGCTGGGGCATGGCAACTGTTGATGAACCACCAAGGCCAGGAACAACCGTTGAGGGACTTGCTGCCCTTAAAACACCTTTTCGACCAATGGGAAATGTCACTGCAGGAAACGCAGCCGGTTTAAATGACGGCGCAACTGCTGCGATCCTGGCAAGTGAATCAAAAGCAAATGAACTCGGACTTGGAATTAAAGCGAAGTTAGTTTCATTCGCCTTTGCTGGTGTTGCACCAGAAATCATGGGATATGGCCCAGTGCCAAGCACGATTAAGGCCTTGGCAAAAGCTGGATTAACAATTTCAGATATTGGTCTGTTCGAAATCAACGAAGCCTTTGCGATTCAAGTTCTCTCATTTCTCGATCACTTCGGAATTGCCGATGATGACGCCCGAGTTAATCAATACGGTGGCGCGATTGCAGTTGGCCATCCACTTGCATCATCCGGTGTCCGTTTAATGATTAACCTGGCACGCGGCTTTGAAGAACACCCAGAAGTTCAATACGGGCTAACCACAATGTGTATCGGACTTGGAATGGGTGGCAGCATCATCTGGGAGAACCCACATTTCAATGGTTCATCTGCCAAGGTGGCGAAATAATGAGTGATCTTAAGTTGCCTCAAGGTGCGCCGGAAGAGGTAGTAACTGCGGCGCATGTTCGCGAAATTGATTTAGCACCATTTGGTCATACCGGAACTCTCTCACTAATCACTTTAGATAACGGGTTTGATCACAATCGACCAAATACTTTTGGTCCTAACTCCTTAGCTGCGCTAAATGAGGCAATTACAGTTGCTGAAGCAAGTCCTTCAGTTGCGATTGCAATTACAGGTAAACCATTTATTTTTGCGGCTGGTGCGGATTTATCTGGAATCTCTTTCTTGAGTGACACGAAGCAAGCCCTAGCAATTGGAAAACTTGGCCATGATGTTTTCCGTAGATTCGGCGAGAGCAAGAAGCCAACCTTTGCATTTGTAAATGGTCTAGCACTTGGTGGTGGGCTTGAAGTAGCGCTTCACTGCAAATATCGCAGCGTTGCATCAACTGCATTCACTGGACTTCCAGAGGTCTTCTTAGGCTTAGTTCCAGGATGGGGTGGGGCAACAATTTTGCCTAAGTTAATTGGGCCAGCAAATGCGGTTCAGGTGATAATCCTAAATGCGCTAAATAACAACACAATGATGAAGGCTAAAGATGCCTTGGCACTTGGTGTCGCAGATGTGGTCTTTGAACCTTCAGATTTCTTAGAGAACTCAATAAAATTTGCGGCTTCAGTTTTAAATGGTTCAAAGAAGATTGAACGCGCAGACCATACTAAAGATGAGGCGGCCTGGAGCCAGGCGATTGCAGTTGGCCAAGGGGCTGTTGCAAAGAAATATGGTGGCGCAGAAATTCCACAAGCTATCAAAGCCTTAAATTTAATTGCAGCTGCGCGAACAAATACTTTGGGTGCTGGTTTTGACGCTGAAGATATTGATCTGGCAAGTTTGGCGATGAGCAATCCACTTCGTGCCTCGCTCTATGCTTTTAATCTGATTCAGAAGAAGCGAAAGAAAGTTGAGGGCGCACCAAAAGCCGCCCTAGCTCGAAAGGTCGCAAAAGTTGGGGTGGTAGGCGCTGGGCTAATGGCATCGCAACTCGCTTTAATCATGCTGCGTAATTTGAAAGTCCCAGTTGTAATAACTGATTTAGATCAAGAGCGCGTTGATAAGGGCTTGGCTTATATTCGAGGCGAGCTGGCAAAGCTGGTCGAGAAGAAGCGTATGAGCGCCGAAAGTGCAGCGCGGTTGGGCTCTCTTGTATCTGGTTCTACCGATAAAGCAATTTTTGCTGACGCATCCTTTGTGATTGAAGCAATTTTTGAAGAGCTAGAGTTGAAGAAAAGTTTATTTGTCGAGCTTGAAAAAATTGTATCAATTGAGTGCGTCTTGGCTACAAACACCTCTTCGCTTTCCGTAACAAAGATGTCTGAAGTAATGACAAATCCTGAACGCCTAATCGGTTTTCATTTCTTCAATCCCGTTGCAGTAATGCCACTGCTTGAAATTGCTAGGACACCTGCAACCGATGATATAACAACTGCTACCGCTGTAAGTATCGGCAAAACTTTAAAGAAGACAATGGTTATTGTAAAGGACTCTCCCGCCTTCGTGGTTAATCGCCTTCTGACTAGATTCATGGGCGAAATTACAGATGCAATTGACGAAGGCACTCCCCCTGACATCGCTGATGCTGCAATGAGACCACTAGGGCTGCCAATGACATCACTTGAATTGCTCGGATTAGTTGGCCCAGGAGTTGCGCACCATGTTGCCAAAACTCTAAATAAGAATTTGGGCGAGCGTTACCGTATCTCGCCAACTATGCAAGCTTTCGTCGACAATGGGGTAAAGAGTTTCTATCTTAAAAATGAATCCGGAGTGCAATCTATAAACCCTGCGGCTCTGGCACTTTTAAAAACTGGTACTAGCCCATCTACTGCAGAGCAAGTTCGGATAAGAGCGCTATCGGCGCTGGCCAGTGAGGCTCGAATGATGTTGGATGAAGGCGTCGTTTCGACCGCCTCTGAAATTGATATCTGCATGTTGCTTGGTTGTGGTTGGCCTCTCCACTTGGGGGGGATCCTGCCTTATCTAGATAGAACTGGAATTAGTGAAGAGGTTTGTAGTCAGCGCTTTCATCAACCAGGTGTTGCTTCTCTGGCATAACTCCACTCGTTATTTCATCTTTCAGCAAACTGCTCCAAGTCACCAATTGTCGCGTGATGTTCTGCGCGGTCAATCCAAGATCTGCTAAAACTTCGCTCCGTTTGGCATGCTCAATGAATTCAAGTGGGACCCCAATTGAGTGAATCGGAAGGTTCAAGTCAGCATCTCTAAACATTTCAGAAATTGTGCTAGCAATACCACCATGGCGAATTCCATCCTCAACTACAACAACGCATTTATATCTTCGTGCCATAGTAAGTAAACTTTCAGATATTGGTTTAACCCATCGCGGATCGATTACTGTCACTCCAACACCCTCGCGGTATGCCTGCGAAGCCGCTTCCACGCAAATTTTTGCCATTGCTCCTACGCTCACGAGAAGGATATCCGCGCTTTCGCCACGGTAGAGAACATCCATTCCATCTCGTCGTTCAAAGGCTGGAATATCTGCCCCGACGGCTCCTTTTGGGAAGCGAATTAAAGATGGGGCGTCAGAAATTTCCAAAGCTTCTCCTAGCGCTTCTCTAAGTGTTGCGCCATCTCTTGGCGCTGCTACCCATAACCTTGGAACAATTCCGGTTAAGGCAAGATCCCAAATTCCATGGTGTGAAGGGCCATCATCCCCAGTAACTCCGGCGCGATCCAGTACGAAAGTTACCCCAGCCTTATGAAGTGCGACATCCAATAGCAACTGGTCGAAGGCACGATTCAAGAATGTCGAATAAATCGCAACAACTGGATGAAGCCCTGTAAATGCCATTCCCGCCGCGCTCGTAGCCGCATGTTGTTCTGCGATACCGACATCGAACACTCGATTTGGAAAGCTTTCAGCAAATTTATCTAGTCCAGTTGGTCCAAGCATTGCCGCTGTAAGAACCACTACATCCTGCCGTTGGCTTCCGATTTCACAAATTTCATCGGCAAACACGCTCGTCCAACTTGGTTCAGGCTTAGAGATTGGAATTCCTGTTTCTGGGTCTACGACTCCAACAGCATGAAATTTTTCCGCTGCATCATTAAGGGCAGGTGCGTGGCCCCGGCCTTTCTCGGTGATGACGTGTACCAGCACTGGAGCACCAAAATTCTTAGCTTGTTCAAACGCCTTCTCCATCGCTTCAATATCGTGACCATCGACCGGTCCAATATATTTCAGCCCTAGATCCTCAAACATTCCTTGTGGCGCGACAATGTCCTTAATCCCTTTTTTAACTCCGTGAAGAGTTTCATATATTGGCGCTCCTACAACAGGGGTCTTTTCGAGAATTCCTTTACCCCAGTCCAAAAATTTTTCATAACCACTCGTAGTCCGCAGAGTCGAGAGATAAGTTGCAAGTCCACCGATTGTCGGAGAATAGGAACGTTCATTGTCATTTACTATCACCACAAGTTTAAGATTTTCACTAGAGGCAATGTTATTGAGCGCCTCCCAAGACATTCCGCCAGTTAGCGCGCCATCCCCCACTACACATGCAACAACTTTCTCTCTATCGCCTTTAATCAAGTTTCCTCGCGCGATTCCATCGGCCCAAGAAAGCGCAGTCGATGCATGCGAATTTTCTATCACATCGTGTTCACTTTCTGCGCGGTTTGGATAACCGGCAAGACCGCCTCTCTGGCGCAACTTATCAAAACCAGAAATTCGCCCTGTCAAAAGTTTATGAACATAACTTTGATGACCAGTATCAAACACAATCGTGTCCTTAGGTGATTCAAATACCCGATGGATCGCAATTGTTAACTCAACAACACCTAAATTAGGCCCGAGATGACCACCGCTCTTTGAAACTTTCTCGATTAAAAAATTCCTAATTTCAGCGCTCAACTCAGAGAGTTGCGAATATGAAAGCTCGGCTAGGTCGGCAGGAGCACCAATACCGCCAAGATAATTCGACATATTCGTAGTCTAGAGCAGCGCTAATTAATTAGAGAAGTGAACGAAGGACAAATTGCATGATGCCACCGTGACGGAAATAATCAGCTTCGCCTGGGGTATCTATCCGGACCACAGCGTCAAAACTCTTATCACCAACCGAAACCTTCACCGTCCTAGGAGTTTGTCCGTTATTCAATGACTCAATTCCCAGGATCGAGAACTCCTCTTCTCCGGTTAAGCCAAGTGACGCTGCGCTCTCTCCAATCGGGAATTGCAAAGGTAGAACTCCCATGCCAATTAAATTCGAACGGTGAATTCTCTCAAATGACTCTGCGATTACCACTTTTACACCGAGTAGCGCTGTTCCCTTTGCCGCCCAGTCACGAGATGACCCGGATCCATATTCTTTTCCAGCAAGAATTACTAGTGGAATATTTTTCTCTTGATAGGAAATCGATGCATCGTAAATTGTTGATTGCGCGCCATTGTCAAGGAAGTTTTTTGTGAAACCACCCTCGACGCCATCCAGCAACATATTCTTCAATCTGATATTGGCAAAAGTTCCGCGAATCATTACTTCGTGGTTTCCACGGCGTGAACCATAAGAATTGAAATCAATTCGCTCGATTCCATGATCAGCCAAATATTTACCTGCGGGTGAGTCTGCTTTAATATTCCCAGCTGGTGAAATATGATCGGTAGTCACAGAATCACCAAGCACTGCAAGAACTCGAGCTTTTAAAATATCTTTGACTGGTTTGGGCTGACGAGGCATGCCATCAAAATATGGTGGTTTTCTAACATAGGTTGATTCAAGATCCCATTCAAAAGTCTTGCCACTTGGTGTCTCTAGCGACTTCCAACGATGATCCCCCTCAAATACAGTCGCATAATCCTTGGTGAACATTTCAGATGAAATCGAGCTATCGATAACATCCTGAATCTCCTCGATACTCGGCCAGATATCACGCAGGAATACTGAATTTCCATTGGAATCAGTTCCGAGTGAATCCTTTTCAAAATCATGGTCCATAGTTCCGGCCAGAGCATAGGCAACTACGAGTGGAGGCGAAGCCAAATAGTTCATTTTTACATCTGGGCTGATACGGCCTTCAAAGTTACGGTTACCTGACAAGACTGCTGTTACTGCTAAATCATTTTCATTAATTGCCTTGCTTACTTCCTCTGGAAGTGGTCCAGAGTTTCCAATACATGTAACGCAACCATAGCCAACGAGGTTGAAGCCAAGTTGTTCCATATAAGTTGTCAATCCAGCTCGATCATAATAGTCGGTGACAACTTTTGAACCCGGAGCAAGAGTTGTTTTAACCCAGGGCTTGCTACGAATCCCTTTTTCTACCGCTTTTTTAGCTAGTAGCGCAGCTCCTATCATCACACTTGGATTTGAGGTGTTTGTACACGAAGTGATTGAAGCGATCACTACAGCTCCATTTGAGAAGCTAGTTTTTTCGCCATTGAGCGAAATTTGAACAGGGCTCTTTCTGCTCTTCTCAGTGAAATATGTTGGCAGGATCTTTTCGAATGAAGATTTAGAACTAGAAAGTTCAATTCGGTCCTGAGGTCGTTTTGGCCCCGCAATTGAGGGAACAATAGTCGAGAGATCGAGTTCCAATGTTTCAGAGAAGCGAGGAACTAGATCTGGGTCATGCCACAGACCTACACGTTTTGCATACTCTTCGACAAGCGCCAACTGATCTGTACTGCGCCCCGTAAGTGAAAGATAATGAATTGTCTCTTCATCGATTGGGAAAATTGCGCAGGTAGATCCATACTCGGGAGACATATTCCCAATTGTTGTGCGATTCGCCATTGGCAGAGCGCTCACCCCTGGACCAAAGAATTCGACAAATTTGCCAACTACGCCGTGTTTTCTCAATACCTCGGTAATAGTTAAAACTAAATCTGTTGCAGTAGTTCCGATAGGTAGCTGACCACTTAATTTAAATCCAACCACGCGAGGGATGAGCATTGATACCGGTTGGCCAAGTAGCGCCGCTTCGGCTTCAATTCCGCCTACTCCCCAACCTAGAACTCCAAGCCCGTTGACCATAGTCGTATGTGAATCAGTTCCAACTACAGTATCGGGATAGGCGCGGGAAACTCCATCGGAGTTTCGTACCATCACAACTCGAGCCAAATATTCAATATTTACCTGGTGAACAATTCCTGTACCCGGTGGAACTACTTTAAATTCATCGAAAGCGCTCTGACCCCAGCGCAAAAAACGATAACGCTCTCGGTTGCGCTGATATTCAATGTCGGTGTTCTCTTCAAATGAATCTTTGGTTCCAAATTTGTCCGCAATAACTGAGTGATCAATAACTAATTCCGCCGGCGCTAGCGGATTTACCTTCGTTGGATCTCCACCTAGTTCGGCAATCGCTTCCCGCATTGTTGCCAGATCAACTATGCACGGAACGCCGGTAAAGTCCTGCATAATTACGCGTGCTGGCGTGAATTGAATTTCAGTATCTGGCTCAGCTTCTGGCTTCCAATTAGCTAGCGCTTCAATCTGTGCAGCAGTTATATTCTTACCATCTTCAGTTCGGAGCAAATTTTCCAATAAAACTTTTAAACTGAATGGAAGCGTCCTAGCGGCCGGCAATTTTGTAATATCGAATATCTCATACCTCTTACCAGCAACTTCTATCTCACTTTTCGACCCAAAAGAATTTATACTCATGGCTGCATCTTAACTGAGGGTAAAGCGCGCCACACATTCCATGTGGTGGGTCATCGGGAATAGATCGAACCCAACTATGTGATTTAGGTGATACCCGCCCGCTTCCAGCTGTCTAGCATCACGCGCTAGAGACGCAGGATCACACGATATGTAGACAATTGTTCTAGGTTTCTTAGCGAGCATATGTTTCACTACCATCTCACCGGCTCCGGTTCGTGGCGGATCAAGCAAGATGACATCGACTCGGTTAATCAGTGGCAATTTTTGCTCTACCCGACCGGAGTGGACAACTACATTTTTCTGCTTCGCGAAAATCTTTAGCGCATCTTGTGTGGCACGATGGCTAGATTCAATCAAATGAACTTTGCCAATATCACCAACATCCTCAGCTATTGGTGCTGTAAATAACCCCACGCCCCCATAAAGATCACATACCTGATCCCCTGGACGAAGTGCCATTAAATCTAAAGCCAGTTTGGTTAGCGTGGCAGGCGCAGCTACATGGCTCTGCCAAAAAGAGGTAGGCGAGATTTCATATGTGTGCTCTCCCACAACTTCATGTAATTGAGTTGGGCCCGAGATACTGCGTCCGCCTCTGGAAACATTTTTCTCACCAGAATTAGATACGGCAACTTCAAGACGATCCTGCCCCTTCCAGGTTCTGGAAAACATTGCTGGATCATTAACTGCTTCTACCGCAATTAAGCATTTATCAATTTCCGTTACTTCTTTACTTCGGGCCGAATAAAGACCTGGCTTACCATTTTTTGAAATCGCAAAGTCCATCCGACTTCGCCAATGCAAGCCATTCTTTGGTTCAACCGAAATAACATCGAGGTCTATCTCGATTCTGCCCAGCCGCGAGAACTGTTCGCGAATCACAGACCGCTTTAATTCAGCCTGGGCTGAAATCTCTATATGTTGGAAGTCACAACCACCACATCCTCCTGGGACTGCGTACTTACACGGCGGGACCACTCGATCTTTAGATGCTTTAAGGATTTCGACTGCGTCGCCTCTGGCTAACTTCGATGAAACTGAAGTTATCTCAACTACAGCCTCTTCGCCAGTTATTCCATACCTGACGAAAATCACTTGACCTTTATGGCGGGCGATAAAATGGCCTCCATGTGCGACGGGCCCTATTTCGACGGTTACTCGATCGCCGACTTTCAATGAACTTTCGGCGTTTGATTCCATGGGTCTACCTTAAGGGTGTAAGTTGTACTTCGTGCACGTTGTGATTATGGGATGCGGTCGGGTCGGAGCTGGTCTAGCCAATGATTTAGAGGCTGCCGGACATTCCGTATCAATTATCGACCAAAATCGAGAAGCATTTCGTCGCTTGGGCTCGGATTTCAAGGGTCAGACAGTTGCTGGCGTTGGTTTTGATCGAGATATTTTACTTGAAGCTGGAATTGAGAAAGCAGATGCATTCGCTGCTGTTTCAAATGGTGATAATTCAAATATTCTCGCAGCACGAGTTGCTCGCGAAACTTACGGTGTCGAAAAAGTTGTTGCAAGAATTTACGACTCGGATCGTGCCGAAATTTATCAGCGCCTTGGAATCCCAACCGTGGCAACAGTAATTTGGACAATTGACCAAATCATTCGTCGCCTAGCTCCACAAGGTTCGAGGTCTGAATGGCGCGATGCCAGTGGAGCGCTACAACTTTGTGAAGTTCATTTACATCGTGAGTGGTTTGGACAACCTGTCTCTCTTATCGAGGCCTCTACAAATGCTCGAGTCGCATTCATTACCCGTCTTGGTGAAGCAATGATTCCGACCGAAAATACTGCGCTCCAAGAGGGCGACTTGGTGCACGTCATGGTTTCCGATTCTGACCTTCCGAACGTTGAAACCGCACTAGCAAAATCACCGGAAGAGGCGTAATTACAATGAAAATTGCAATCGCAGGCGCCGGCAATGTTGGACGTTCAATCGCGCGCGAACTCATCGGTAATGGCCACCATGTTTTACTCATTGATCGAGATCTCAAAGCATTAAAATTAGAAAGTGTTCCAAACGCTGAGTGGCTAATGGCAGATGTCTGTGAAATATCTTCACTCGACCATGCAAAGCTAGATACCTGCCAGGTATTGGTTGCGGCGACCGGTGATGACAAAGTTAACCTGGTTGCATCACTCCTTGCTAAAACTGAGTATGGCGTCCCGCGGGTTGTGGCACGCGTAAACCACCCTAAAAATGAGTGGCTTTTCGATTCTTCATGGGGCGTGGATGTTGCAGTTTCGACGCCTAGAATTATTTCTGCCATCGTTGAAGAGGCAGTATCTGTGGGCGATGTGGTCCGACTCTTCTCACTCAAAAAAGGTGAAGCCAGTCTGGTTGAAATCACATTGCCGGATGACGCAAAATGTTTAGGACGTACTGTCGGGGAAGTGAAACTTCCTGAGAATGCAACACTCGCGGCGATCGTGAGGGATGGCCAAGTTATAACGCCACATCCTCATGATGCATACTCCGCTGGAGATGAACTCCTTTTTATTGCTACTGAGGCGGCTGAGGAACTTCTTAAGAGCTGTTTTGTCTCTGGTAGTTAATCGTTTTTAGCGATTGGGACCGAACGAATAGCTAGCCAAGTGCCCCATAGCGTCACTAGGTAGAGTGGGAAGCCTAGGAATATATTTGCGATACCAAGCGCATTAATTTGGTTGGTCTTAAAAAGTGGATACTGAACCGCTAACCGAATTGCAAATAGTGCAAACCAAATCCATGTAGCCTTTATGTAGGCCGCCATTCGTTGTGGATTTTTTCGCCAATTTAAATTCTCGCCGAGGATTGGCCCAAGCAGAACTCCAATGAGCGGCCACTTCAACAAGATAGAAGCAAGATAAACCAACATGAACGCTGAATTTTTCCAGAGGCTTGGAGCATAGTAACTTTTCGCAGTTCCAGTTTTCCATGCAAACCAGCCGCAGAAAGCTACTCCGATGAACCCTGAAATGGAATGCATTAATGTATCGCGTTTGATTAAACGCAAAATCATAAGAACTGCAGCAGTTGCTATGGAAATATAGAGACAGACGCGAAGATTGTGGGTCACGTTATAGGCAAGCAAAAAAATAAGTGATGGGATGGTTGAATCTATAATTCCCTTTTTTCCGCCCAGGGCTGTTAAAACCTTTGCCTTATCTTCTTCTTGCATCAGCTCTTTCCTCCTGTTGAACCAAAACCACCAGCGCCACGATCTGAGCCCGGAAGTGAATCCACCTCGATAAATTCTGCATATTCAACGCGTTGGATAACTAATTGGGCAATCCGGTCGCCCTTCTTAAAAGAAATGGCCTCACTAGGGTCGTGATTTATCATGATGATTTGCAGCTCACCTCGAAATCCGGCATCAACGGTTCCAGGCGAATTAACCATCGTTACGCCATGTTTAATTGCGAGTCCAGATCTTGGATGGACTAGAGCAACAAAACCATTTGGCAGTGCGATCGATATCCCGGTGGGTACTAGTTTGCGCTCCCCCGGCTCAAGGGTTACATCTACGCGGCAAGTTAGGTCAGCTCCAGCATCTCCTGGCTTTGCATAACTTGGAATCGGAACCGAATCGTCGAGTCGAGTAATTAGCACATTTACGGTCATGGATTAATTTCAAATTCTGGATCAACAAATGCCAGTAACTCTGGATGGGCAGTTACGTGAGCTAAATATTCCTTAGGCGCATTATCCAAAAAGTGCTGCATCGGAACTATGACATAGAGAGATGATGCCCGAACAGCAATCGGCCCATCGGCTGATCCAATACGGCCTACTGCGCTGCAATACACTTTGCGATTAACTTGGCCGGTTATTTCGGCTGAAATATGGAGCGTAGTTCCCATCGGCACTGGAAGTATAAAATCTGTTTCAAGTCTTGCAGTGACCGCAGGAGAGCGAATTAGCCACATCAATTTGCCGAGCGCTTCATCAAAGGCAAGCGATAACAATCCTCCATGTGCAAGGCCTGGTGCGCCCTGGTGATCTTCAGTAACAGTAAATGTTGCCGTTAAATTTTGATCTTCTCCAGCATGAGCAACCAAATGCAAGCCAGTTGGGTGCAATTCACCGCATCCAAAACAATGTCCGAAGTGTGAAGGAATTTTTGTTCCAGGCCCTGGAGCTTTTGGATGTCTAGGTGGGATTGCCGAACCCTCTGGCGGTATAGTGCTAGCAACACGACTCATCTATTAAGCCTAACCTGTGATCCATTTCTTGCAACTGATTTCAAGTAATGGCGTAGCGTGACCCTATGAGAAATGCTGGAAGAAACTCTAAATATCGTGAATTGCGTTGGCAAAAATGAACCGACACCGTGATTTAAACTATGGCGTTCCGATTTACCAGGAGAAAGTAACCTGGAGTTGGTGGCTATGGCTATTTATGTTCGCTATGGCCGCTTCGCTATCCCTGGCCGTCTGGGTAGCAATAGGCAATGGCCCAACAATATTGGTATCGATAATTGAGTTCGCTCTTCTGGTATTTGCATCACAGAAAACTGCACTAACAATCACGGTTACTAAGGGATGGCTACTAGTGGGACCTGCCGCAATCGAGCGGGCTTTCATCCACAATTTTGCGCCACTGGAATTTTCCGAGCTTAAACGAACTCGTGGCATCGATGCCGATCCAGCTTCTTACTTAGAACTTCGATTTTGGGTCAGCTCGGCGATCAAAATTGATCTGCGCGATCCTAAAGATAAAACGCCCTATTGGCTTATTACAACCAATAGGGCCAAGGAACTCGCTAAAATTTTAAACTTAGCAGATCACTAAATACAGTCTTTGCAGATTGAACTAGCGCCACTGCCTTTTGTAAGTTGAGAAGAATGGTGTACTAAATAACATCTTGAGCAAGTAAATTCATCAACTTGTTTAGGAACTACGCGAACCGTTAGCTCTTCCCCCGAAAGATCGGCACCCGGAAGTTCAAGATTTGCAGCAGCTTCTTCTTCGTCGATATCAACTTGACCAGATTGTGCATCCGATGTGCGAGATTTCAGTTCTTCAAGTGATTCTTCATGAAGCTCTTCGTCTTGCTTTCGTGGTGTGTCGTAATCCGTTGCCATGGCACCTCCCTCTTATTCCTCTAATTTTGCTTTTTAAAACTGGTTCTTGAAGTAAATCAACAACCAACAGAGCGGATAGTGTCTTATAAGTGCCCTGCATACCTAATCAACTCTCGGCGTGTCGAGAATATTCCCCGCTTGCTGAAGGGCTTCTTTAGTTTTCCAGTCGAATGGGGTTCTTACCCCGGGCAATTAATCGCTCGAAGTGTGCATCGCGTTTTTCCACAAATTTCGAAACATCAACCTCAGCGCTGGCAAGATATGCGCCCAATTCATCTCGCGCAGCTGCTCCCTCGCTTGTAAAATCCTCACGTCCGAAGATATTCCAGGCTCTTAATACCGGCGCTACGACATCTTCCAGGTGGGATTTTGGATCATAAATTCCAGCGAGCGCTATTTGGACAGATTTACGTCCCCAACCAGGCATCCCTGCGCCGGGCATCTGGAAGTTGGTCACGACATCTTTGATAGCGACCATTGCAGCATTTGGCTCAAGATCTAACGCCGCTCCCAATAAATTGCGATAAAACAACATATGCAAGTTCTCATCTAGAGCCACGCGAGTGAGCATGCCTTCACAAATTTCATCACTCGAAATCCGTCCAGTATTTCGGTGCGAGATCCGGGTGGCAAGCTCTTGGAATGTTACATAAGAAACTGTGTGCAGCATGTCATTGTCATATGGGGTTTGATATCCAGCCACCATGTGAGCCATGCGCAAATCTTCCAATTCCCTTGGATCAACACCTCGAGTAGCCATCAAATAATCTCTAATGACAATGCCGTGGCGCGCCTCTTCGGCAGTCCAGCGGTTAATCCAACTATTCCAAGCCCCATCGCGACTCATGGAAATTGCAATTTCTGTGTGATAGCTAGGAAGATTATCTTCTGTAAGTAAATTTAAAACTAAAGAATCCTGTGCGATCGCAGTTAATTTAGAATCTTTTGCTTCCCATGCATCGCCATTTAGTGGACCGGCAAAAGTTCTGCCCTCACTCCATGGGACATACTCATGGGGATACCAGTCTTTAGTCGTTGCAATATGTCTTTCCAGCTCTTTTTCTACAGCGGGCTCAAGGTCGCGAATTAAGCGCAGCTGAACGTTCGGATCGATTGAAGCCATGGGGGGAACTTAGCGCATTGAACTATCTACTCGCGAGTTAATCCGCCAATTTCTTGGTACGAATTAGCGCTTGTTGCATTCGCCACTTCGCTATCTCGCCATGATTCCCAGAAAGCAAGACGTTGGGGACGCTTAAACCGCGCCATTCTTGCGGTTTGGTGTAACTCGGATATTCGACTAGAGCGCCCCTTGTTGATTTAAGAGTATGAGATTCCTCGTCCAACGAGGCAGGGTTTCCGATAACTCCGGGAAGAAGACGAATTATTGCTTCCATAATTACAAGAGTTGCGACTTCCCCGCCGCCCAAGACATAGTCACCAATTGATATTTCGCGAACCTTGAAATTCTTTTCACTAGCATAAAAATCACTTACTCGGATATCAATTCCCTCGTAACGGCCACAGGCGAAGATCAAATGCCTGGATTTTGTAAGCTCACTTGCCATCTCCTGTGTCAATTTTTCGCCAGCTGGAGTTAACACGATCAATTCATGCAACTCGTCTGGTGCTAATTCGATAACAGAATCGATTGCTTTGCCCCACGGTTCAGGTGACATAACCATCCCAGCACCGCCGCCATAAGGAGTGTCATCCACCGAGCCATGAAGATCACTGGTTTGTTCTCGTAGATCATGAATACCAATTTCAATAATTCCGGCGGCCTCAGCCTTGCCGATAAGAGAAAGTTTTAGCGGTGCTAAATAATCGGGAAAGATTGTGATTATGTCGAATCTATTGGCGCTATTCATCTAGCAACCCAGCTGGAGGAGCAATCGTAATTTTGCGAGCCTTCACATCAACAATTGGCACTATGGCCTTTACAAAGGGAATTAAGATTTCCCGACCGTTGTAGTCAACAGCCAGAAGGTCTTGGCCAGGCAAATTTATTACATCTGTAACGAGCCCAATTTGGACTCCCTCGTCAGTAGAAACCAGGCACTCCAGTAATTGTTGGACATGAAAGTCATCTTCTGTTGAATCAGCTTCAATATCTACCTCGGCGACGAGCAGTACATTCCGAAGTATTTCGACTTGATTTCGGTCGGAAACGCCTTGAAAACCTAGAAGCAAAATTCCATTGTGATCTCTGACAGAGGAAATAGTTAAGGGGCCAAAAGAAGTTGGCTCCGTCGCTAAGACAGAGCCAACATAAAAACGATCTTCGGGTTGATCAGTACGAACTTCTATTGTCGCTTCACCTAGTACGCCATGTGCGCGACCAATTCTGGCAACGACAAGTTGCACTTTTAACGAGCCTCGTCAGCCTCGATGAGATCGACGCGAACTGAGCGACCTGCGATTGCACTAACCACAGTGCGAAGGGCACGAGCAGTACGTCCATTGCGGCCAATTACTTTGCCAATGTCATCTGGATTGACTCTAACTTCTAGCGTTGTCCCACGACGATGATCTTTAGTCGTGATAACTACATCATCGGGATTATCAACAATCCCCTTAACTAGATGTTCTAGCGCTTCATCAATCATTGTTATTCGGTAACTTCTTCGGCAACTGGGGTTGCTTCTGCTACAACCTCGGTAGCAACTTCCGCCACTGTTTCTGCAGGAGCTTCGATAACTGCCTCAACTACTGTTTCTGCAGGAGCTTCGACAACTGCCTCAACTACTGTTTCTGCAGGAGCTTCAACAACTGCCTCAACTGGAGCTAACTTAGCGGCTAATTTTTCCGCAGCTTTCTTCTTCATAGTCGTTGCACCATCTGCCGGTTCGTTCATTGCCTCTTTTACCGCGGCTTCATAAGCAATGCGCTTGTGTGGCTTTTCTGCAATCGTTCTTAGAGTTCCCTCGGTTCCAGGAAGACCCTTGAACTTTTGCCAATCACCAGTAATTTTCAGAAGTGCTGTTACTGGTTCAGTTGGTTGCGCACCAACAGATAACCAATACTGAGCCCGGTCAGATGTAACTTCTATCAGCGATGGTTCAGAGCCTGGTGAATAACGACCAATCTCTTCAATTGCGCGAGAGTTACGAGCTGCGCGAGAGTCAGAAACTACGATACGAAAATGTGGGCTATGAATTTTGCCCATGCGCATTAATCTAATTTTTACGGCCACGAAGGCTTTCTCCTTGTTTTAATCGGCGCTAACTTTCTTGTGACAGTGGGAGCGTCACTCAAAAACTAATTCCTGTTTGCAAAATATCTCACACCTCTTGGTGAAGATCGCTTGGGGGTAGAGGGCCCCTTGCAGGGTCCCAATCTTGCCAGCCATCAGCGCAGAACCCAAATTTGGGCCAAATATGGCCAGATTCAAGTCGCTCAGGAAATTAGCTCTCCAAGGCGCGCTTGGCTGGGTTTCCTGAGCGAGATTTCTTCTTTGCCGGCGCTATCTTCTTTGCAATATTAGGAAGGGCTCCCATTCCAGGTGGCAGTTGCCCGCCGCCCTTGCCGCCTCGCATCTGTTTCATTGCCTTCTGCGCCTGACTAAATCGTTCAACAAGAGAATTTACATCTGAGACCTGGCGACCCGAGCCCTTTGCAATTCGTGATCGTCTAGATCCATTCAATATTTTCGGTTCTGAGCGTTCGATAGGCGTCATAGATTGCACTATTGATTGCGTCTTAACGAGCTCTCCTTCATCAAATTGTTCGAGCTGCTTCTTCATCGCACCAGAATTCGCACCTGGAAGCATGCCGAGCAATTTACTCATAGAGCCCATTTTCTTCATGGCTTCTAATTGCGATAAGAAATCATCTAGCGTGAAGTCCTCGCCGCTTGCAAATTTGCTCTCTAATTTAGCTGCCGTATCTGAATCGAAGGCGCCCTTTGCCTGCTCAGCAAGAGTTTGAATATCTCCAAGACCAAGAATTCGAGAAGCCATACGATCTGGGTAGAAGAGATCAAAGTCTGAAATCTTCTCTCCTGTCGCTGCAAACATAATTGGCTTGCCTGTAACCTGCGTAATAGAAAGTGCGGCACCGCCCCGAGCATCGCCATCCAGCTTTGTTAATACAAGGGCATCAAAGCCCACGCCTTCTTGAAAAGCTAGTGCTGTGCGGACAGCATCTTGACCAACCATGGCATCGAGAACATAGAGAATTTCATCCGGTGTTATCGCGTCTCGGATTTGCTTCGCTTCTTGCATTAATTGGGAATCAACACCAAGGCGACCGGCTGTATCTACAATCACTATGTTATGTAATTTGTCCTGCGCAAAAATAAGGCCATTCTTTGCAACTTTTACCGGGTCTCCGACGCCATTGCCAACTTCTGGCGCAAACACTGGGACACCAACGCTCTCTCCGATGAACTGTAACTGTGTAACCGCATTTGGTCGCTGTAAATCAGATGCAACCAAAAGTGGAGTATTTCCCTGATCTTTTAAATACTTTGCTAGTTTGCCAGCAAGTGAAGTTTTACCTGCACCTTGTAGGCCAGTTAATAAAATTACGGTTGGCGCTTTTTTTGCAAATCGAATCCGACGGGCACTTCCACCAAGGATTTCGATTAGCTCTGAACTAACGATTTCGAAAACTGCATTCGCTGGGTTGGTCGACTTGTTTAGCTCTGCAAGCGCTTCGGTGGATCGCGATTTTATCCGTTCGAGAAAGTGATCAACGACGGTCACAGCAACGTCGGAATCTAAAAGTGCTTCTCTGATTTCGGCCGCTATTTCATCTATATCGCCAGATTTAAGCCTTCCCTTACTTCGCAAAGAGGCGAATGCGCCTTGAAATTTTGAGGAGAGGGATTCGAACATGAGCGCAGATTACTAGTTAAAGGTGCGTGATTAAAATATTTTCAACTTTAGTAGCCAGCAATTGAGCTCTCTCACCAGATAAGGGCTTACCCGCTAGATCTGTTACATATAAGGTGTCGAATGCCTCAGCGCCAAGGGTTGAAACAATTGCAGATTGAATATCTACGCCAAATCGAGAGATAGCCCTAGTCACACTGAAAAGTATTCCTGGTCGATCATGCATGCGAACCTCGATTATCGTCGCATTTGTGGCTAAATCGTTGGCTGCAAAAACCACCGGAGGTGGCGTTGGAATCCCAGGATATTTTCGATAATTTTCAATTCGCTCATCTATTTTGCGGTTCAGGTCCAGCTCCCCATTCAAAGCCCGCTTCAGTGCTTCGGTAAGTTTTTCGACAGAAGGCATCACAGCGTTAGCATCTAGTTCTACTACCAATCGCATAACTGCAATTTCATTCGTGGTCCGTGTTCGAGCCGACCTAACATTTAATCTAGAAATTGTCATGATGCCTGCCACTGCAGAGAGCAAACCATTCTGATCTTTCGCAACAATTTCAATTTCTATGCCCTCCTCCTTTGTAAGCATTGAAACAGTTAGCTCCTGGGTCAATGGTCCAGTCGGCATCAAATCTGGTTCAGAGACCGGCTTTACCCCTGACATTGCAGTTAAACACCTAGAAACTAATTCTGAAACTAATTCCGCTTTCCATTTGCTCCACGCGCTGCCTCCCGTCGCCTCACCATCAGCAATGCTAAGTGCATGTAATAGCTGAATAGATTCGGGATCCTTAATCTTTCCAACAACAAATTGAATTGTTGCCGGATCGCTGAGATCACGACGCGTGGCAATAGCCGAGAGTAGAAGATGCTCGCGCACTAGTAAGGCGATCTGGTTTGCATCAGAATCATCGAAGCCAAGTCTCATAGCCAATGGTTCAATAAGTTCACTCCCATATTCTGAGTGATCCTTATTTACAAAGCCCTTGCCAATGTCATGAAACAAGGCCGCCACCAACAAAATATCCGGGCGTTTAACAGTACGTGTCAAAGCTGCTGCACGAATCGCAGTTTCCAGCATATGTCGATCGACGGTATGGCGATGCAAGACATTTCGCTGAGGTAAGAATCGAACTTGGGACCACTCAGGAATCCATTTTTCAATTAGGCCCTCCTGGTCCAAGGCTTCGAAAACTCTAATCATTGAACTTCCAGCACCAATAAGTGAGACCAAATGATCAAGAGCGCTCTTTGGCCATGGCTTAGATAGTGGAGCAAAGTTCTGCGCCATCTCGACGCAAGATTCAATTGATAAAGGCAAGCCTCGTTGGGCGGCCATCGCTGCCGCTCGTAAACCTAAACCCGGGTCCTTGGAAATGTCATAACCGCTACTAATCGCAATTTCCGAACTTGAAATAATCAGACCCTTATCAACCTGGACTGTTCTGCCCTTTGGAAACCAACCTTTAGTCGCAGTTGTTTCAATCCGATGCCAAGTTAAATCCATCAAGTAATCGACTGCCCTGGCTGATTTTGCAACCTCCAACATTAGTTCATCAGCGTTCTGGAATTTCATTGCGGATGCAATTCGATCTTGTTCGCTCAGTAAAAGTTGGTCCCTAGATTTTTGATTTTCGCCATGCAGCATATCTCTGACGTTAGAAAGCAACGACTCAGATTCTGCAACTCTGGGAAGTGAAACATTGACTATTCCAGATCTTTCGATCGCTCGAAGTGCATTTATATCTCGTAGTCCCCCGCGCGCCTGCTTTAAATCGGGTTCTAATAGAAAAGCCAGTTCGCCAAATCGATTAGCTCGTTCCTTGATAGATTGCTTTAGTTTTGGCAGATAATAATCTTTGTTTTTTCGCCAATTCTCTATCGAATCAATTTTAACTGCGCTACAAAGTTCTCGATCACCAGCCAGAAAGCGAAGATCTAAGAGGCCAAGTGCCACCCGAATATCTTCATAAGCGATCTGCCTTGTTTCACTTCGAGTGCGAACTGAGTGATCTATCGAAGTTCCTGTATCCCATAGCGGGTAAAGAAATGCATTTACAAATTTAGTTATTGCCTCGTGTTTCTCTTTTCCACTGTGCAGAATCAATAGATCTAGGTCAGAGGCTGGTGCCAATTCACCACGGCCATAACCGCCAACGGCAGCAAGAGCTACTTGGCTTGGCCTATTTAGATGCTCTGCGGCAGATTGCAAAAAAGAGACCCGGAGCGTGTGATCAATCCGATCTGATCTCTCACGTCGCTCACGGGTTCCCATTTAAGTAGTTTATCTAGTCAGCTTATATAGCGTCGGTTCCCCGCTCACCCGTACGAACTCGAACGATGTTATCGACAGGTGAGGACCAAACCTTTCCATCACCAATTGCACCAGTCGATGCGGCTTTGACGATGACGTCGATAACTTTTTCGGCCAAGTTGTCATCGGCTAGCACCTCAAGTCGAATTTTTGGAATTAAATCCACCGTGTATTCGGCGCCTCGATAGACCTCGGTATGTCCTCCTTGGCGACCAAATCCGCTAGCTTCCGAAACTGTCATTCCCGTAATTCCAAAAGCAATTAAAGCCTCCTTTACATCTTCCAATTTAAAAGGCTTAATGATCGCGGTTATTAGTTTCATAGTGATGATCCTCCTCTTGATGAACTGTACATTTCGTAAGCAGATTCAGCATGTGATTTGAGATCGATACCCTCGAGCTCTACCTCTCGACTGACTCGAAAACCAATTGTCTTTTCAATTGCGTAACCAATAATCAAGGTTGCGACCAGTGAATAACCAAATACCGCACAGACTCCAATTAGCTGCTTGACCAATTGATCAGTTCCGCCGCCGTTGAATAGTCCAACATCTACACCGACTAGCCCGATCATAAGAGTTCCGACTATTCCGCCAACAAGGTGTACTGCAACGACATCAAGGGAGTCATCGAAGCCCAGCTTGAATTTGATTCCGACGGAAAGTGCGCAAACCACCCCAGCCAGAGCGCCGATAATAAGTGCACCGCTGGCATTGACTGATGCACAAGCAGGAGTAATTGCGACAAGGCCAGCGACGACACCTGATGCAGCACCCAGGCTCGTTGCATGTCCATCACGAATTTTCTCGACCAATAACCATGCAAGAAGTGCCGCGACAGTTGCCCCTATCGTGTTAAGCACTGCTAATCCGGCCGTTCCATTAGATCCCACTGCAGAACCAGCGTTGAAACCAAACCAACCGAACCAAAGTAGCGCAGCTCCAAGCATCACGAGCGGCAGCGAATGTGGGCGCATTGCTTCCTTGCGCCAGCCAACTCTCTTACCAAGAACAATTGCAAGCGCTAATCCTGCGGCGCCGGCATTGATATGAACTGCTGTTCCGCCAGCAAAGTCGATGGCGCCAAGATCATTGGCAATCCAACCGCCAGTCTTTGCGACGAAATCATCAAAGGCAAATACCCAGTGCGCAACCGGGAAGTAAACAACGGTTACCCAAATTGCAGAAAAAAGCATCCAGCTGCCGAATTTTGCGCGATCGGCAATTGAGCCGGAGATAAGTGCAACCGTTATCGCAGCAAATATCCCTTGAAATGCAATAAATACAACAGCTGGAATGCTACCGATTGCGGCATTGGCATTATCTAAGCCGTTCAAAAATAAGAATTGGCCAGGATCGCCAAGAAGGCCACGGCTACCAATTGAATCGCCAAAGACCAGCGAGAACCCGACAATTATCCAGAGAAGGAAAACGACCGCAAGTGCTCCAAAGGACATCATCATCATATTTAGGACGCTTTTAACACGAACCATGCCGCCGTAAAAAAGTGCCAAACCGGGAATCATCAGGGTTACAAGCCCTGTACTTATGAGCATCCAGGCAGTATCACCAGAATTGATAACAACTTCCTCCATCACAAACCTCTTTCCCACTCTTTCGCGAATATGCCTCGCCGTTGAGATGGGGATAGATTCCTAGCCTTTAGTTACATATGACCTCTTGGCAGGTTACAAAATGGTGAAAGTTTCACCGATTGTGTTACGGATTGGTTACGGCTAATGAAAAAGCCCGTCCAAGTAACGCTCAGCATCGAATACCTGGAGATCTTTGGCGCTCTCCCCGGTTCCAATGAATTTTATTGGGGTTCCAGTTTCGCGCTCAATTGCAAGGGCCACGCCGCCTTTAGCGGAACCATCCATCTTCGTGAGAATTAATCCAGTCACCGAGACGCTCGACATAAACATTTTGGCTTGGACGATTCCATTTTGCCCGGTCGTTGCATCGACGACTAACAACACTTCATCTACTGGTAGCACTTTCTCAACAACTCTTCGCACCTTGCCAAGTTCATCCATGAGACCAGATTTCGTATGTAACCGGCCCGCAGTATCGATAATTAGATAGTCAATCTTTAACTCCTGCGCCCTAGTCGCAGCATCAAATGCAACAGAGGCTGCATCGCCATTCGCTGGGCCAGTAATTACTTCCACGCCAAGTCGACTTCCCCAAGTCTGCAGTTGTTCAACTGCAGCTGCTCGAAAGGTGTCTGCGGCAGCCAAAAGTACAGATCTTTTTTCGCTTTGCAAGTGCGAAACAAGTTTTGCTGTCGATGTTGTTTTTCCTGTGCCATTTACTCCAACGATCATTACCGTTGTCGGACGCTCAGTATGTTTAGCTAATTCACGCGGGCTAGAACTTAACCAACTAGCCAAGGAATCAGCAATTGTCACATCAATCTGATCGCCCTTGCTTTTCTTGGCAAGATCGATAATTTCTCGTGCGTTCTTTGCACCCAAATCGGATTCAATTAAAGCCTGTTCAATTTCCGCCCAGTCACTCTCAGAAGTTGAACTGCTACGAATTTTTGCGAGGAGCTTGCTGAAGAGAGCCATAGTGAGTGCCTAGTTAAAACTAGTTTGAGCTTTCAGATTCCCGAATACGTTGGGAAATAACTTCAGAGACGCCATCGCCACGCATCGTGACTCCGTAAAGTGAATCTGCAATCTCCATCGTGCGCTTCTGGTGAGTAATAATAATTAATTGGGATTTCTCGCGAAGCTCCTCGAAGATTCCGAGTAAACGCCCGAGGTTTGTATCATCCAGCGCTGCCTCGACTTCATCCATTACATAAAACGGACTTGGGCGGGCTTTGAAGATAGCAACGAGCAGAGCAACGGCTACAAGTGAGCGCTCACCACCAGAGAGCAGTGATAGTCGTTTGATACGCTTACCAGGTGGCCGGGCCTCAACATCCACTCCTGAATTCGCCATATCTTCGGCATTTGTCAGAATTAAGCGACCGTCACCGCCAGGAAATAAGCGCGCGAAGATTATTTCAAATTCTCGAGCAGTGTCTTCGTAAGCTTCCTTAAATATTTGCTGCACTTTGTCATCAACTTCTTTAATGATATCCAGTAGATCGCGCTTAGTCTTCTTTAAATCTTCGAGCTGTTCTGCCAGATAACGCAGACGCTCTTCTAGCGAAGAATATTCTTCCAAAGCCAACGGGTTAATTTTTCCAAGTAAAGTTAGCGAGCGTTCGGCCTGTGCCAAACGCTTCTGTTGCTGATCTCTGCGATACGGTATGAGATCGCCAGGAACAAAATTGCCTTCTTCATCTTCCACAAACGTCGGAACATCATTCACGGGGCCGTATTCATTCATCAAGGTATTTACATCGACACCAAGCTCTTCAATAGCCTTCTGTTCTAGGCCCTCAATACGAAGTCGCTGTTCAGCGCGAGCAATTTCATCTCTATGAACGCTCGAAGTAAGCGCATCCAATTCTGTTGTTAATTCGCGGTTTTTTACGCGAATGGCAAGTACTTCACTCTCTCGCTCTGATCTAGCACTCTCTAGGCGAGCCCGCTCCGTGGCCGCCTTTGAAATAGAAGATTCAATTTGGATTAGCGCTTCGTACGCCGCATCAGCAACACCTTGAGCAGTTACCGCGGCTAGGCCTCGTTGCTCGCGACGACTTACGGCGCGAACTGCAGATTCTCTCTCATTTTCTGCAGCAACTTCAAGCGCGCTGGCACGGGCAGTCAGTGCCGTTACTCGCTCTTCTAATGTTCGTAAATTTAATCGCGCTTCAACTTCTGCAGAACGTGCGGCCGAGACCCTGGAGCGCAAATCCTCTAAATGAGTTAAATCGGGCGCAGCTGGCTCCTGATGTGATTCGAATTGTAAAATGGCCGCCCGCAAGTCAGCGTCATCAGATTCCAGTTGTTTATTGGCTTCAATCAATGAGGCCAAAATTCGTTCTAACTCGCCTTGAGCGTTCTTAACATTTTGTCCGGCAACGGCCATTTGTTCAGCAAGACCTGACATTTTTGCATCAGATTCATTTAATTTAGAGAGCGCCAAATCAAAGGTATTTTTTTGTGATGCAAGTTTCTCGGTAGCACGAACCAACTCAAACTTAATGCGATCACAATTGTTAGTAACTTCCTGGAGCTCGCCCTCACTCTTTTCGATGAGCGCTGAAATTTCAATTGCCGAGCTCTGGGAACTTGAACCACCGCGCACTCGCAATCGACTAATTACATCCCCAGCCCGGGTAATTGCTATAACTGAAGAATCCGCACGAAGCGCGTTCTCGGCCTCAGTCAAATCCTCAACTGCGACAAATCCGGACAATAGCGATGAGATTGCCTCCGAGACCTCGCTCGAGGAGACCAAGCTGGCAAGTGAGGTGAAGCCATTTGGTATGGAGCGCGTTGAAGATGTAAAGCTACTTGCTGTATCGATTACTAATAATTCAGATTGACCGGCGCTCTCACGTTTCAGCATCGTAAGGGCAGAAACTGCGGATGAAAGATCTGAAACAACTACCGATTCAGCCAGCGGTCCAAGCGCAGCCGATACTGCAGCTTCCCACCCACTAGCAACTGTAATAAGAGATGAAAGTCGACCACGATTTTTAGTAGCACTTGCTAAAACCGCTCCTGAACCATCGCGATGAACCAAACTTTCTTGAAGAGCGCGCAGGCGCCCATCGAGTCCAGAGCGAGTTCTTTCTGCTTCGCTACCCTTTACCTCAAGCAGATCCAAATCACTTTGCGCACTTGTCAACGCATTTTTTGCAGCTTCGAATTCTGAGTCCAAACCTGGTTCACTTGCATCGACTGAGGCAATTTGTGTTTCTAATAATGCGAACTCTTCTTGGAAACTCTTGAGTCGGCTAGTTGCCTCATCTTTAGTTTTAGTTAATCTTGTAATCTCGGCATTAGTTGCCTCGATTCGAGACTTTAAACCATTGATATGTCCTTCTTGTCGCGCCGTACCTTCGCGCTGATCTGCAATAGCTCGAAGAGCGGCTGAAACGCTATTCTCTTCATTAGTTAACTTAGCTTCCAAAGTTTTGAGTTCACTTGAGTGATTTTCCAAAGCCAGTGATGCGGCAGCGACTTCGCTTCGAAGCCTCAGTTCTTCTCGACGTAGAGCTGCTGCTTCAAGATCCATTCCTTCGGGATCGCGACCACTTGCCCGCGCTTCATCAGCTTCTTCGGATAAGAACCTCGCTCGCTCTGAGGCCAAATTTTGGATGCCGCGAAACTTTTCACGCTGAGCCGTTAGTTGATAGTAATTTTCTTGGGCGCTTACTAAAAGTGGATTCTCATTCAGAGCAATAGAATCAATTTCTTCTTCCCGCGCTCTTGCTCTATTTAGAGCGGATTCAACATCATCACGCCTAGCTCGAAGAGCAGACTCATCCGCAACCTCGGCATCTACCGTTGATCGCAATTGAATAAGATCATCCGCCAATAACCGAAGTTTTGAATCCCGAACATCAGATTGAATAGTCGAAGCTTTTCTTGCCACTTCAGCCTGCTTGCCAAGTGGTTTCAATTGGCGTCTAAGTTCAACCGTTAGGTCTTGAATACGCGCCAAGTTAGCAGTCATAGAATCTAATTTACGAAGCGCTTTTTCTTTTCGCTTGCGATGTTTTAGTACGCCAGCTGCTTCTTCGATAAATGCACGTCGCTCTTCAGGATTGGCAAGCAAAATTGCATCAAGCTGACCCTGGCCAACAATCACATGCATCTCGCGCCCGATTCCAGAATCGCTCAAAAGTTCCTGGATATCTAAAAGTCTCGTAGTATCGCCGTTAAGTTGATACTCACTTGCGCCATTTCTGAAGAGAATTCTAGAAATCCTCACTTCAGCAAATTCGATCGGTAGCGCACCGTCAGAATTATCGATAGTTACCGAAACTTCAGCTCGACCAAGTGGCGCCCTGGCAGAGGTTCCAGCGAAAATTACATCTTCCATTTTTCCGCCGCGCAAAGACTTCGCGCCTTGCTCGCCCAGCACCCAGGAGAGGGCGTCCACAACATTGGATTTCCCAGAGCCGTTGGGACCCACAACACAGGTTATTCCCCGCTCAAAGTTGAGTGAGGTTGCCGAAGCAAAGGACTTAAATCCTTTGAGGGTCATGCTCTTTAAATACACAGGCGCAACCTATCGGAAAAGGGGTTACTGATTTCCCGTTGTACGCGGCGTGGGCTGACATTTTGGGCAAAAATGTGAGGATCTATTGGAAAAAGTGATTCTTCGGATTTGCTGGCCACAGCGCAGGCATCCTTCGCCCTCGCGACCATATACCGCCAGCGACCTCTCGAAGTATCCACTCTGCCCGTTTACATTTATATATAGGTCATCGAAAGATGTTCCTCCTGCACTCAGCGCCTCTGACATCACTTCTGCCGCGCTGCTAATTAAGGATATGACTTTCGAGCTTCTCATATTTTCAGCTCTAGTCTCTGGATGAACTTTGCTTCGCCAAAGAGCCTCATCGGCATAAATATTTCCGACTCCACTCATTACGCTCTGATCCAGCAAAACCCTTTTAATTTCACTCTTCTTTGCTCTAATTCTGGAAACCGTTACTGCTAGATCAAATTTCGGATCAAATGGATCTGGCGCAATGTGTTGAACGCACATTGGGATCCCCTCCCTTGTGGACTCAACACCAAGCCAACCAAAAGTGCGTTGATCAATAAAACGAAGTTCTTCTTTGCCAAGTACGAAGCGAGCCCGCAAATGTCGCTCATCTGGAGCGCCTCTTCTTCGAATTACTAACTGCCCACTCATTCCCAAATGCCCAACCAAAACTTCTGGCCGATCTAAAACAAACCAAAGAAATTTTCCACGGCGCTTAACTTCAATCACTCTAGCTCGTTTAAGTGAATCTAGAGATGCTATCGATTTTGCCGCTGTTGCTCGATGATGCAAAACTTCAATTTTCTTGAATTTTTTACCAACTACGTGTTCGCTCAGGCCACGCCTTACGGTTTCAACTTCAGGTAGTTCTGGCATCTATTTTGTCATAAGCCAATTTTGCCGCGGCCTGCTCGGCTTCTCTTTTTGATTTTCCTTCGCCAGCTTCAAATTTCTCACTCGATATAACTACAACTGCAGTAAAACTTTTATCATGATCTGGTCCGGATTCAGCGATCTCATATTCAGGAGTGCTCAAAGCTTGCGCTGCGCATAATTCCTGGAGTGCTGTCTTTGCATCCAGACCGAAACCTTGGGCATTTGCAGATTCAATTGCTGGCCTTAACCACTTGAGAATTATTTCTTGGGTCTTTTTGAAACCCAAGTCAAGATAAATAGCACCAATAAGCGCCTCAAGTGAATCCGCCAAAATTGAATTTTTATCACGCCCGCCCGTTCTCTCTTCGCCTTTTCCAATTCGTAAATACTCACCGAGATTTAACTCGCGTGCAATTTGCGCAAGTGCTCGCATATTGACAACCCCTGAGCGAAGGGGTGAGAGTTTTGATTCATCAAGATCCGGAAATTTTGTATATAACTCCTCGGTAACGACTAGACCAAGAACGCTATCGCCTAAAAATTCAAGGCGTTCATTTGTTGGCAAGCCACCAAACTCATAAGCATAAGAGCGATGGGTTAATGCAAGTACTAGCAATTCACTTGAAACCGAAGTTCCAAGTGACGCGATTAAACGATCGTACAGATCAAACCTCTACTACTTGGCGGGAATTGTAAGTACCGCACGTTGGGCAAGCTGTATGTTGAAGCTTTGGCTGTTGACACTGTGAGCAACTCGCAATTGCCGCAGGTGTTGTCTTCCATGAGCTACGACGATGACGAGTGCGGGAGCGAGACATCTTTCGCTTTGGTACTGGCACTTTAGGCACCCCTTTTTGCTAATTATTAATTGAAGGGTTAAGTATCCCTCAAACCCTTCGATAATCAAAAACGAGGTTAATCCCCTGTTGGGCCTTCCCAATTTTCCAATCCAGCCCAGCGAATATTTGATGGGGCGTGTTCGTGGTCAGCTGGAAGCTCAGACCTCTTAACCCCACAATCCGGACAGAGCCCAGCACAGCCATGCGAGCAGAGCGGATTAATCGGCAAATTTAGGATTATTGCATCACGAATAGGCCCATCTAAATCCATCATTTCGCCATCCATTTGGCGCAATAAATCTTCATCCAAATCTTCATCTTCCTCGCTTTTGGCGGGCTTTTTTTTACCAGCTTTAGATTTCTTTCGGGCTTGCCTGGGATCTTCGACATACTCATACAACTCTTGAAAACTCTCTTCAATATCGTAGGAGACCGGATCTAGGCAGCGACCACACTCTCCCAATGCCTGAGTTCGTACCGTTGCAGTCGCAAGTATTCCCTCGGAAACCGATTCGATACGCAAGTCAATATCAATGGGTTCATCTGCGGCAATAGAAAGTACTTCAAATCCCATCGCTTCATGGGTGTCAATTGTTAATTCATACTCGCGCATCTCGCCCGGTCGTCGAGGCAGATCATGAGCATCAAAAAGGAAGGGGTTCTTATTCATTTACTATTTATTTATCGCCCAACTCTGAAAGCGCCGAACGAGCATCAACGCCCGCCAATTGATCACGCCCACGACTCACAACTTCCATCGTCTTATTTAATATAACTTCCAGAGTTGCAAGCCGAGAATCAACATAAGCATCTATTTCGTCTTGCTGAGCACGAGCCTCTTCAGCAACTTCAGCCAAAATTCTTTGAGCTTCTTTTTTCGCTGCAGCAACTATCTCTGTCTCTGCAATCATTGATTCAACTTCCTCCCGCGCATGCTCGATGATACGGTCGGCTTGAAGTTGAGCACCTTCCAAAACTGAATCTTGGTTTTGCAAAATCTGTTGTGCCTTCGCAAGGTCTGCTGGGAAAGCCACGCGGGCACTATCCAACAATTCCAGCATTTCGCCGCGATGAAGAACACAGCTAGCCGAAAGTGGTACTCCCCGTGCCTCCTCGACTAGGGCAATTGCACTTTCAATACGCTCAACAACTTCCATAAAGCTCTCCTCTATTTTCCAGCCAGGCGATCTTTCAATCGCTCTAAAAGTACTGCAGGGATGTAACTTGAAACATCGCCACCATGACTAGCAATTTCTTTAACAAGTGATGAAGACAAAAAGGAGTGGGCGGGAGCCGTTGAAATGAAGAGAGTTTCAACTCCCTGGAGTTGCAAATTTATTTGTGACATTTGCAATTCATAATCAAAGTCCGTAACTGCTCGCAGTCCTTTAACGATGATCGCGATCTCGTTTCTCTTACAATAGTCAACTAAGAGTCCTGACCAAGAATCGACCTTTACATTTGGATATCGGGCCGTCACCTCTTTGGTCATTTCAATTCTTTCTGCCACAGTAAAAAGAGTCTTTTTGGTTTGATTAACCATTACTGCGATGACGACTTCGTCAAAAATCGAACTTGCGCGCTCGATAATGTCTAGGTGTCCGAAAGTTATGGGATCAAAGGATCCGGGACATACGACGCGTTTCACGGCAAGACGCTAGCAGAATAGCCGCCATAGAAGATACTTCCCTGCCCATATGAACGGACTTTCTCTCCCACAAAGGGCTCTGGCCATGTGAATGGTGTCTTCTTAGACCCGCGTTCGATCGCCACAATTCCACTGCGCTTCAATAAATGGCTCGAATGGATATCCACCAATAAATTTTCTATGGTGAGATTTGCAGCTTCATATGGTGGGTCAAGGAAAATAATATCGAATTCCAATTGATGTGGCGTACTTACAAAGCGTTCAACCGGAGATGTTATGACGCTGAATTTGCCGGAAGTTTGCGTAACTAGTTCAAAATTCTTTGTTGCTATGGCTGCCGTCGGCGGATGGTCTTCAATCGAGTAGACATTAGCTGCTCCTCTTGAGAGAGCCTCAACTCCCACCGCTCCTGAACCAGAAAAAAGATCGAGAAAATTTAATTCGCTCATTGAACCAAATTCAGATTCAAGTGAGGAGAAAAGTCCTTCGCGGGCGCGGTCGGATGTTGGTCTGGTTTTCTCGGTTGGCGAAAATAGAACTTTGCCTTTGCTGCTTCCTGCGATAATTCTCACTTGCTTACGGTAACGCGCTAACCCTTATCCAAGAAAGCCGAACCCTCCTCCTCCTTTAAAAGGGCAACTTGGGCAGCCAAACTTGTATGTTTCTCTAATTTGGGGTCTTCTCTAATCAATTCCTGAGCTACTCGACGCGATTCTTCGATTAATTTCTCATCGCGCAATACGCGCAAGAGCCGCAAGTGAGATTTTGTTCCAGATTGTGCCCGACCAAGCACATCACCTTCCCTACGTTGATCCAAATCAATTCTCGATAGCTCAAAGCCATCAAGAGTTCCAGCCACTGCCGTCATACGCTCCATCGCCGGCGAACCATCAGCAGCGCTAGATACCAACAAACACAGACCCGGAATTCCGCCACGCCCAACTCGGCCTCGCAATTGGTGCAATTGTGAAACTCCGAACCGATCGGCATCCATAATCACCATCATCGAAGCGTTAGGCACATCGACTCCAACTTCAATAACCGTGGTCGCGACCAAGACATCAATTTCACCGCTGGAGAATGCGCTCATAGTTGCATCTTTATCTTCTGCGCTTAATCGCCCATGTAGCGGCGCCAGCTTGAGACCTTTTAGAGCGCCAACCGCCAACTCTGGAGCAAGCTCTTCTACGCTCGTCATATTTTCACTTCCGAATAATTCTTCGCCTGAAATTTCATCTCCCATTAATTTTGCCATTGCGATATCACCTTCAGAAATCTTAATATTCGTTTCCGAACTCTCCACTCCGGAGATACGTGGAACCACGATGTAAGCCTGGTGCCCCTTGCCAACTTCTTCCTTGACTCGTTCCCAGGCACGTTGCAAATAGTGTGGTTTTTCTAATACCGGAATCACATGTGTCTCAATCGGTATCCGTCCAGAAGGCAGTTGGCGCAATGTGGAAATATCTAAATCGCCAAAAATAGTCATGGCGACCGTTCGAGGAATCGGTGTTGCTGTCATGACCAATAAGTGTGGCGGTACGATTGCTTTCATTCGAAGCGCATCTCGTTGTTCAACGCCAAATCTATGCTGCTCGTCCACTACAACTAGGGCCAAATCCCTAAAATCAACGCCGTCGCTGATCAAGGCATGCGTTCCGATGACAATTCCGGCCTCACCATTGCTGATTTTCCCGAGCGCTTCGCGCTTCAACCCAGCAGTCAGAGATCCAGTTAATAGCGCTATTTGAGTGCCTTCGCCGTTTCCTTGAAGTGTTCCGGCTTCTGCGAGATCACCCATTAATTTGGTAATAGTTTTAAAATGTTGCATCGCTAATACTTCGGTCGGTGCCAATAGCGCTGCCTGACCACCAGATTCAATTACAGAAAGCATTGCTCGAAGCGCCAAAACTGTCTTACCAGATCCAACTTCTCCTTGCAGCAAACGATGCATTGGGTGAGACTGTTGCATATCCAATTCAATTTCCTTATTAACCTCTATCTGCCCCTCGGTATAAATAAAGGGCAGCCGAGATTCAAATGTCCTAACCAAGCCATTAAGTGAAATCTCTCTCGGAGTAGCTGCAAGCGCCTTGAGTTCAGCGCGACGTTGCGCCAAGAGCAACTGCAGCAGAATTGCTTCGTCAAAGGTTAAGCGCATTCTGGCTAGGTCAGCTTCCTGTAGCGACTCAGGTCTATGAATCGCAATAAGAGCCTCTTTGAGAGTTGGATAGCCAAATTCTTTAATAACACTCTCTGGCAGGTGGTCATTAATTTCATCGAGTGAATCCAAAACTAATTCAATACATTGGGATATTTTCCAAGATGGCATCTTCCCACCTGCTGGATAAACTGGCAGAAATTTTCCAGCGAAACCGGCCAGCGCAGAATCAACGTCATCGCCATCTGGAATCAATTGGTAGTCCGGATGCGAGAGCTGGCGTTTGCCATTAAAGGATCCGACTTTGCCTGCAAACATTCCAACCTTGCCAATCCGTAATTCCTTTTCCCGCCAAGGTTGATTGAAAAAAGTTAGAGCCATTACTGCGCTGCCATCGGTGAGGTTCACCTCCAAAATATGACGGCCATTTGCCCTGCGAGTTTTTACAGCTGCGACTTCTGCTAGAACCGTCACCTCATCGCCTTCAAGGAGCTCGGAAATATCGGAGAGCTCGCCCCGCACCACATAGCGCCTTGGGTAATGGCGAAGGAGGTCTTCAATGGTGACCATCCCAAAAATCTTGAGAAGGGCATCTGCCGTACGGTCGCCAATGACCCCCTTCAGCCGATCTTCTACTCTTGCCATGGGACTATCTTCTCGTGCGGATTAGCCAATCCCTGCGTATACGGGGTAATCTTGGCGACTTATTGCGAAACTCGTAATTTAATTGATTCAAGGGAGTAACACTGTGTCCTCAAACTGCGATATCTGCGGCAAGGGTCCGAGCTTTGGTAACAAGGTCTCCCACTCAATGCGCAAGTCACGTCGTCGCTGGAATCCAAATATCCAACGCGTACGTACTTTGGTAGGCGTAACACCTAAGCGTCAGAATGTTTGTGCTTCTTGCTTGAAAGCCGGCAAAGTTACTCGTTAAGCTTTAAAAATGGCGATAACCAATATCTTTAATATTTAAATCGCCCGAGACTGTAACTTCGGATTTTGCATTAACTTTTCCGATTTGAATCGCGCCTTCTGGTATTTGAGTAGATGTAGTTGCAAGAAAAATATGATCTTCACCGCCTGTTAAAACCCATTCCCAAATATCAATTCCAGACTTTTGCGCGAAATTCTCAAGCTCAGCAAATCCGGGTGCACCTTCAAGTAATTTTGAATCAATTTCTATTCCAACTTTGGATGCTTGTGAAATATATCCAAGTTCAGAAAGTAATCCATCGCTAACGTCGCACATTGCATTTACATCCTTGAATCTGGAAGCCATCGCATAATCAAGTACTGGTTTCTTATGCGCCGAAACAAATTTCGAACTCTTGACTCCAGCAATAAGCTGATGTAAACCAGCTGCAGACCAACCAGGTAGCCCAGAAATTATCACCAGGTCGCCAGCCCTAGCGCCAGAGCGAGTTATGGGAGTTTGAACTTCACCAAAAACTGTAATAGAAATTACCAGCTCGCCGGCTCTGGACAAGTCCCCTCCAACCACCGATGCGCCCACTAGGTCTGCCTCATTTTTGATTCCTTGTGCCAACTCTTTAATTTGAGAAACACCAAAATCCTTAGTTAGGCCAGCGCTCACTAATAAATATTTTGGCTTCCCCCCCATCGCGTAAATATCCGCAAAATTTGCCGCCGCCAATTTGCCGCCAATTTCTTCCAGAGTAGACCACTCTCGATTGAAGTGGATACCTTCAACAGCCATGTCAGTTGCAGCAACCAAATTATGCGGGCTAGCTCTGATTACGGCGCCATCATCCCCGATTCCTATTAATAAATTGGGATCATTAACCGCGAAGACCTCCGAAAGGGCTGCAATTAATTCTGACTCTGAAGCCATTTTCGCGACCTTCCTTAAAATAATTATTCCCAAACCAACTCTATTGGCGGTAGCCTTTAACTCTGCAACCACGACGCTGTGGAGAGCAGAAATATTTAGGAGTCGTAAATGTCAGTTCAGGTATACATTCTAATTCAAACCGAAGTAGGCAAGGCATCAAGTGTTGCCAAAACCGTTTCGAAAATCGTCGGAGTTACTTTGGCCGAGGGCGTAACTGGCCCATACGATGTAATCATGCGGGCTGAATCACCGAGCATGGAGGAACTAGGTCGAGCAATTTTATCTAAGGTCCAAGCAGTTCCTGGAATCACCCGCACGCTTACCTGTCCAGTTACTTCATACTAAAAAGAATTCACTTAGCGCGTTACCTTTGAGGGACGCGCTAGGGCACCTTCGATTAAATTTGTGATTAATTCGGTGTAGCCGATCCCACCGGCCGCCCATAGCTTTGGAAAGACAGATGCTGCGGTAAACCCAGGCATCGTATTAATTTCATTAATTATTATTTTTTCACCAGTATAGAAAAAATCAACTCGAGCCAGTCCCTCGCATCCCAGTGCGTCGAAAGCCTGAGTAGCTAAATTTTGGATCTCTTCCTGTACGCCAAAAGGTAACTGTGCAGGGACAACTACTTCAGTCGAGGCATCGAGATATTTAGCTTCGAAGTCATAAAATTCGTGGTCTCCCAAAACTTTAATCTCGCCGACCGGAGAAGCTAGGGCAACGCCATTTATCTGAAGAACCGCACACTCAATTTCTCGCCCCATAATTGCGCTTTCCACCAGGACTTTAGTGTCGAATTGAAGTGCAAAATTAATTGCAGCCTTTAACTCTCGAATATTCTTTACTTTGCTAGTACCACGACTCGAACCACTTCGCGCAGGCTTTACAAAGAGCGGATTGCCAAGCTGTGTTGCGCTCGCCAATATTCTCGCCTCATCAATTTGCCAATCACTTTCCCGGATCACCATTCCTGGTGCAACTTCTAGGCCGTGTGACTGGAAAATTGGCTTTGCAAAAGATTTATCCATTCCAGTCGCGCTAGCCAAGACGCCCGAACCAACATACTTTATACCGGCCATCTCGCATTGCCCCTGGAAGGTTCCATCCTCACCATATGGCCCATGTAGAACAGGAAAGAGAAGATCAACATCTATTTCATTAATATTGGTTTCCGGCAACTCTTCGCTTATTTCCGGCAAGAGCTCGCCTTCAATGGCAAGCGGGTAATCAATTGGCAGCACCGCCCATTTGCCGCTCTTACTAATTCCAATTAAATGGGGCTCATACTTCTCAAGGTCTATCGCAGATAGCACTCCGGCCGCTGAAATGCAGGATATTTCATGCTCGCTAGATTTTCCGCCACAGACGATACCGACTCGTATTTTATTCATTACAATTCAGCAGCCATACTTACGCTCATTAATCTCGCCATCGCTTCGCTTGGGGTGATTCGATCACGTACAACCTCAGAAACGACTTCAATAATTGGAACTTCCACACCAACGCCATGTGCCAATTCCAGAATTGCGGCAGCTGATGCCACCCCTTCCACAGTCTTTGCTACTTCAATTCGCGCCTTACTCATTTCTCCTAAGCGGCCTAGCGCCTCGCCGAAAGTTCTATTCCGCGACAAACCTGAACCACATGAAGCTACCAAGTCCCCCATTCCAGCCAAGCCGAGAAAAGTTAGCGGATTAGCGCCATATCCATTTCCAAATTTGGCAACTTCGCTTAAGCCGCGAGTGATAATCATCGCCTGAGTATTTTCGCCAAGACCAAGGCCGATAGCCATTCCGACAGCGAGTGCGATAACGCTCTTTGCCGCACCTGCAAGTTCGCAGCCGATTAAGTCTTTTGAGGGATAGACCCGGAAATATGGCGTTGTGAAAGCTTCAATCATCAACTCTGACATCTCAGGATTTGGTGAAGCCGCAACTGCCCCAGCAGGTTGGCGAAGAGAAAGCTCTCCAGCCAAGTTAGGGCCAGTGATTAAGCCAAGTTGCGCAGAAGGTATCTCCAAAATTTCTTTAACAACATCGGTCATCCGAAGTTGGGTATCTGCCTCAATCCCTTTAAGTGTGCTTATAACGGGCTTGCCTCTCGGAAAAATTGAAACCCATTCGGTTAAATTTTCACGTAGGGATTGAGCTGGAATAGATAAGACTATCGAGTCGCCAAAGTTAAATGCTTCCTGAATATCAGTCGTAGCCCTTAAGGCTTTGGGAAGTAAAATATTAGGAAGATATTTTCCATTTGTAGCTTTTTCATTAATCTCAGAAACAACGGATGTATTTCGTCCCCAGATTAAAACGTCCTTTCCAGCATCAGAAAGAACCTGAGCCAGGGTTGTTCCCCAAGCGCCGGAACCAAGAACTGTAACTTTCGACATTTAACTAATCCTTCTTCTTTTTTGTGAAATTTCCAACTCGAGGTAGATCAGATTTATGGGGATCGAATATTTCATGAGGCGCTGATTCTCCCCTAATTTGTACCAATAAGTCGGTGACTTTCGCCATTGCATAGGCGGTAGCCTCAATCAAAGCCTGCTGATCCTCCTCTTTCCCGTACCACTTACTGAAATCTAGGGCACTCCCCGCCAAATATGTAACTTTTGTTCGCCGCCAAAATACCAATTTTTTTGAGTATCTTGGCAGTAAATTCTGATCTCCCCACTGTGCCACTGGAATTACTGGCGCCTTGCTCAATATTGCCAGTCGTGCGATTCCAGTTTTAGCAACCATTGGCCATAAATTCTCATCACGCGTTAGCGTTCCCTCTGGATATACACCTACGCAATGTCCAGCTTCTAGTAGCCCGAGGGCGCTATCTAAAGCGTGCGAGGCTTGAGCCGATTCTCTAGCAACGGGGACTTGACCCGCGCTTGTAATAATCCTGCCGATGATTGGAATTTTGAAAACCGATTCCTTCCCCAAATACCGAACTGCCCGACCATTTCTAAATAAAAAATGCGCAAAAACTAGGGCATCAACATAGGAGATATGATTAGAGATAACAATTACTGGACCAGATTTTGGAATATTTTCCGCGCCCCGCCAGTCGCGTTCGGTAAGTAGATTTAAAATCGGAATCAAAATCCCCGCGCCATATTTAAAACTTCGGTTTGTGCCTAGTGGCTCACCGATAGGTGGTTGAAATTGCATGTCACTATCTTAATTCGCAATAAAAAAGGAGGAGCCATTTCTGGCTCCCCCGCGTAATTTCTTTTACTTAGCGGCGCTTGGCTGCTTTTTTAACTGCCTTTTTAGCGGCTTTTTTTGGTGCTGCCTTTTTAGCGGCTTTCTTAACTACTTTCTTAGCTGCCTTCTTTGGTGCTGCCTTCTTAACTACTGGCTTGGCAACAACTTTTACTGGCGGCTTAGGGGCAGGCGCTAATTTACGAGCTCCTGAAACAACTTCCTTAAGCGCCTTTGAGGGCAAGAAGCGAACTTTCTTGCTCGCCTTGATTTGAATTGTTTCGCCAGTGAATGGGTTGCGTCCTTGACGTGCCTTGCGGTCAACTTTTTTAAATTTACCGAAGTCGTTAATCATTACATCTTCGCCCTTAGAAATATTGCGAACGATGGTATCGAAAACTACATCTATTGCACGAGCAGCTTCCTTCTTATTATCGCCGAAGTGAGGTGCCAATGCTGCGATGAACTGGGCCTTGTTCATTTAAATCCCCTTATTTATGCGTAAAAGTTAGGCATTCCCTAACGTTGTTAGGAATCTACGCGTGGTAGCAAATTTCTCTCGGCATATAAAGTGGCGTGTCGCAAATTAATTATGGCGCCAAAATAGCTAAAAAACACATCTTTTACGCGTGAAAGACTCTATACAGATACTTTAGAGTTTCACTTCTGAAAGTGAATTATGAAAGTATCGGGAGGGTTTTAGGCTTAAAGCTTGGCCTTGATCGCTCAAAAGCGCTTACAGAATCGATGTTTTTAAGCGTAAGGCCGATGTCATCAAGCCCTTCCATCAATCGCCATCTTGTATAGTCATCGATAGCAAAAGCAATCGATTTTTCGCCATAATTTACGCTCTTTGATTCTAAGTTCACTGTCACTTTGGTTGTCGGATCCTTCTCGACCGCTGCCCAGATGGCTTCGATTTCAGATTGATCTACAACAACTGTTAGTAGCCCAGCTTTCTGAGAATTGCCACGGAAAATATCAGCGAAACGACTTGATAAAACAACACTGAAGCCATAATTCTGAAGCGCCCAAACCGCATGTTCGCGCGAGGAGCCAGTGCCGAAATCAGCTCCTGCCACCAAAATAGTTGCTCCGGCATATTCTGCTCTGTTCAGTACAAATTCTGGATCATTGCGCCATGCGCCAAAGAGGCCATCTTCAAATCCACTCTTGGTGACTCGCTTTAAATAAACTGCGGGAATTATTTGATCGGTATCAACATTGCTTCTGCGTAGTGGAAGTACAGTTCCAGTATGGCTTAGATATTTTTCCATAATAATCCCCTTACAAATCTGCTGGTGATGAGAGCGTTCCACGAATTGCAGTTGCTGCTGCAACAAGTGGGCTGACCAAGTGAGTGCGACCGCCCTTGCCTTGTCGTCCTTCGAAATTTCTATTAGAAGTGGAGGCGGCTCGTTCTCCAACAGCAAGTTGATCAGGATTCATGCCTAAACACATTGAGCACCCAGCAGTACGCCATTCAGCACCGGCTGCAGTAAAAATCTTATCCAAGCCTTCGCTCTCTGCTTGTAATTTTACGCGGGCAGAACCAGGAACCACCAACATCCGAACCTCTTTAGAAATATGTCTGTCCCTAAGAATGTCTGCAGCTAAGCGCAAATCTTCGATACGACCATTCGTGCATGAACCCAAAAATATCGTATCGACTTTTATCTCTTTAAGTGGCGTGCCTGCAACAAGCCCCATGTAGGTAAGTGCACGTTCAGCAGCGCCACGTTCTTCTGGATCACTAATTTCTGCTGGATTAGGCACTTTTGCATTTAGCGGCAAACCCTGTCCTGGGTTAGTTCCCCAAGTCACAAATGCTTCTAACTCATCTGCATTGATACTAATTTCAAGATCGAATTTGGCGCCTGGATCAGATTGTAAAGTTTTCCAATATGAGACAGCTGCTTGCCAATCTGCGCCCTTAGGAGCGTGCGGCTTTGTTTTTAGGTATTCGAAGGTAATTTCATCTGGTGCGATTAAACCAGCACGAGCCCCAGCCTCAATCGACATATTGCACACTGTCATTCGCGATTCCATTGATAAATCACGAATTGCTGACCCTCGATACTCAAGTACATAGCCTTGACCGCCACCTGTGCCGATCTTTGCGATAATCGACAAAATTATATCTTTGCTAGTTACACCTGGCTTTAATTTGCCCTCAACATTAATGGCCATAGTTTTCGGCCGGACTAGTGGAAGTGTCTGAGTTGCCAACACATGTTCTACTTCTGAAGTTCCAATACCAAATGCCAGCGCACCAAATGCGCCATGAGTAGAAGTATGCGAATCTCCACAAACAATTGTCATTCCAGGTTGCGTGATTCCAAGTTGTGGTCCAACAACATGAACAATTCCTTGTTCAACGTCGCCGAGCGAATGAATACGCACACCAAAATCGGCACAATTTTTACGCAAGGTATCGACTTGAAGTTTGGAAATTGGATCTGCTATTGGTTTATCAATATTCAAAGTTGGCACATTGTGATCTTCGGTTGCAATTGTTAGCTCCGGGCGTCGAACTTTGCGACCAGCAGCGCGCAGACCATCAAAAGCTTGGGGGCTAGTGACCTCGTGAATTAGGTGCAGGTCGATATATAGAAGATCGGGTTCGCCCTGATGTTCACGAACAATATGATCAGCCCAAATCTTCTCAGCCAGAGTCTTTGCCATAACGCCTCCTAAAGCTATATCCCAAATACTTGCATTTCATATGATGAGATGTCAGTATTGCATCGTGGACAAGAAGAATAGCGGAGTTGGCGTATTAGACAAAGCCCTAAAAATTCTTGCCTGCCTAGAAGCTGGCCCACATTCATTATCTGATCTGGTTGCCGCCACAGCAATTGCTCGCCCGACCGCGCATCGATTGGCCGTTGCTCTGGAATTTCACCGAATGGTTTCAAGAGATTATGCCGGGCGATTTATCTTGGGCTTACGCTCCTCGGAACTGGCTTCAGCGGCTGGTGAAGATCGTTTACTGGCCGTTGCCGCAGCTGCTCTCAGTGCTCTTCGAGATGCAACAGGAGAAAGCTCACAGCTTTATCGCCGCCAAGGAGATCAAAGAATTTGCGTCTCTACAGCAGAACGCATGTCAGGGCTACGTGATTCGGTCCCAACTGGAACTGTTCTGACTATGCAAGCTGGATCGGGCGCCCAAATACTTCTTGCTTGGGAGGATGCCGATAAATTACATCGCGCCCTTAAGAACTCTAAATTTACTGCCGCATCTCTGGCCGCCGTCCGCCGCCGAGGATGGGCTCAATCTGTTGGCGAACGCGAAGCCGGTGTGGCCTCGGTCTCAGCCCCGGTTCGTGGTCCGAATAATAAAGTAATCGCTGCCGTAAGTATCAGTGGCCCGGTTGAACGCTTAGGGCGCCAACCAGGGCGAATTCATGCAGCAGCAGTGGTCGCTACGGCCGCCAGGCTTACCGAGCATTTAGCTAAAAAATAGTGGCACAGCCTCTTTTTTTCATTAATTGCTCATTGAATTACTAAGATTCACCTGTGCAGAGCTCACCTGAAATTTTAAAAGCTCTCGAAAATGAATCAATTGAGATTCTTCGAGAGACCGCTGCGGCCTTCCAGAAACCAGTCATGCTTTATTCGATCGGCAAAGATTCATCAGTCCTCCTGCATCTAGCTCGCAAAGCGTTTTATCCAGCGCCAATACCTTTTCCTCTCCTCCATATTGATACCACTTGGAAATTCCAAGAAATGATTATTTTTCGCGATGAAATTGCGTCTAAGTACGGATTGGATTTAATTGTTCATACGAACCAAGAGGGTGTGAAAGATGGCGTAAATCCTTTTACTAGCGGCATCTCTGAATACACGCGCATCATGAAGACCCTTGGTCTTCGACAAGCCCTTGATAAATACAGCTTTGATGCAGCGATCGGTGGCTCACGTCGCGATGAGGAGAAGAGTCGCGCAAAAGAAAGAATTTTTAGCGTGCGCGAAGCAGGGCATCGTTGGAATCCACGGGAGCAACGTCCGGAACTTTGGCGAACTTACAACACCAGAATTCGTCCCGAACAGAGCATGCGAGTCTTCCCAATCTCAGATTGGACCGAGTTGGATGTTTGGAATTACATCAACTCAAATGACATCCCAATCAACCCACTTTATTTTGCCAAGGAGCGTCCAATAGTGTGGCGCGGTGACCAGATGCTTATGGTCGATGATGAACGCTTCCCACTGCTTAATAATGAAAAGCCAGAGATGAAGATGGTTCGCTTCCGCACTCTAGGTTGCTATCCACTCACTGCTGCCGTCGAATCAACTGCACTGAATATTCAAGAAGTCCTAGGGGAAGTTTCTGAAGTTAAGTTGAGCGAACGCGCCACAAGGTTAATCGATGGAGATAAAGAAGATTCCATGGAGAAGAAGAAGAGCGAGGGCTACTTCTAATGGCAAAACCAGTAATCCGTTTATTAACTTGCGGAAGCGTCGATGATGGGAAAAGTACCCTTATCGGCCGCTTGCTAGTTGAGACCGATAGCGTCCCTCACGACACTATTGCCAGTGCAAGAAATACCCGCCGTGGTGGATCAACAATCGCATCAGGAGAAATAGATTTCTCGCTCTTAACCGATGGATTAGAAGCCGAGCGCGAACAAGGAATAACCATTGACGTTGCCTATCGTTCAATGACCTTACTAAATGGCAGTCGTTTGATAATCGCAGATGCCCCCGGTCATGAGCAATACACCCGAAATATGGCAGTGGCCGCCTCTAGGTCTGACGTTGCGCTCGTACTGCTCGATGCAGCTCGTGGCATTCGCCCACAAACGCTTCGTCACTTAACTATTTGTTCTCTCATGGGGGTTGCTCGCGTTGCAATAGTGATTAACAAGCTTGATGTTTTCGACTATTCAGAGGCTAAGTTTAATGAAATCTCAGAGTCAATTGCGTCCGCCCTTGAACGTTTAAATATAAAAGAGCATGCCCTAATTCCAGTGAGCGCACTTGTTGGCGATAACGTTGTTTTCAAAGGAAACAACCTGGATTGGTACCAGGGACCAACGCTCCTTGAATACATTCAAAATCAAGACTTACTAATCGATTCCATGACCACTCCGCATTTTGGAATTCAATATATCTCGAGAATTGACACTTTCCGAGGACTCGCTGGAACTTTAGTAAATGGAAAATTTAACATTGGCGATGAAGTCGTAATCTTTCCTAGTAAGAAAAAGGCCACGATTGCGAAAATGGTCACATTTGATGGCGAACTAGCAAGTGCAGGACATGAACAAACTTTAAATATTGTTCTTGAACCAGAAGTAGATGCGGCGCGAGGCGATGTCCTCCATCTTGCTTCAAATGTAGTTTCACCCGCAGATAGATTTACCGCAAATATCGTCTGGCTTGGGGAGTCCGAATTAATTCATAGCCGCTCTTACCTGCTGATTTCTGGCTCGAGTTCGACTCCTGCAATTGTCACTACGATTAAATATAAAGTTAATATTGAATCTGGTGAACACGACTCAGCGCGAACTTTAAAAATGAATGAAATTGGGGTTATCGAGATTGCGACTGATTCACCAATCGCGCTCTCGAACTACAGTGATTCTCGCGAGACTGGAAATTTTATTCTTGTCGATCGCCAAACTCTAAATACAGTTGGCGCTGGAATGGTTGTCCATGCCCTTCGCCGGTCTGAGAATATAACTGAGCAGGCATATGAAATTGATGCTCAAAGACGCGCCGCTCAAAAGGGCCAAACTGGCAAGGTACTCTGGTTCACCGGACTAAGTGGATCAGGAAAATCTACAATTGCTAATGAAGTCGCAAAAGAACTTTATGCCTTGGGCCGCCATACTTATGTATTGGACGGTGATAATTTAAGACTTGGCCTAAATAAGGATCTTGGTTTTGCCAGAGAAGATCGTGCCGAGAATGTCCGCAGAGTTTCTGAAGTAGCAAAACTGATGACCGATGCCGGCTTAATTGTTATTGTGGCTTTGGTGAGCCCTTTCCGGGCAGATCGCGACCAAGCTCGAGAATTATTTGGTGCCGGCGAATTCATTGAAATTTTTGTCAATACTCCCCCAGAACTTTGCGCCCAGCGCGATCCAAAGGGTCTATATAAGAAGGCAGCTGCCGGAAATCTTCCAAATATGACCGGCATTGGCCAAGAATATGAGACGCCCCTTAAAGCAGAAATTATTTTGGATGGCACAAATGGCGTTAAATTGAATACTGAAATTGTTCTAGAGATTGCCAAGTGAGCGAGCTTTTCTTGGCTTCTACTGAAGATCGGAATCTGAAATGTCGAAATTAATTATTCACCCTGGCTTTCACAAAACTGGAACAACTGCGCTGCAAATGGCCTTAAGCGAGTCTCGATCCGCGCTGCGGAAAAAGGGTTTTTTCTATCCAAATACTTCAGGCAAGGCGCAACACAGGGCGGCCTGGGCAGTTACCGAAAAAGTCTGGGGATGGGAAAAAAGAGGCGGCAAGAAAACCGACTTCGCAGAGTGGGAGAAATTAGAGCGCAGGCTTCGAAAAAATAAGCAGACCTCGATAATAAGCAGCGAGTTTCTATCGCAAGCAGATGAAGATCAGCTACTCACTTTGAAGAATCGCCTTGCCGACTTCCAAGTTCAAGTAATCTTTACTTGGCGCCCACTACCGATGATGCTGGCTAGTTCTTATCAGCAATATTTAAAATATGGAATTAAAGTCTCTTATGAAGAGTGGCTCCATTCAGTACTAGAAACTCCCGGCTCCTCTAAATTGACTCCATCCTTCTGGAAGCGAAATCTCCACGGTGATGTAATCTCTAATTGGTGCGAGGCATTTGGTTCTCAGAACGTTTCTTTAATCGCAGTCGATGAGTCCAAGCCAAATTATCTTTATGACTCTTTTTCAAATTTGGCTGGTATCCCTGCCGGAATTATTCACGAGCCGAAGGAAAAGGAAATCAACCGTTCCCTGACTTCCTCAGAAGCCGCCTTGCTTCTAGAAATCAACCGAAACTTTCCAACTGAACGGGATTGGGACTCTTACGAATTAAATATTCGAAAGGGAAATATCCGTGCACTTACAAGTTCAGAGAACTTAGACCCTGGCGATGAAAAATTAATGACCCCGAAATGGGCGCTGGAGAAAGTGATAGAAATCAATTTGTCGAATGTAGCTAAAATCAAATCTCTTGGGATCAATATTTTGGGAGATATCGACAGAAATGATTTCGCCACTATTCCAGTTGGGTCAAATACCCCAGTAGAAAAAATATCTATTGCTACTGCGGCCCGGGCAATTATTGGTGCGGACATGTCTTCGCTCGACAGGCTGCACGGAAAAGTAATCTCGAAAGAATTCTTCAGTAGGCTGAAAAAATTTCTAAAAGCTAAATTTAGATTTCCTAGGTAGTTGTAGCCCCGACGGGATTCGAACCCGCGTAGCTGGCTTGAGAAGCCAGAGTCCTAGGCCACTAGACGACGGGGCCGAGATTATTGCTTATTAAGTTTTTCATTACGGCGCTGGGGTACCAGGACTCGAACCTAGACTCACTGAACCAGAATCAGCAGGGCTGCCAATTACCCCATACCCCAAAATATTTCTAGTCGGGTAAGGATACCCGACCCTTTAACTCAAAAGTTACCTCCTAGATACGCCCAATCACGAAATGGCCTTCTTTATTCTCGCGAGCGAGCGATCTCTACCCAACAATTCCATAGATTCAAAAAGTGGCGGTGATATATGACTTCCTGTAACTGCTATTCGAACCGCTCCAAATGCAATCCGAGGTTTCAGCGCTAACTCCTCTATCAGGGCCGTTCGTAATACAGAGTGAATTGAACCATGGTCCCAACTAGAAAGAGTCTCGAGCGCTTGGATTGAAGCTCTGAGAACTACTTGTGACTGTTCATCCATGATCTTGGGCAATGAATCGGCTTCGACTTCAAATTTCGCAACGAAGAGGAACTTAAGCATTTGGGAGACTTCAGCTAAATTCACGATTCGTTCCTGAATTATCGGCAAGGCCATCTTTACTATTGCCAGTTCGCCACTGCTTCCCGAAATGATTCCATCGTTAATCAAAAAAGGAGTGACCCGTTCTAGAAATTCATCAATTTTAAGCTCACGAATTTTGTCGCCATTTATTGCCTCAAGTTTCTTCATATCAAATCGAGCTGGACTGGAATGAACCCGTTCTACAGTGAAAAGCTCAGTCAACTCTTTCATGGTTACATTTTCCCGATCATCACCGGGAGCCCAACCAAGTAGCGCTAAATAGTTACAGATCGCTTCCGGCAAAAATCCGCGCTCTCGATACCAGGCGATTGAAACTTCGCCATTTCGCTTTGAGAGTTTGGCATTGTCTTGCCCCATTACGAATGGCAAATGGGCAAATGCTGGATAGTCCGATTCGGCAACGCCCATCGCTTGGTAGACCCGAATTTGGCGCGGGGTAGAGGAGAGTAAATCTTCGCCGCGCAATACGTGAGTAATTCTCATCATGATGTCATCGACCGCGACAGCCAACGTATAAAGCGGTGAGCCATCACCTCGGACCAATACGAAGTCAGGGACAAAATTATGGTCGAAAGTTACATCGCCACGGATGAGATCTTTAAATGTAGTCGAACCTTCAGGCATCCGCATCCGCAGAACTGGTAGCCGATTTTCGCTCTTATATCTGGCTAAATCACTTTCACTTACTGACCTACATTTACCGTCATAACCTGGAGCAATATTCGCTGCTTTCTGCGCCTCTCTCCTGGCTTCTAATTCTTCTGAAGAGCAATAGCAATGATAAGCATCGCCTTGCTCTAAAAACTTCGATGCCCAATCGTCATAGATTCTCATACGTTGGCTCTGTAGATACGGACCGTAGGGACCACCGACTTCCGGGCCCTCATCCCAATCTAGCCCAAGCCACTTTAAAGTGTCCTGTGCCGCCTTTATATATTCATCAGTTACTCGTTCGCGATCTGTATCTTCAATTCGAAAAATAAAAGCTCCACCGGTGTGGCGAGCATATGCCCAGTCAAAGAGAGCCGTGCGGATATTGCCAACATGTAAATCTCCGGTCGGCGATGGCGCGAATCGAACGCGAACCGCTTTATTCTCTGAATTCATAGGTTTACTTGGCACGAGGCGATACCTTATTACGAAGAGAGCCAATTCCTTCAATCGTTACGACTACTTCTGCTCCGGCAGGCATTGGACCAATCCCGGCAGGGGTGCCCGTCAAGATTACATCGCCCGGCAAGAGGGTCATTACAGAAGAAATGAATTCAATAATTTCAGGAACTCCGAACGTCATTGAAGTGAGCGGCTCTGACTGCTTGATTTCACCATTAAGGGTCGTGGTGATTTTCTGACTGCCTGGAATAAAATCAGTTTCGATCCAAGGTCCTAGTGGACAGAAAGTATCAAAGCCCTTAGCCCTATTCCATTGGCCATCGATTTTTTGTAAATCCCTTGCCGTTACATCATTTGCAATTGTGTAACCAAAAATTACATCCGAAACTTTCTCTCTCGGCACGTCTTTGCAAATCCGGCTAATTACAATCGCAAGCTCGCCTTCAAAATCCACGCGTTCGCTCATTCTTGGCCACTGGATGGTGTCACCTGGTCCGATGACCGAGGTATTTGGTTTCAAGAAAATAACTGGATCCTTAGGTACAGCAGATCCCATTTCTGCTGCGTGGTCTGCATAATTCTTGCCCACACAAACGACCTTGCTCCTTGGAATAACTGGGGCCAATAATCGAACTTCCGATAACGCAACTTTCGTTTCCGTCGGGACAATCCCACTATAAATTGGATCGCCTCGAAGAACTAAAATTTGATCTGCTTCATTCAAGAGACCAAATAGAGGATCTGTGCCAATACCAGCGCTGGGATTCGGGGTAAATCTAACTATCCGCATGGTGGCGATTCTACATTGAAGTACTAATTCAAAGCGAAATTAAGTGATCGCTCTCATTTATTAAGAAAATACTGGAATTAGGATCTTCATTTCGAATGACCTGTAAACTTTCGGCAGTGACGCTCTCTCCCGCAATGACAATTGCCTCAATTCCAGAAATCTGACTGGCTTTTGCTACGACTAGAACGGCAAGAAGTGCATCGATTTCCAAAGTTCCACTTTTCACTGGAATTGCTACATAAGTTCTGCCAGTGTTATCCCTCAGAGCTGCTGCTGATTTTGAATTACTCCTAGCCATTGTTGCCTTAGCTAGGGTTAATAATTTCAAATCTTCAGGGTTATTGCTCACCGAGCAACTCCTGTTCATCAATTACACGTTCTGCAAGTACGGTTGCGATTCTGTGTCGACGTCCAACCGGTCGCTCTGCAGTCAATTTAACGCCCGCAATTATAATTGTGCTTCCAGGAATTGGTACCCGACCAAGAGTTTTAGCAAGAAGTCCCCCGATGCTGTCGACATCTTCCCGCTCGAGTTCTGGAATCTCTACCTTAAAGCCTTGAGCAAAATCTTCAATATGCAGTCTCGCCGAAACCCTAGCCTTTGTATCAGATAACCACTCAATCTCAACTTCATCGTCATCATATTCGTCAGCTATTTCACCAACTATCTCTTCCAAAATATCCTCGATAGTTATCAAGCCTGCAGTGCCGCCATATTCGTCAATCACAATAGCCATATGTATTTGATCGCGTTGCATCTCTTTTAATAGTTCTGCCGCAGTCTTGGTTTCCGGAACAAAAGTCGCTTTTCGAAGATGTTCAGCAACGGTCTCGGTTTGTTCAGTCTCATGTCGTTCAAGTGTGCGCTTTGCTAGATCCTTGACATAAGCAATTCCTACTACATTATCCAAATTCTCATCAATTACAGGAATCCTAGTAAACCCAGAACGAAGGGCGAGAGAGAGGCCTTGGCGAAGCGTCTTATTTCCCTCAATCCAAACCATGTCAGTTCGCGGAACCATTAATTCTCTAACCAAGGTATCGCCGAGTTCAAAAACAGATTGAATCATTTCCCGCTCTGACTCTTCTACCAATCCACGTTCACTGGCCTGATCAACCGCGTCGCGCAATTCCTCCTCATTTGAAAAATGTCCTGACCTGAGTTTGAATCCAACGCTGCGCAAACTTTCCACAAACGATTTAGGCATAATTGAAATAATTTTGGTGAAGTCTAGATTGTGAGATTTTCCAAAAGTACGGCCAATATAAAAACCGATCACTAGCCAAATAGCCGCATCCAGGAGAAACTTTAGGGTTTTCATTTACTGCGATCGCCATTCTTCTAGAGTTACATCCTGCAGTGCAAACATAATTTTCCGCTCTTCTGGTACCTGATGATCGAACCCTAATAAGTGCAAAGTGCCATGAACTGTTAACAATGCTATCTCCTCGGCGACCGATTTATTAACAACTTGTTTTTCCGCAAATTGTGGGCACAGAACGATGTCCCCGATAATTCCCGGCCCATCACTGGCAGAGAATGGCTTGATCTCATCCATGGGAAATGAAAGAACATCAGTTGGCCCTGGCAGACTCATCCACTGAATATGTAATTTAGTAATTTCCTCTTCATCTACCAGGGTTATTCCCAAATCAGAGTCTGGATGAATTCCCATTTTTTGCAAGGTAAATTGCGCGACGCTCACAATTTGATCCTCATCACAGCCAATGCCGCTGTTATTTGCAATCTCTATTCCCATAGGAATTAACGATCACCGCTTCCAGAGCGAATCGAACGCGCAATCGTCGCTGCCGTAATTTTACCTTCATCGAATCGGCCGTAGGCATTCACGATTTCACCGACCAAACGATTTCGAACCACATCTTCAGACTCCAGGAGTATGAAGGAGATATCGTCGACACCGTCCAAAATTTCATGAACAATTTTTAGCCCCGACTGTGAACCATGCGGCAAATCAACTTGTGTTGTGTCGCCCGTAATTACCATTTTTGAACCAAATCCAAGGCGAGTTAAGAACATCTTCATCTGCTCTGCTGAAGTATTTTGTGCTTCATCCAAGATAATGAAGGCGTCATTTAAGGTTCGGCCCCGCATATATGCCAGTGGAGCAATCTCAATAATTCCACTTTGCATCAATCGAGGAATGGATTCCTGATCGATCATGTCGTGAAGAGCATCGAAAAGTGGGCGAAGATAAGGGTCAATTTTCTCTTGCAGAGTTCCTGGCAGGAAACCTAGGCGCTCTCCAGCCTCGACTGCAGGGCGAGTAAGAATAATTCTATTAACTTGTTTACTCTGCAGTGCTTGAATGGCTTTAGCCATTGCTAAATAGGTTTTTCCGGTACCAGCTGGCCCTACCCCGAAGGTGATCGTATTTTCATCGATCGCCTCAACATACCTCTTCTGATTGGCTGTCTTAGGTCGAATAGTTTTCCCACGATTACTCAGAATATTTAGTGATAGAACTTCCGCCGGATGATCTACTGGATCGCTAGTTATCATCGTGACTGAACGTAAAATGGCATCATCGCTAAGATCCTGACCAGCACGAATTAAAACTAGTAATTCAATTATCAGCGCTTCAAACTTAGAAATCTCAGCTAAATCACCCTTAGCAAATATCTCATTCCCACGCACAGTGATAGAAATATTCGAAAAGGTAGTTTCAAAAATTCTCAAATGTGAATCATGCGGACCTAAAAGTGCGACCATAGGAATTGCGGTCGGGACCGTAATAAGTGCTTTTTCCATTAGGTTAAATCTTACTTTTAACCGGGCGGCCAAGCCAATGGCCGGCCACCCAAGAGGTGAAGATGAGCGTGAAACACGCTCTGTCCAGCACTGGCGCCGGTATTGAATAACGATCTAAATCCATCCAAGCCACTTTCATTAGCAATCTTCGATGCCACTTCGAACATTTCTGCAAGCACCTCAGGGGCTTGCCTTGCGACCTCTACACCATTTTCGAAATGTGACTTCGGAATAATTAAGGCATGGACCGGAGCTTGCGGAGAAATATCCTTAATCGCAAAGATCGCCTCCGACTCATAAATGAATTCAACAGGTATTTCACCTGAAGCCATCTTGCAAAATAAACAATTCATTTCCTAATCACCATCTCCCAATCAAAGCAGAAATTGCCGAAAGAGCGGCACCGCCAGCGTGTGCGCTCCGAAAAACTTCCGGCCCGAGGCAAACAATCTCGCCACCTGCGCCTGCTAATTGCACTAATTCGCTCTCACTCAATCCGCCCTCCGGTCCAATAACGATAGTGATTTCTGTCAATTCTGACATATCTTGGCTCACAACACTTGATAGTTTCTTCTCGCCCGATTCGTGCATAACAATTAAAGCGTGCTTATCACCTTGCTGTTGTAATAATTGTGACAAGGAGCGCCCGTCAATAATTTTCGGAATAGTAAATCTTCGCGATTGCTTGGCTGCGGCGAGGGCGGCTACTTCCCATTTATTTTTCAAATCCTTATTCCATTTTGCGATACTGCGCTCGGCTTCCCACGCGACTATCGTGTCGACACCAGACTCGACCATTATTTCGATCGCCTCTTTAACGCGATCCGATTTAGGCAGTCCTTGAATTACGGTCAGCTTTGGATATTTGCTCTGTGAAATACCCCGCTCCTGCACCTGGGAAAGAAATGAATTCTTTTCGATTCTGCTGACTCGGGCCTTAACCCAACTGCCGTTGCCATCAGAGATGAGAACTGCTTCATCTAATTTCATTCGAAGGACCTTTATGGCGTGGTGGGCTTGGTCTCCAGTTATTTCTATTTCTTCTGCGCCAGAAAGTTGCGAGACAAAGAACAGAGTTAGCATTTATCGATTAAACGCATCTCTAAATCGACCAAAGAAGCCAGAACTGTGTGCGCCTCCCCGGTGATGAATTTCCACATCATCCTGACTTTCGCCGCGAGATTTCGCCAATGATTTCAAGAGCTCTTCCTGCTCCTTGTTCAATTTATTTGGAGTGGTAACTTCGACATGAACGATTAAATTGCCACGGCCATGCCCACGCAACTTATTCATCCCCAGATCTTTTAAGATAATTGTCTCGCCACTTATGAAACCAGACTTAATCGCTACCTCTCGAGAACCATCTAAAGTTTCAACGCTAACTTTCGTGCCAAGCGCCGCAGAAGTCATTGGGATCACAATCGAAATATGAAGATCATTTCCGTCGCGAACTAGAAAATCATGCGGCAATTCAACGATTTCCACATATATATCTCCAGCTGGTCCGCCGCCCGGTCCCACTTCCCCGGCGCCACTCATCTGAATTCGATTTCCGGTTTCTACGCCAGCTGGAATTTTTATCGGAATTGACTTTCGTGAACGAACCCGACCATCGCCAGCACATTCATTGCACGCATCGGAGATAACAGAACCATAACCTTGGCAGGCCGCGCATGGCCTGCTCGTCATAACTTGACCAATGATTGAACGAGTCACTTGCTGGGTTTCGCCACGGCCTTTACAAATGGCACAAACATTTGGCTTTGTACCCGGGGCGCAGCCCGAACCGGAACATTTTTCGCAAGCAACGGCTGTCTCCAAATTAAGTTCACGTTCGGCTCCAAAACAAGCCTCAGCAAGATCTAATTCGACTCTTATCAGTGCATCTTGCCCGGCACGCATTCGCGCTCGAGGTCCGCGATTGCCACCCCCGCCCCCGAAAAATGCATCCATAATGTCACCAAAGCCAAAATTCTGCCCGCCACTAAATTGTGAAAACGGATCGCCACCCAGGTCATATCGCTGGCGTTTCTCTGGATCGCTCAAAATTTCATAAGCAGTAGTAATCTCTTTGAACTTGTCAGAGGCTTTTGGGTCAGGATTTACATCAGGATGAAATTCCCTGGCGAGTTTTCGATAAACCTTTTTAATCTCATCAAAAGATGTATCTCGATCGACACCAAGAATTCCATAATAATCAGTCATCTATTCTTTTTCCCCCAAAAACTTTCCGATGTACCTAGCTACTGTATTTACCGCAGTCATTGAACTCGCGTAATTCATTCGAGTGGGCCCCAGTATGCCAAGTGCGCCATGACTTTGACCGCTTGCACCATAACTCATCGAGACCAAACTTGTCGTGCGAAGCGCGCTCTCATCCTGTTCATCACCGATCTTAACTTGCAGCGAAGTGCCGGCATCAGAAAGTAAGTGAAGCAATACTACTTGCTCCTCTAGCGCTTCTAAAATTGGGTGTATTGCAATCGAAACTTCTTGGGTTGATCGTGCCAAATTCGCTGTTCCAGCCAGAACCACTTTATCCTCTGAGGGGTATTGGATTACAGCTACCTGCTTAGTAATTTGTGATAATAATTTTACGGTTCGAATTAATACTTCATCCAGATCATCTGCGCCCGCCATGAAGTTCTCTACAGCTCGTCTTTCCGCAGCTGACATTGGCTTTATTTCGGCCAACTTATCAACGAATAATCGATAGCCCGTATTTGTTGGAATTCGTCCAGCGCTGGTATGTGGCTGGGTAATTAATCCTGCCTCCTCAAGTAGCGCCATATCGTTGCGAATTGTGGCGGGTGAAACGCCAAGGCCATGTCGCTCGGCAATTACTTTAGAACCAACTGGCTCTTCGGTTGCGACATATTCATCAACAATGGCGCGGAGAATTTCTAATTGACGGCTCTGCATATTGGTTCCTAGTTACGCAATTACAAGCACAATGGAAAGTAGAATTAGTAGAACAAGCACAGGGGCCGAACTTCTCATTTTATTAGCTCGAGAATGAGCATAAACTAAGGAGCCCATTTCGATCCAGAGGATGAGGATCGCTAACCAGCCGGTTAACTCTTCGGGATATCTAATGGCATAAATTAGGCCGATTGCCGAAACTGCCTCAATTAGCCCCAAAAAACGAGCGCTGCGATTACCAAGGCTTATCTCGCGCAGCCCGGTAAGCCCCTTGGGATTTCCACTCAGCTTCATAGCGCCAGATACCAAGAATAGAACGGCCAATAACCCGAGAAGGATGTTGTGAGTTAATTGCATGGCTAAACGCTACTACAACAATATTTCGCGCACGATTCGATCGGCCATTAAGCGCCCAGAAAGGGTCAGAGCCACTCTTCCTGCGCTCCATAAATCTTGCGAGATCTGGCCTCCTGCCACATAACTGGTCAGATTCGAAATACTTTCGGCAGAGAGCGAACTCTTTGAGATCCCATATTTTAAGCGAATTTCAAGCATCACTCTCTCGCTCTCTTTCTGTATATCGGTGAGTATTTCACTCTCCATTATCGGAGAAATATTTCCAGCAATCCGCTCCCGATAGGCGTTTGGATGTTTAACATTCCAAAATCTTTTTCCATCGATGTGAGAATGAGCTCCGGGGCCAAGCCCCCACCAATTTTCACCTTTCCAATATGCAATGTTGTGCCTGCACTCCCCGCCCCCCTTGGCCCAATTTGAAAGTTCGTACCAATTTAGTCCAGCCTTCGAAAATTTTTCATCAGCGAGTAAATACTTATCAGCCGTTTGATCATCATCCGGAATTAGGATCTCCCCGCGCTTAACTTGAGCGGCAAGTTTGGTTCCAGATTCGACTATCAATGCATATGCCGAAATATGATTGATCGGCAGTTCCAATGCAGAATCAATTGTTTGTTCCCAGTCTGAAATTGATTCGGATGGCGTTCCATAAATTAAGTCAACGCTAATTTGCTCAAACCCCACTTCATGCGCCCAATTTGTGGCCTTAGTGACATTTTCTGGGCTGTGAGTCCTGTCCAGAACCGCCAAAACATGGGGAGCAGCCGATTGCATTCCAAAAGAAACTCTATTTATTCCGGCGGCTACAAGCGCAGCCAATTTCGCTTTGGAAACAGTATCGGGGTTGGCCTCAATCGTAATTTCAATATCTTCGGCAAATCCAAAATCAGACTCTAGCGAATTAAGAACTCGTCCCAAATCAGCCGGCTCCATCAAAGTCGGAGTTCCACCACCAAAAAATATCGTTGGAATAGGTGAGTTCGAATCTATTTCAGAACGGGCAACTTTGCTCTCTGCGATCAGCAGATCTATGTAACCGTTAGAAACCTGCGCGATGTCACTGCCAGCCTTTAGTTCACCGGGCGTATAGGTATTGAAATCACAGTAACCGCATCGCTTTAGGCAATATGGGATATGAATATAGAACGAGAGTGGCCGAGTCATGGGAATTTAACCCTTGGCCTTAGCCTTTGCCTTATCGATATCAGCATCAGTTGTAAGCGCGGCAATAAATGCCTCTTGCGGAACTTCGACACGACCAACCATCTTCATGCGCTTCTTGCCTTCCTTTTGCTTTTCTAGAAGTTTGCGCTTTCGCGAAATATCGCCACCATAGCATTTTGCAAGAACGTCCTTGCGAATTGCGCGAATACTCTCGCGGGCAATAATTCGGGAGCCGATTGCCGCCTGAATCGGAACTTCGAACTGTTGTCTGGGAATCAATTCTCGAAGCTTGGATGTCATCATTACGCCGTAAGCGTATGCCTTATCTCTGTGCACTATCGCGCTAAAGGCATCGACTCCCTCGCTCTGCAATAAAATATCGACCTTTACAAGGTCGCCTTCTTCTTCACCAATTGGCTCATAATCTAACGATGCATATCCCTTGGTTTTAGATTTAAGTTGGTCAAAAAAATCAAAGACAATTTCGGCAAGTGGAAGCGTATAGCGAATTTCAACGCGATCCTCCGAGAGGTACTCCATGCCCAGTAAGTTTCCGCGCCGCTCCTGACAAAGTTCCATTATTGAACCAATGAATTCAGCAGGGGCGAGAACTGTTGCCCTGACTATCGGCTCGAATACTGCTTCAATTTTGTCACCAGGAAATTCCGAAGGATTGGTAACGATAAGTTCTTTGCCATCCCCGCGGACTACTCGATACACCACACTTGGCGCCGTTGAGATTAGCGAAAGCCCAGCTTCTCGTTCAAGTCGTTCACGAACAATTTCCATATGCAAAAGTCCAAGGAATCCGCAACGAAAGCCAAACCCCAGGGCCGCAGAAGTTTCTGGTTCATATACTAGGGCCGCATCATTTAATTGCAATTTATCTAGAGCTTCACGGAGCAATGGATAATCGGCGCCATCTAAAGGAAACAAGCCAGAGAAGACCATTGGTTTCGGATCTTTGTATCCGGCAAGGGCAACTTTGGTGGGGTTGTGATAAGTGGTAATCGTGTCACCAACTCTTGATTGGCGAACATCTTTAACGCCAGTAATTACATAACCAACTTCGCCGACGCCTAAACCCTTGCTGGCAACCGGCTCGGGGGAAATAACGCCGACTTCAAGCATCTCATGGCGAACTCCGGTAGAAAACATTTGAATCTGGTCACGGGTGGTTAAATGTCCATCAATGACTCGAACATAGGTAACTACACCACGATAGGTGTCATAGACCGAGTCAAAAATAAGTGCCCGAGCTGGCGCATTCGCATCACCAACTGGCGGCGGAATTTGTTTAACGATTTGATCTAATAGCTCACTCACGCCTTCACCAGTCTTACCAGAGACTCGCAAACAATCTTCTGGTTGGCAACCGATTAATTTAGCCAGCTCTTCAGCGAACTTCTCCGGCTGGGCAGCAGGCAAATCAATTTTATTTAGTACCGGGATAATTGTTAAGTTATTTTCCATTGCCAAATACAAATTAGCTAAAGTTTGAGCCTCAATGCCTTGCGCGCAATCAACGAGGAGTACTGCACCCTCGCATGCTGCCAGCGATCTTGAAACCTCGTAGGTAAAATCAACGTGACCCGGGGTGTCAATCATATTGAGAATATATTCCTGGCCATCAATCCCAGAACGCCATGGCAGTCGAACTGCTTGGCTTTTGATTGTGATGCCACGTTCGCGTTCAATATCCATGCGATCTAAATATTGGGCGCGCATATTGCGTTGCTCAACAACCTCAGTTATTCCGAGCATCCGATCGGCAAGAGTTGATTTACCGTGATCGATATGCGCGATGATTCCGAAATTTCGAATCTGTGCTGGGTTGGTAGAAGCTGGTTGTGGTGCATTGGCTAACTTAATGGCAGGCATTTATCTCCCGAAATTAATAGCCGATATCCCTTTGAAATTTTCTTTGGGCAAAACAAAAATTAACGCGTGCCAGCTTTGTTTGCTTGCTTAGCCATTGCTGACTTTCTGTTAGCAGCTGCATTTGCATGTATAACCCCGCTGCTTACTGCGGTATCAAGAGTCTTTGAAGCTAAACGTAGTTCTTCAGCAATTACCTTGGAATCACCAGCAGCAATAGCTTCGCGAAAACGACGAATCGCCGTCTTGATCACTGAACGAGAGGACTTGTTGCGTAGTTGTGCCTTTTCGTTTGTGCGAATTCTCTTGATCTGCGACTTAATATTTGCCACTTCGAACTACCTTCTCACTTGTTGAAATCTGAGCCTTGGCTTCTGCCAGGTGCGACGCGCAGATTACCAGCATCAGTGGCTAGAGCTCAAACCCGGGATGTGATGGCGATAATCGCACGCTCTAACGAGTGAATTGGGTCGGCTGCAGCGCCCTTTATGTCGGCATCTGCTTGTGCCACAGCGACAACAGCTCCTGCCAAGCTCGCAGGCGTCCACTTGGAGAGTTGGCGCCTAGCTTTGTCAATCTGCCAAGGTGCAAGCCCTAGGGGGCCAGCCAAGTCGAAAGACTTCATGCCTCGCGAGGCTCCTGAAACTTTTGCTAAATTGCGAAGTGATCCAGCAAGCGCACTGGTGATCAAAACTGGATCGGTTCCAGTTGCCAAAGCATTTCGAAGTGCAATCAGTGCAATCTCGCGCTTTCCATCAAGAGCGGCATCTGCAACGTTAAAACCAGTTGTTTCTATTCGCCCATTTTGAAATTTTACAACATCTGTCTCATCAATTAATTTCCCGGCAAGCACATCTGCCGCAAGTTGCGAACAGGCACCACCTAATTCTCGAATATCACTGCCAAGGGCATCAATAAGCGCTTGCACCGCCTCAGTCGATATCGAGCGGCCCAGTCGCTTAAATTCGGCTCGAATAAAATCTGCTTTCTCGCCATCTTTTTTTATGACATCACAGGCAATAAGGGTCGGCTTTACCTTCTTAATTTTCTCAACAAGTGCTCTTCCTTTTACACCACCCTTATGCCAAAGAACTAATTCAACGCCCTCATCTTCTGAAGCTAAATATGTAGTAATTTCCTCACCTAGTTCGGCTGCCAAATCCTGAATCTCCTTGATTACAACAATGCGAGTATCACCAAAAAGGGAGGGTGCAAGAGCATCAGTTATGCCGCCAAGCTCCAGTTCACTTGCAATAAGTTGGGTAACAGTCGCGCCTTGGAAATTCGAAATTATTTTTGAGATTGCACGATCAGCAAGAAGCGGCTCGCCGCCCTGCAACAGGGTTATCCCCACCTTATATTCCACCAATCATTCTGTTTGGTTCTAATCTTAAGTGAGTCAAGCGTATCGTCGATAGCAACAGCCCCATCTAAATCGGTGCGCATGACTTTTGCGCCTACTGATTCAAGTGCAGATATTGTCGAGCTCGCTGGATGGCCATAGCTATTTCCAATTCCAACGCTAATTACAGCGACTTTGGGCTTGAGCGCAGCTATTAATGGCAAATATTGATATGAAGACCCGTGATGCGAAACTTTATAGATATCCACTGCTTCGATTTTAGATTGTGCCATCATCGCCTCCTGTCCGGGCGGTTCTAAATCCCCAGCGCTGAAAATTCGCAAACTACCGACGCTGATCTCCAAGGCAATGCTCGAATTATTGATACTTGAACCATCACCTGGCATCGCAGCAAATTTTTGAGCACCTTTTGTGGGCCACAAAACTCTTATCGCTACCAGTCCCTTCGCGCTTTGGAAATTGAGCCTCTCGCCCACAGTAACTTCGTAGTGCGGAATCTGACCAAATAGCAGAAATGCAGCATCTCGTTCACTTTTAGCTTCACCGTAATTTGTTACCCAGATACTCCTAACCACTCGTCCTGCCAAGACTCCCCCCAAACCATGCGTATGATCGGCGTGAAAATGAGAGAGAACAAGTAATGCAATTCTATTTACTCCTAAATCACGCAAACATTTATCGATTAAATCTGAATCAGGCCCCGTATCGATAACTATGGCCTCACGATTTCCTAGATTTATCACCATCCCATCTCCCTGTCCGACATTGCAGTTAGCAACTTCCCAAGAAGAACCTGGCCAACGCCCGGGAATGATCAAGATTACGAAGACCAAGGAGGTGCAAGCCACGATCAGCCACCACTTGCGAAATCGAATTAGGGAAATAACCAATATGGCGATACCAGCTCCTATAAAGCTTTTGGGAAGAATGAGTACAGGAATACTTGATGCAAAATCGGAGATCCAAACAATTATCTGACCCAAAGGCTTTATCAGCATAAGTAGCAGATGAGATATCTCGGGAAAAATTGGCGAAAATATCGCGGCGATAAATCCGATAATTGTTATTGGTGCTACGACAGGCTCTGCAAGGACATTGGCTGGGATCGAGACCAGCGAGAACAAGCCCGAGATCGCAAGAATAACTGGGGTGCACATGACCGTCGCAGATAGTGGAATTGATAAAACTTCCGCTAATTTTTCATGACCAAAGCGGCTCGAAAGATAACTTTGAATAAGTGGCGCCAGCAGCAAGATTCCGGCAGTTGCGGCAACCGAAAGCGCAAAGCCCGGGTCAATTCCTTGAAATGGGTCAATCAAGACTAGTAGTGATATGGCTAGACCCAGAGATGGAATGGAATCCGCCTTCACCCCCCTAGAGCGAGCAATCAATATAACTGCGCTCATAACGCTAGCCCGCAACACCGATGGCGATGGCCGCACAAGAAAAATAAAGCCGACTAATACTGCGCTGGTAAGAATTAACCGCGTCCGCAGTCGTCTAAACATCCATTGCGATAACCACAATAAGAATGCTGCGATGATGGCGAAGTTCGCACCACTTACAGCTGTTAAATGTGAGAGCCCAGCTCTTCGCATATCAGTGATGAAAGTAAATTCCTCAAGTGAGGTATCACCGATAACTAGCCCCGGGATTAACGCTCCACTGGCCCCACCTATTGATTGCGCAGAGGCGCGAAAAGCATCTCTGATTCTTGCCGATATCCGCTGCAAAATATTTGCCTCACCGATCGTATTAAAGGAGCCCTGAACTGCGATCAGTGCTGCCACCCGACGTTCTGCCGTAGGAAAAGCGGTACCCGTCGCAGTAAATTTCTGGCCAGGAATTAGATCTACAAATTTTGGTGAAGTGATTCGCACCGGGAGCCTGAGATACTTTTTAGTTCCATCGATGGAAATACTAGAAATTGAGGCCAGCGCCGTCATGGACTTATTTCGAAATGTTGAGCCGATGACTTTTGGTTTCGTCCACACTGGATCGGTTCTTAAAGTTCCTACTATCTCAACTGTCGGATAATTTTTCAGCGCGCCCGCCAGATAATTATGGGTAAGCGCAATTTGACGTATCGCACTGCCACCAGCGCCGGTTAATAGCGCTCCAATTAAGATCAGAGAGAGGGATTTCTTTATCCGAGTTAATCCAACTGCAAAAAGGATCGTTAGATATGACCAAGGAGCCGTCAGTAGCCCGGCGATAGCTGCGCCTAGCCAAATTGCCAAGCCAAGTGCCAGTAACCTGGTGTCAACTGTTCTTAGATTCGGACCAACTTGGAAATTTCGGAGAATGTGGCATCACCAATTCCGCTTATTTTTTTGAGATCATCTACCGTTATAAATGGGCCATTGCTCTTGCGGTAAGCAAGTATTCGATTAGCCATGACCGGACCAATGCCTGGCAAGGTATCAAGTTCTGCCAAGGTGGCGGAATTGAGACTGAGTGGCGAGGAGACCGTGGGAACTTTGATCGCTACTTTTGCTTTCGAACTACTTGAGTAGCTAACTTTTGGCGTTCCAACAATTATTTGTTCGCCGTCAAATAAAAGATGCGCTAAATTTATATCTGTTAAATCAACGCCAGATTGCGCGCCCCCAGCGAGATTTATCGCGTCAATGGCCCGCGCTCCCTTATCCAGCGAATAGACCCCGGGATTCTTAACGCGCCCAGAAACATCAACTACTAGCAGCTCAACTATCTCCGGGATTGCAGGAATAGTCGGAACCAGTGGGGCTGAGATTTCTGAGGAAGTAAGTGTTTGTCCATCACCAGAGCCCTGAGCCAAGACGAAGAAGATTCCACCTACGGCGAGAAACCCTGCGCAAAGAATTAGAACAGCGTTGCGCTGTTCGGTGGTAAAACCAAAATTTAAATACTTATCTGCGATAACCTCGCGAATTTCATCAAACATGGGGCGAAACCTAACCAGCCTTCACAGCTGTGAATGAAAAGGTTATTGAGGGTGTGAATTATAGAACGATGTTAACTAATTTTGGCGCCCTAGTAATTATCTTCTTGATTCTCTGCCCAACAAGTGCCGCTGATATCTCCGGATTAACCATTGCTAATTTTTCTAGTTCGGCATCTGAAATATTTGGTGAAACTTCAATTCGATCCTTTATCTTGCCATTAACCTGCAATATGGCTGTGACAGCATCTGCCTCCAAGAGCACCGGATCAACTTCTGGCCAACCAGCTAGCGCTACTCCAGGCTTGTGTCCCAAAATCTCCCACATCTCTTCTGAAGTAAAGGGTGCAACTAGTGAGAGCGAGATTGCGATGGCTTCAGCAGCTTCTCGGACCGCAGGATCATTAGGACCGCATCCAGAATCAATAGCCTTGCGCGTTGCATTGACCAATTCCATTACTCGAGCTACTGCAACATTAAATCTAAAGGACTCAACAGCGAAGGCAATATCATGAAGCGCTTTATGGGTTAGTTTACGTAAAGCCAGGTTGCCAGAGTTGAAATCTATCCCAGGACTACTTTTTACATCTCCGGAAATTCGCCATGCTCTATTGAGGAACTTGGCGGAACCGGCAGCTGAAACATCGGCCCAATCCACATCATCTTCTGGCGGTCCAGCAAAGACGAGAGCAATTCGAATTGCATCCACGCCATGCTTGGCCAACTCATCCGATAGACGAACTAAGTTTCCGCGAGATTTTGACATCGCAGATCCATCCATTAATACCATTCCTTGATTGAGTAACCGAGTAAATGGTTCAACAAAATTTAGATGCCCAAGATCATGCAGGACTTTGGTGAAAAAACGGGAGTATAGAAGGTGCAAAATCGCGTGAGTAACTCCGCCGACATATTGATCCACCGGCAACCAAGTTTCGACTGCTTGTTTATCAAACGCTACATCGTGGCGATCGGTACTTGTGTAACGCAAGAAATACCAAGATGAGTCAAAGAAAGTATCCATAGTGTCGGCATCTCGCTTTGCCGCTTCACCACATTTAGGGCATGCAACATTAACCCAATCAGATGCTGCACCAAGTGGTGATGTTCCTTTTGGCTTTAGATCAAGGCCGGTTGCTGATGGAAGTTCAACTGGAAGTTGTTCGGCAGGAACTGGAACTTCGCCACACTTCTCGCAATGCACGATAGGAATCGGAGTTCCCCAGAACCGCTGCCGGGAAATTAGCCAATCGCGAAGGCGATAATTTTTTGCCGCCTTACCGAGGTCCTTTTCCGCAAGCTCCTCAATTATTTTGGTGATCGCATCCACTTTGGCTAGACCATTTAAGGAACCCGAATTTACTAAAACCCCATCACCGGTTGTTGCAACTCCGGTTTCACTTGGATCGCCCTCGTCGCTTGAAACGACAACTTGTACGGGAAGTTTCATGGCTCGGGCAAAATCTAAATCTCTTTGATCATGCGCCGGTACCGCCATAATCGCGCCGGTTCCATAGTCAGCCAAAACATAATCACTAGCCCAGATTGGAAGTTTTGCACCATTGACTGGATTAATGGCATATCGCTCCAGAAAAATTCCGCTCTTTGGTCTATCGGTAGCCAAACGATCAATGTCCGTTGCTGCTTTTACACCATCCAAGTACTTCACAAATTCTGATTCAATCTTCGAGCCAGCAACAAGTTCGCTAGCTAGCGGTGAATCTGCCGCCACCACCATAAATGTCGCACCATAGAGAGTGTCTGGACGAGTTGTATAAATTGTCACTGGTTCAGTGCGACTTTCGATTACAAATTTAACTTCGGCTCCAATGGATTTACCAATCCAATTGCGCTGCATCATCAGAACTTTTTCTGGCCATTGACCTTCAAGTTGTTCCATGTCATCGAGCAACCGATCGGCGTAATCGGTAATCTTTAAATACCATTGATTTAACTTCTTCTTGGTAACCGAGGAGTCACAGCGCTCACAAAGTCCTGCAACAACTTGCTCGTTAGCCAAAACTGTCTGACAGCTTGGGCACCAATTTACTGCGGAATCTTTTCGATATGCCAAACCTTTTTTATACAATTCAAGGAAGAGCCATTGATTCCATTTATAATATTCTGGATCGCAGGTATGTAGTACTCGATCCCAGTCAAATGAGCAGGCAAAGCGGCGCATGGAAGCCTTTTGAACTGCGATATTTTCATAAGTCCATGCCCGAGGATCTTCGTTGCGTTTAATCGCGGCATTTTCAGCAGGTAGCCCAAAAGCATCCCAGCCAATCGGGTGCATAACGTTGAAACCTTTTTGAATCCAATAACGTGCAATTACATCGCCAAGTGCATAGGCCTCGGCGTGGCCCATGTGTAAATCCCCAGAAGGATAAGGAAACATATCTAGAACATATTTTTTTGGCCGCTTGTCATCGACATGCCCTGATTTGAAAGGCTGCAATTGATCCCAGATCGGCAACCATTTTTCTTGGACATATTCAATGTCATAGGCCTCATGCATAAGGTGAATTCTCCCATGCCATAACCCTTGCGATTTACAGTATCTAGCTAATTATTCGAGTGGAGCTGAGGGGATTTGAACCCCTGACCCCCTGCATGCCATGCAGGTGCGCTACCAGCTGCGCCACAGCCCCAATTTGTAAAACTTTTTCCTAACTTGAGAAGCCGACTTTATCTTAAAATCTCAGCCCAATCTCACCCGAACCAACTAGCTCCTAAATGCTCTCATTGCCAAATACCGGCTCTGGAATCGAGCCCGCATTATGTTCGATCAAGGACCAACCTGTTTTTGTATAAGTATTAGGTGCCAGAACTGACCAGGATGCATTAGAAAGTCCGCCCAGAGTCGCCCATTTTTCAAATGGTAAATCCAACATTGAGCCAAGCAGAGAGCGAGCCGTTCCACCGTGGGTTACAAAAATTATCGTTCCTGTTGTTGCAACAAGAGCGCGCTCTACTGCAGCTCTCGAACGCCTCGCCACTTCACTGCGAGATTCCCCAATCTCACCCGCTTTTACATCTTCACCAAACATCCACTGCTTAAAGCGCTCGCCATCTTCCTCGCGATTTACTAATCCAGTCTTGCCTTCCCAATTTCCACCATTGGTTTCGCGAAGGTCAGGATCAATCTCTAATTTCACGCCAACCAAATCAACTAGAGCTTTTGCCGTCTGTTGGGTTCGAATCAAATCACTAGCAATAATTCTGCTTGGGTTCATGCCCGCTAGAATTTTTGCGGCGTGATTAGCCTGATAAATACCAACTTGGTTTAGGGGGATATCAGAATGCCCTTGGTAGCGATTTTCTACATTCCAATCGGTCTGGCCGTGGCGCCAGAGAACTATTCGTAGTTTCGCATTTTCACTCATGGCTTAAACCTATCGCGATTCCGAAATTTCAAGTGGGATTCTAGGACAGTCATTCCAAAGTTGATCGAGCATGTAGTAATTTCGTAGCTCCTGGCTTTGAATATGAACGACAAGATCTGAGTAATCAAGCAGAACCCATTGCCCTTTACCTTCGCGACGAATTGGTTTTTCGCCAATCTCAGCCAGGGCTTTAAATACGCCATCAGCAATGGCAGCCACCTGAATATCATTCGAGCCAGTGGCGATCAGAAATACCTCGGATAAGACCATCTGTTCGGTCATATCGATTGCCACAATATCAACGCCAAGTTTTTCTGCTACTGCTTCGGCGGCAACCTGTGCCAGATTTATAACGCTCTTACCTGCTGCCATATAGGCCTCTATCTTTTATGTAGTTAAGCACTGAAGGAGATATTGTGTCTGGAGTTTTTCCCTTTGCAAAATCTTCACGGATTTGAGATGCACTAATATCTAGCGCAGCAATTTCTATTTCTTTGAACTCTGACTTCTTCTCTCCTGGCCGGCGAATTACTAGTATCTCAGCCTGCTTCTTTACATCCTCGGCTCGCTTCCACTTTGGGAAACTTGCTGCGGCATCACTGCCAATAATCAAAGTGAATTCATCTTTCGGGAAAAAAGCCCGAAGAGATTGCAAAGTATCGAAGGTATATGTTGCGCCTTTACGCGAGGTTTCGATATCCAAGACCATAACTTTTTCTTGTAATTCTTCCGACAAATCTTGTAGCGCTTTACTGCACATTTCTAGACGCTCACCTGGAGTTGCAACCGGCTTACTGATTCGCAAATAGGGATCGCCAGCTGGAATCAACATGATTTGATCGAATCGCTGAGCGAGAGCTTCAATTATGTGAAGGTGGCCCAGATGTAGTGGATCAAAAGTTCCACCAAGAATTCCTACTTTCGAGATGGGATTAATCCCGGTCTAGACGAAGCGTCAAGAAAAGCAGAAGCGATAAAACTCCAAAAGCAAAGAGGCCAAAAAATATTGGTGGGGCTGAGAGTTCGCGGACATTCTCGGAATACAAAATCATGACAGAACTTTACCCCAAAGCTGAAGCCCCTTTTGCAAGAAGAATTTTGAATTCTCGCTCATCTAGTACACGAACGCCAAGTTCTTGCGCTTTCGCCAACTTAGATCCCGCAGCTTGGCCCGCAATAACAAAGTGGGTCTTCTTGGAAACCGCAGATGAGCTCTTCCCGCCATGTAACGCAATTATCTCTGCCACTCCATCACGTGTGAAATCTTCCAGCGACCCCGTAACAACCAATGTAAGTCCCGCAAGTGTTTGCGGCTCTGAAGATTTCTTCGCTACCTCAGTCAACTGCACCCCGGCAGCCTCCCATTTCGAAATGATTTCTTGGTGCCACTCGATACTGAACCACTCGATAACTGATCGGGCAATTATCTCGCCCACTCCATCGGTTTCGGCTAGTTCAGCTTCACTCGCCTGTGAAATTGCGCTAATTGAGCCAAAGTTCTTAGCAAGAGCTTGCGCTGCAATTGGCCCAACATGTCTAATGGAAAGTGAGACAACAATTCGCCAGAGTGGTTTTACCTTTGCTGCAGCAAGACCCTTGAGCAATTTTTCAACGTTGAGTCCTAGAGTTCCATCCTTCTTGCGAAAGAACTGTGATTTTGCTAAATCCTGCTCAGTTAAAGCAAATAAATCTGATTCATCTTTTACTAGTCCGTCCATCAATAGCGCGCTAGCCGCTTCATAGCCGAGCACATCTATATCCAGGGCAACTCGGGATCCGATATAAAAGATTCGCTCGCGTAGTTGGGCCGGACAGCTCTGGGTATTTGGACACCGGATATCGATGTCGCCTTCAGAGATCGCGCGAAGCTCACCTCCACAATCAGGGCAGTTGCTTGGCATTGTGAAAGCCCGCTCGCTGCCATCTCGCTTTGCAATGACCGGACCCAAGACTTCCGGAATCACATCTCCGGCTTTTCGAATCAGTACGGTATCGCCGATTAAAATCCCTTTACGGATAACTTCGCCCGCATTATGTAGAGTTGCATTAGCCACAGTCGATCCCGCGACTTTCACTGGTTCCATAAAGGCAAATGGTGTAACGCGACCCGTACGCCCAACGCTAACTTTTATATCCAAAAGTTTAGTTGTGACCTCCTCGGGCGGATATTTGTATGCAATTGCCCACTTAGGGGCGCGCGCTGTGAAACCCAACTCATTTTGAATTGGAATTTCATTAACTTTAATTACTATTCCGTCAATTTCATGCTCGACAGCGTGTCTATGTTCTGCATAAAAACCGATGAACTCGGCTACTTCGCTAGCGCTCTTAACCACTTTATATCGGGTGCTTGTCGGCAGACCAAAGCCTTTCAATAATTCATAAGCGCCACTTTGTGAGCCAAACTCAACGCCACTTGCCGCTCCGATTCCATGGACAACCATCGAGAGCGGGCGACTTGCGGTTATGCGCGGATCTTTCTGGCGAAGCGAACCGGCTGCTGCATTTCGCGGATTTGCAAAACGTTCTTTTCCAAGTTCGACTTGCTGGTCATTGAATTCATCAAAAGCTGTGATTGGAAAAAATACTTCGCCCCGTACCTCCAGAAGGTCTGGAATATTCCTACCTTTCAGTTCATGTGGAATTGCAGAAATCGTGCGAATATTCAAAGTTACATCTTCGCCGGTCACGCCATTGCCTCTAGTGAGGGCCCTAGTGAGCTTGCCAGCTTCGTATAGTAAATTTATCGCCAAACCATCTACTTTAACCTCGCATAACCAGCTGTTCTGCCCGCTTGTTTTGGCGATTCGACCAAACCAAGTAGAAAGTTCATCCTCATCAAATACATTATCTAGACTCATCATTTTTTCAATGTGATCGGCCTGTTGAAAATGTGTTGCGAATCCGCCGCCAACTAAATCACTTGGTGAATCGGGTAACTTAAATTCTGGGTGTTGGATTTCTAGATTTTTTAACTCAAGAAGTAGAGCATCAAATTCGCTATCGGTTATCGCTGACTTATCCTGCACATAATATTTAAATTGATGGTCACGAATCTGTTCGCAGAGGTCAACAATGCGATGGCGGATTTCTTGACTCACGGGAGAAAATCTATTCGGTATGGGAGACAGTGGCCGAGCCGACAACCCGATTGCCATCGTAAATAACCAGACCTTGACCGGTGGCTAAACCATAAAGTGGTTCATCTAACTCCACACTTATTTCGATGCCATCATGGGAATAAGTGCAAGCAAGTGGTGAACCATGCGCTCTAATTTGGGCCAATCCAGGGTATTTGCTCCCTGAAACCGGTGCCGGACCGCACCAGATAGGCCTGTCGCCAACAATTTTTATCACGGCCAATGACTCATGATTCCCAACTACAACGGTATTGCTCTTCGGTTCGATCTTTAATACATATCTAGCTTCTCCACCTGCGGTCGGAACGCTAATTCCAAGTCCGCGACGCTGCCCAACTGTGTATGTGTAGGCACCCTTATGTTCGCCCAGTTTATTTCCATCTTGATCAAGGATTGGTCCGACATCACTCCCCAAGCGCTCACGAAGCCAGCCAGCGTTATCACCGGACGGGACAAAACAAATATCGTGGCTATCAGGTTTATTGGCAACATAAAGACCACGTCGTTTTGCTTCAATTCGTACTTCATCTTTCACGGTGTCGCCCAAGGGAAAATGTGCACCGGCTAGTTGTTCGGTATTCAAAACCGCAAGGACATAGGACTGATCTTTAGCGGGATCAACGGCGCGGTGCATGGTTCTTCCCAGTTCAGTTTCAAACATCTGGGCATAATGTCCAGTGACTACCCCGTCATAACCAAGTCCCCTTGCTCGATCCAATACCGCAGCAAATTTTATTTTCTCGTTGCAACGAAGGCAGGGATTAGGCGTACGGCCACCGGCGTATTCAGAGAGAAAATTTTCGACAACGTTCTCATGAAATTCTTCAGCCATATCCCAGATATAAAATGGGATTCCAATTACATCTGCAGCTCTTCTGGCATCATGAGAATCTTCAATTGTGCAACAGCCCCGAGCACCAGAACGATATTTTTGTGGGTTACTAGAAAGAGCCAAGTGGACGCCGATAACCTCATGGCCCGCTTCTACCGCGCGCGCTGCTGCCACAGCAGAATCAACGCCACCGCTCATTGCTGCAATTAATTTCATTAAATTAACTCACTAACTACGAAGGCATTTCGGGCACGTTCTACGACGCTTGGCAAAATTGCTAAAACTTGATCAATTTCTTTTTCGGTATTGGTTGTTCCAATAGATAATCGAAGCGACGCGTCAGCATCACTTTCAGATAAACCAAGAGCCATAAGGACATGGCTGGGCCTTGGGACTCCTGCACTGCATGCTGATCCTGCAGATGCTGAAATCCCCTCAGTATCCAAAAGTAGAAGAAGTGCATCGCTCTCGGTGCCAGGAAATGTAGCGTTAAGGATTCCTGGAAGTGCAGGGTCGGAGATTGAATTAATTCTTACATCAGGCAGGATTACTTGTAGCCTAGAAATAAAATAGTCACGAAGATGACGCACTTTGCGGAAGTTCTCCTCGCGGTTTGCGATCGCATCTTGGGCAGCCGCAGTAAATGCCACAATCGCTGGTGCATTTAAAGTTCCGCTGCGAATTTCCCGCTCCTGGCCCCCACCATGCAAAATGGGAGTGAGATCTAAACCGCGCTTTAAAATTAGTGCTGCAACCCCTAATGGCCCTCCCACTTTATGAGCGCTGATTGTGGCTGCGGTAACCCCCAAGGAATCAAAATTAAATTCGACTTTGCCAAAACTCTGTACCGCATCAGTATGAACTGGAATCTCTCTGGCAATGTTCACAACTTCAGCAATAGGTTGAATCGCTCCGAGCTCGTTATTCGAATGCATAATACTGATGACGGCTATCTCTGCAGCTCTAGAAGCAACGACTGCTTTTAAGAAATCTAAATCGATTAAGCCAGCCCTAGTAATTGGAATGAGAATCTGTTCGGCGCTCTCGTGCTCAACGAGCCATTCAATTGGATCCAGAATTGCATGATGTTCGAAGGCAGATGTAACAATCACGTTGCGTTCAGGTGATTGCCAAAAAAATCCCTTAATTGCCAAATTATTTGCTTCTGTGCCTGACCCCGTAAATATTATTTCTGATGGCGCCGCTCCAACTAGCTCGGATAGCGCATGGCGAGCATCTTCTACATCTTTGCGAATTGATCTTCCCGGATTGTGAAGGCTCGAAGCATTTCCAACTTTGCGCATCTGTGCATTTAGCGCTTCGATCGCGGCGCCATTGATCGGCGCAGTAGCAGCGTGATCAAGATAAATCGTCATGCCTAAAGGATAACTAAGATCTGGAGCTATGCCTTCCTAGCTGTGATTGCTGCAGTTGCCTGCGGGAGAACATTGAATAAATCTCCGACTACGCCATAATCGGCCAATTCAAAGATTGGCGCTTCGGGGTCCTTATTGATGACAACAATCATTTTGCTGGTCTGCATCCCAGCCCGATGTTGAATTGCACCAGAAATTCCACAGGCTACATAGAGTTGAGGACTTACTGTTTTCCCAGTCTGTCCGACTTGGTGAGTATGTGGATACCACCCGGCATCTGTTGCTGCTCTAGATGCACCGACGGCTGCGCCAAGTACATCTGCAAATTCTTCTACCGCTTTGAAATCTCCATTAGTACCACGGCCACCAGAAACTACGATTGAAGCTTCAGTTAACTCTGGGCGGCCACCTTTAACCACTGGTTGACTCGAAGTGACTATTCCAAGTTTGGCCGAGTCGGTAATTGTTGGCGTAAATTCTTCGGTAGTTGGTGTGCCGCTAGCGCCAAGAGGTTCAATCGAATTTGAACGAAGTGTCACGATCGCAGTGCCATGAGCAACGGCAGAGCGAACAGTAGTCGAGCCACCGAAAATAACTTGAGTAGCAACTAGATCTGCGTCAATTGATGTGGCATCCGTAATGATTCCGGAATCTGTTGCGACTGCAAGGCGACCAGCAATTTCCTTGCCGCGCGAACTTGATGTAATTAAAACTGCAGTGGGTGATTTGCTGGAGACCAGTTGTGTCAAAGTTTGAACAACTGGTGCCGAGGAAAATTTCGTAATATCAATTCCCCCGCAGATAATCACATTATCTATTGCATATGCGCCAAGTTGAGAAACCAAGCTGGCATCAAAGAGAACAGCATTGACCTTCCCAATACTTTTTGCATATGTCGCCAATTCGCCAGTTGATTTAGCAACTTTGCCGTCAACAGCATCTACTAAAATTAATACTTCGCTCATTAAATTGCCCGCTTTTCTACGAGAAATTCCACTAATTTTCTCCCGCCCTCACCTGCATCTTCAACCTTAACTCCTGCACTCCGAGCTGGTCTAAGCGTTGCATCTTTAACTTTCGACCATGCCGCCTTACTTCCAACCAATTCTGGAGCAATATTAATATCCCCGAGATTTTTTGTTGTGATCGTCTTTTTCTTTGCCGCCATGATGCCTTTGAAAGAGGGATACCTTGGCTCATTAATTTTTTCGATCACGCTGATTACTGCCGGAAAATTTGCTTCCATATTTTCAATGCCAAATTCTGTAGACCTAGCAATGGAAACTTTTTTCATGCTCGGATCTACGCTCACGGTTCCGGCAAAGGTTAATTGGGCCCAAGAGAGGCGCTCTGCCAACATTGCTGGAATAACGCTCATTCGTGCATCTGTTGATTCGGTGCCACAAATCACTAAATCAAAAGCGCCATCGCTAATTACTTTGGCCAATACCAAAGAAGTTGCGAGCGCATCTGATCCCGCTAGTTGGTCATCGCAAATATGAATTGCCTCGTCCGCGCCCATGGAAAGTGCTTTGCGGATTGCTTCAGTCGCACGCTCTGGCCCCATCGATATCAAAGTAATTGTGTGGCCACTAGCCTCGCCAGCTTCCTTAGTTGGAGAATTAGCTTCAACAATACGTAGCGCTTCTTCAATTGCGTATTCATCTAAGTCATTTAGAACAGCATCGACATTTGCTCGGTCCAAAAGGCCATCAGCCATTTTTTTCTCGGCCCAGGAGTCAGGAACTTGTTTCACACAAACGGCAATTTTCATGTGCTAAATGTTACTGACCAGTAACCAAATTCGCCACCTTGACCCACCCATTTTCAATACTCGGCAGTACCGCCTCGACAACCTTAAACTGCAGCCGTGCTCGCTCTCCTCGCTCCAGGTCAAGGTTCCCAATCTCCGGGCTTCCTTTCGCCTTGGCTGGAGGATCCAAAAGCTGCTGAATTATTGAGTAACTGGTCAGATGCGATCGGCTTGGACTTAACTCGCCTAGGAACTGTGGCAACTGCTGATGAGATTCGAGATACCGCAAATGCTCAACCGTTGTTAGTAGCAGGCGGCATGATTGGTGCATCGACCCTATTTGGAGCGGATCTTTCTTCCATTAGCTATATCGCTGGACACTCTGTTGGCGAGATTACTGCTGCCGCAATCTGTGGCGCTATCGATGAAGTTTCAGCGATCAAGTTAGTTCACGCCCGCGGCGCTCAAATGGCAATTGCTGCCAAGAATTCGAATACTGGAATGTCTGCAGTGTTAGGTGGCGAGCGCCAAGCGGTACTAGATGCGATAGCTGCTCAAGGACTTACTGCGGCAAATGAAAATGGTGGTGGTCAGATTGTTGCCGCTGGCTCATTAAGCGCTCTGGCCGCTCTTAGCGAAAATCCACCGGAAGGTGCTCGGGTTCGTGCGCTCGCAGTTTCTGGCGCTTTTCATACTTCAACTATGGCGCCCGCAGTTTCGCCACTTGCAAAGCTTGGCGCATCGCTAATTTGTAGCGACTCAAAAATTCCATTCATATCCAATAAGGATGGCGCGGTGATTGAAGATAGTCGAGAAATTTTAGATCGCATCGTTGGACAAATTGCCAGTCCGGTGCGTTGGGATCTCTGCATGAATACCCTGGCAAAGTGTGGAGTTACGGGTATTATCGAAGTGCCACCTGCCGGAACCCTTGCGGGCCTAGTTAAGCGAGCGCAGAGTGAAATCGAGACCTTTACCCTTAAGAGCCCCGAAGATCTAGCCGCAGCTGGCAAATTCATAGCAAAGCACGGAGGTAACTAATGGTCCTTAATTTTAATCAAGAGGTGCAAAGCGCTCGAATCCTTTCGGTTGGGGCTTACCGACCACCACGAGTAGTTCCCAATTCAGAGATCATAGAAAGAATTGATTCGACCGATGAATGGATTCAACAACGAACTGGAATTCAGTCTCGCCATATTGCAAGCGCCGAGGAATCCTTAATTGACATGGCAGAGAAGTCGGCAAATATTGCGATTGCACGCGCCGGCTTAAAGAATGAAGATATTGACGCTGTTATTTTTGCCACCATTAGCTATCCATTCCAAGCGCCAAGCGCTGCTTCCGAGTTAATTGTCCGCCTGGGAAATCCGAGCGCAGCAGCCTTTGATATCTCTGCAGCTTGTGCTGGTTTTTGTTATGGCGTTGCGTTGGCAAATGACTTAGTCCGAAATAAGACTGCGAAAAATGTTTTGGTTATGGGAGCAGAGAAGCTTTCAGATTTTACCGATCCTGATGACCGAGCAACCGCATTTATTTTTGCCGACGGTGCTGGCGCTGTAGTCATCGGGCCATCAGAAGATATTGGAATTGGGCCGACCATTTGGGGCGCAGCCGCCGAAAGTCGTGAAGCGATTCTTCTCGAACCTTCTTACTTAGAATTTAAGAACAATCCTGGAAAACTTGATATTGGTTGGCCAAATATCAGCCAACAAGGTCAGTCGGTTTATCGCTGGGCAGTTTATGGAATGCCGACGGTAGCGCTTCGGGCTCTGGAAGCCGCCGGTCTTACGCCTGAGACTCTCGATGTTTTTATCCCTCATCAAGCGAATGATCGAATCATTGAAGCCCTCGTAAAATCAATAAAATTGCCAGATTCCGTAGTAGTTGCCCACGATATTCGTACTTCGGGCAATACTTCTTCGGCATCAATACCACTGGCAATGGATGCGCTGCTTGCTGAGAAGCCGGAACTTTACGGAAAGAGCGCACTTCTCCTAGGATTTGGCGCAGGGCTTGTATATGCCGGCCAAGTAGTTGAACTACCATTTAAACCAAATAACTAGAGCACGATAAATAAGGAGACAGTAATGGCACTAACAGTTGACGTAGTACTAGAAGGAATTAAAGAGATCGTAGTTGAAGTTGCTGGCATAGATGCTGGCGCAATCGCGATGGATAAGAAGTTCACAGATGATCTAGATGTCGACTCACTTAGCATGGTTGAAGTTGTGGTTGCTGCTGAAGAAAAATTCGGAGTAAAAATTCCTGACGAGGAAGTCACGAAGATGGCAACTGTAGGCGATGCCGTTAATTTCATCGTTGCCAATAGCAAATAGTTGATAAGTAAATAAGAGATTCTCTTCAAATGACAAGGCGTCGCGTAGTTGTAACTGGCCTTGGGGCTACTACCCCACTTGGCGGTGATGTTTCCTCAACTTGGGAAGCCTTGCTTGCTGGAAAAAGTGGGGTGCGCAAACTTGAAGATGAGTGGGCGCAAAGTGCATCTACTAGTTTTGCTGCTCGAGTGGCAGTAGAACCGGCAGAGGTCATGGAGCGCGTCGAAATGCGTCGCCTTGACCGCTCTGAACAATTTGCAATGATTGCCTCACGTGAAGCTTGGAAGGATGCCGGTGCACCTGATATTGATAAGGAGCGCCTCGGTGTTGTAATTGCTTCGGGCATTGGTGGTGTAATTACCATGCTTGATCAATATGATATTTTGAAAACAAAAGGTGCACGTTCAGTAAGCCCGCACACTGTTCCAATGCTCATGCCAAATGGCCCGGCTGCAAACGTTGGACTTGAATTACAGGCACGAGCCGGTGTACATACTCCAGTAAGTGCTTGCGCATCGGGCGCCGAAGCTGCGGGGTATGCATTAGAGATGATCAGGAATAATCGCGCGGATATTGTTGTGACCGGTGGCGTCGAAGCTGCAATTCATGAATTACCAATGTCGGGTTTTGCCTCTATGAAAGCGCTATCAACTCGCAACGACGATCCAGCAAAGGCCTCTCGGCCATATGACAAAGATCGCGATGGTTTTGTTCTTGGCGAAGGTGGCGGAGTTCTTGTATTTGAAGAATTGGAACATGCGAAAGCAAGGGGTGCAAAAATTTATGCTGAAGTTATGGGGCAAGGTTTAACTTCTGATGGATATCACATAGCCGCACCTGACCCAGATGGTGCTGGAGTTACTAGAGCCGTGAAATTTGCACTGCAAGATGCCGGAATTCCGCTTTCAGAAATTGTTCACTTAAATGCCCATGCAACTTCCACTCCTGCTGGCGATGTCGCAGAAGCCAACGCGCTAGCAAACGCTCTTGGCGACCATATTTCTCACGTTGCAGTCTCTGCTACCAAGTCCATGACGGGCCACTTGCTGGGCGGTGCCGGAGCGATTGAGTCAATTTTCTGCGTGCTTGCGATGTATCACCACAAAGCGCCGCCGACAATAAATATTGAAAATCTTGATGAAGCCGTAACTGTGGATGTTGTCCGTGATTTTCCCCGCGATTTACCAGAAGGTTCTATTGCCTGTTTAAACGACTCATTTGGCTTTGGTGGCCACAATGTCGTTCTAGTCTTTAGATCTTACGAAGGTTAGTTAACTTTAAAACTCACTGAAACAGTCGTACTAACGCTCTTTTCGATACTAGAAGTGTCATACATTCCGCCTGCTGACATGTCGACTGAATCAGGAGCAGTTACCTGAACTGGACCGCTCGTGACTGCGATCAAAGGCCCTAGTTTTGAACCAACAGCTTCAGTTATCGATAATCCACGAGCCTTGGCATCGCGAGTTGCATCCGCCAAAAGTTTCGGACGAAGGTCGGCGAGATTTGAAACATAAAATTGTGGTCCGTAGTTATTAACATTAACGCCAGTTTGTAACAACGTTCCCATGCCATTGGATAATTTTTGGACTAGCTTCACATCTTTAGATCTAACAGTAACGTTCTGATTTGCCTGATAATTTAAAATACGTCCGGTCGAATTGCCATTTTGGTACTCATAATTTGGATATGTTGTTACGCCGCCTACCTCGATTGCATCAGCCGGCAAACCTCCATTAGTTAGATATCCTTTAAGCGCATCCACTCCAACGCCGACATTTTTTACAGCTGCTGAAACTTGAGCAGTCATCTCTTGGACATTTAAAATCCAAACAGCATTATCTGCAACGGCATCAGTTTTTGCTGAACCAGTTACGGTAATTGAATTTCCAGATTTAGCTGACAGTCCAGCACCAACAAGGCTTAAACCATATCCCATTCCAACTGCAAGAATTAGCGCGGCAATAATTGTCGTAATAGATCTGCGAGATAGTTTATTTACCATGTTTTTTGCCTGGCCCATTTCCCGGAACGCATTACCGTCATTGCTCATGGCTAAATGCTAACTGCTTTTATTTCTGCCTCGCCACCAACACCACGCCGGTAATATTCAAGTTCAGTGTCCCAGGCAATTCCAAGGGAGTCTGAAACTGACCTCCGAAGCGCCTCATAGCTTCGGGTATTTTCTAGGATTGTCATCAAACGATTCTCATGAATCATGACATCACCACTTGAAGCAGTAACTGCTTGGTGTAATCCAAGCTCTGGCGTGCATCGGTAGAGAACTCCCTCGCCACCTGTTGTCGAAAATTCACGAACTTCAAAGCGCAGGTAGTGCCAGGATTTAAGTGTGCTGGCAATCTTCGAGGCAACTGGTTTTACTTCGCGCCATTGCAGCTCGGTTGCCAGCGCCCCTGGCGATAGGTGTTGCTGCTCCCAATTTAAATCAACTGGGTAGCCAAAAATTTCATTTAGCGACCATTGGATATGTCGAAGCAGGGCTCTGGGGGCGGAGTAGATTCGAAGATCTCCGGCCAGCAAAGCGTGCATTGAAGAGTTACTGCTTAGTAATGAACTCACGGTTATTCTCCTAGAACCATCATTCAGGTTGCCTTGGTGCGACCTTCCCCAGTCCACCAGCTGAAATCTGAATCGCTTGCGCTCAAATAACGGTTCTAAAACTAACTACTTACACAATTATGCCCCTAAAAGCGCAATTCTGGCTAGTCCTAGACTGGCTCTAATTAAGAATCGCTTTTCGCTATTGCCCCATAAGCAGTTACACTTTTGCCTAGTCCGACGCTTGGCAGTACCCGTTCACTCGGTAAATCTGTACAGAGGAAGACCGGTCGCTAAGGAATTCTTAGTGATCACATTTACCGTAAGGAATAAGTTACATGGCAACAGGTACAGTTAAGTGGTTCAACTCTGAAAAGGGTTTTGGTTTCATTGCAGTTGATGGTGGCGGACAAGATGTTTTTGTTCACTACTCAGCAATTCAAGGCAATGGTTACAAGTCTCTCGATGAGGGTCAAGCCGTGACATTTGAAGTAGTTCAAGGTCCAAAGGGCCCACAGGCTGACGCAGTTAATCCTGCATAATCAACCATTAACCATAAGAGAGCCTCACCTTCGGGTGGGGCTCTTTTAATTCCTTAAATTCACTAATAACCAAAACGCTTTGGAACGGTTCCAACTTTTCGCTCTTTAGCAAAGACTTCTTTAGCAGGATTTTTATTTTCCCCAGCCTGCCAAGCATCTAAATATTTCCAGGGATAAATCTCACCACGTCGCACCCACCAAATTCCTGCTTTGGTTGGCCAAGAGATTCCAAAATGCACATGTGGCGCAAGCCCCGCAGCATCCCCCGAAGTGCCCACTTGGGCTAAAAGCTCACCAACTTCAACTCGATATCCAGAGATAATCTTTCGGTATATTTTTTTAAAGTGAGAACCGTAATAACGAATTCCGTCATCACCAACCATAGAAATCGAAAGGCCGCCGCGTAGCGCCCCACCGTTATTTTTCCATGAATAACGATCGACCCTATTAACTTCATCGATGATTCCAGAAGTAGGGGCTACAAAATGGCATCCTTTTTTAGTCAAAATATCCGTTGCGGGATAATCGTGGTGCCAGTGGGCATAATTATATTTACAGCCGACAATTGGGAAGGTGTAGTCAGGGGCGGTACTTGTAGCCGCAGAATTAGATACTGACACAGTGGCCATTATTGCCACTAAGAAAGTCAGGCTTATCCAGGGGAATATTCGGTGCTTCACGCGAGTTAGCATAGACTTACCCAATCCTTGAGAGTAAATACTCGGGGCGGTAGCTCAGTTGGTTAGAGCCCCGAACTCATAATTCGGTAGTCGTCGGTTCGAGCCCGACCCGCCCCACCAAATACAAGCGTTAAATCTAAAATTTTTGCGTACATAGTCTCCTTCGAGTGCTGGTAAGAAATTAGATAAACATAAACTCAATTAGATAGGTTGCTCAAACCTCGCTCGACATCTTCCCTACCTAATAGAAAAACACCCTCGGTATAGATTCCAGGAGCTCTCCAGGTATTTGAATCTGCAAAATCAGCCAATTCTGCTTCCTCTCTTCCAGAGTATATGAAGCCAACGACCTTGGAGTAAAAGAAGTGTTCCTAAAGAAATAAATAACATGAAAATACTAAGTGAATAGGCGGCACCCTGATTGACCTTCAAATCTGCATAAATTTGCATCGAGGGAGTGAATGTTTTTCCAGGAAATGAACCAGCAAAGGTCATAGTTGCACCAAACTCTCCTAGCGCCCGTGCCCAAGTAAGAGTGGTGCCAGCAATTAAGGCACCAAGCACTTGAGGTATAGAGATGAACCTGAATACCTGCCATCTAGTTGCGCCTTCCGTAATTGCCGACTCTTCTAATCTGATCTCTAATTGATCGAAGCTTGCCTCAGCAATCAAGATAAGAAAGGGAGCGCCGACGAACAATCCCGCAATTATGACCGCAGCCATGCTTCCTGAAAAATAAACTCCGAAAACTGATCCCAAGTATTTTCCGACAATTCCTTCATCGCCTATAAATGCCGTGAGTGCCAGACCGGCCACTGTAGGGGGGAATACCAGTGCAGATACGATTATTGGGCGCACGATTCTCCCAAAAATCACAGGTGCTCGCGAGATTAGAAATGCAACAGGTACCCCGAAAATAAATGCCAAAAGAGCGATTACAATCGATGATTCTAAAGAAATACGCAAAGCAGAAATCGTTTCTGGTGCCCTTAGATCCTCATAGAATCTCGAAGGGCTAACCTTCAGGATCAGGGAAAGGATTGGCAACAAAATAAATGCCAAACCGACTCCCCCAAGAAACCAAAAAGTCTTAGGTATCGAACTCCTGGAAGCTGAATTTCTCATAATTCTCGAATCCCTATTTTTTCGGTGTTGTCATTATTTGCTGAGTAGTCGATAATCAAAGCATGGATTTGGTGGAGATAAAATTCTATGCTGCTGCCAGAGAAGCAGCCGGGGTGCCTCATGTCCATGTTCAGCCCGATAGTATTGAGGAAATAATTGCCAGCCTAATAAAATCCTCAGGAGAGTTGGCAAGGGTCTTGCCACAGTGCTCATACCTGATCGATGAAGTAGCCGTTCGAGATCGCTCAATACAAGTAAAAGGTGGCTCACGAATCGACGTTCTCCCACAATTTGCGGGCGGATAATTTTACCCACCGATAGCAGACATCGGTCTAGGTGGCGAAATAAAAAGTGGCTCGTTAATTCCGTGACCTGCAAGCTTGGATTTCACCGTTCTTTCGAAGCAAGAACTAATTTGATCTCGGATCGATTTCTCATCCAGTTGGTTATTGCGCAGAACTTTTCGAATATCGATCTCGTCTATTGCAAATAGACAAGAGCGCAATTGTCCATCTGAAGTTAAACGTAACCGATCACAAGCTCCACAAAATGGCCGCGTGACACTGCCAATAATCCCCACCGTAGCCCGCGTTCGGTCAACATAAAATTCTTCAGCAGGTGAGGAGCCGCGCAATTCAACCGATGAGAGTTCAAATTTCTCGGAAAGCAGGGCCACTATTTCGTCGGCAGAAATCATAGTTTTTCGATCCCAGAGGCCGGCGGCGTCCAAGGGCATCTGTTCGATAAAGCGCAAAGACAGACCTTCAGAAAGTGCCCACTCCAAGAGACTCGTGGCCTCTCCATCATTGACTCCGCGCATGAGCACCGTATTTATTTTAATTGGCGACAGCCCCGCCAATTTTGCCGCCCGTATTCCCCGGAAAACATCATCAATCCGATCTCGAAAGGTCAACCTTTTGAACGTCTCACGACTCAAAGTATCTAGGCTGATATTGACGCGTACTAGTCCAGCATCCGCTAATGGCGCTGCCAATTCATTCAACTTAATTCCGTTAGTTGTCAAAGAGATACTTGGCGAGCTCGGAAGTTCACTGATCTCACGAACAATTTGTACGATATCCGGATGTAACAAGGGCTCGCCACCAGTTAAACGAATTCCTGTTATTCCATTTCTAACTGCTTCAGAAATTACCAGCAATAATTCCTTAGTGGTTAATAACTCGTTAGCGGGTATCCAGGATGCAAAATCACTAGGAATGCAATATTGACACCGCAGGGAACAACGATCCGTAAGAGAAACGCGCAGGTCCCGGTGGGTACGCCCAAAATTGTCAGTCAGAGACTTCATGCGCAATTTACCCACTCACTCGTGCCATCTGAAAATTTTTGATGCTTCCATATCGGCAACTCAGATTTGACTGAATCTACAATCTTGCTGCACATCTCAAAGGCTTCTCTTCTGTGTTCGGAGGCAACCGCAACTGCAAATGCCGTCTCGCCAATAGGAATGAGGCCAAATCTGTGAGCGACCGCGATGCTAACTTCCTTTTGTGATCCAAGCGCCCGAGTAACAATTTCGTCTAGCACTTTCTTTGCAGATGGATGAATTTCGTATGTGAGAGATACAACAAATCTTCCGCTGTCTATGTCCCGAACATCACCCGAAAAAGTCACGACTGCGCCAGATTTGTCAGATTTAACTTTCTCCCCAAGTTTAGCGGCAGATATTTCCAAGTTTGTAATCTCACACCATTCATTTAACATGTTCGCCACCATCCAATTGATCAAAAATGTGGCCAGCCAATGCTCCGATAATCACCAGGCCGTCACGTACTCCACCTAGTGAACCTGGAAGATTTATTATGAGAGATTTGCCATTAATCCCAGCCAGGCCTCTCGTTAAGTCAGACTTCGCATTCACCTTGCGCCCTAAGGCTCGCAACGCTTCAGAGAATCCAGGTAACATTTTTTCTATAAATTGAACTGTCGCCTCCGGCGTAACATCGCGCTCCGATATTCCAGTTCCCCCAGTTGTAACGATCAATCGAACTTCAAGCGCCAAGGCACTGGAAATCGCAGATGAAATTTTATCTACGTCATCTGGAACAAGAACTGACTGTATAACTTTGTAGCCCTGTTCGGACAGACCGGCAGAAAGCAAGGGTCCGCTTTCGTCCTGGTATATTCCTGCTGAAGCTCTGTCGCTAATAGTTAATACCATTGCAGTTATCAATTGGTCCCCCGATGCCAGATACCGTTGCGGCCACCAGATTTCGAATTCATCTTAATTTCGGAAATTATTGAGGTTGGGTCCATGGACTTAGTCATGTCAATTATTGTTAGTGCGGCGACGGCTGCCGCGGTGAGCGCTTCCATCTCGACACCCGTTCGATCGGCGGTTTTAATCTCGACTTCAATTTCGACACCGTCCTCGACAATCGTGAGATCAACCTTAACTCCATGAATTCCAATTGGGTGACAGAGCGGAATAAGTTCGGAAGTTCGCTTTGCCCCCATAATTGCGGCAATGCGCGCAGTCGCAAGCACATCGCCCTTTGGAACTGACTTATTTTCGAGCGCCAAAATTACTTCCTTAGCGAGAATAACTTTTCCGCTAGCAGCCGCGATTCTTATGGAAACTTCACGATTTGTGACATCCACCATTGCGGCATGACCATCCTTATTTAAATGGGAGAAATTATTTTCGTTAGCCATTTTTATACTCCAGTTCGTTTGTATTTCATGGGAGGGCTAACCATTCAATGCCCTTTCCAGCTGGGGTCAGGCCATCTTGCACGACCGCGAAACCCCCTGAATTTGCCAGTCCGCGAAGCATTGCCGAACCCAAGTGGTCTCCTTCTATAAACTTGCCTTCGACAAGATTGCCTAAAACCAGACGAGTAAAATTCGCTGGAGCTTGAAGATCGGTGGCCGATACTGCTCTCTCGGTTGTCGCAGGAGCACTGCCCGTTAACGCATTTAGAACTGGAATTCCTAGGGTCATTAATCCCACGATTGCGGACTGGGGATTTCCAGGCAATCCTAAAATTGGAATTAACCGATTCTTCTTATTTCTCGTCGACGCCAGAATCATTGGATGTCCAGGCCGAACACGTACTCGATCCACACAAAATTCAGCGCCTATCGCTGCAAGCGCAGCTCGCATATGATCTCTTGGTCCATCAGCAGTTCCCCCAGTCGTGATTAAGAAATCACATTTTTCGATTTCCTCGCTCATCGCATTCACAACCAAATCCAAATTATCATCGACGTGGCTAGAAGAGATAATTTCAGCTGAGAGGCGTTGTAGCCAGGCAGGAATTTGCGGGCCTAAGGAATCGCGCACCAAGCCCTCGCTAGGAACGCCAGAGAATTGCAGTTCATCGCCAAAAGTAATGAGGGAAATCCGCGGTCTTTTAGAAATAGAAATTTCATCAAATCCTGCGGCTGCAAGTAAACCAATCTGACTCGGTGACAATCGAGTTCCTTTGGCAACTAATAAATCTCCTTCTCTACATTCATAACCAGCTGGCCGGATATCCTGATTGTGTTCCACCTCGCCTGATAAGAGACTTCCCACAATCCTGGCGTCCTCCCAACGCAACACACCATAACTCCCCTCAGGAATTACCGCTCCAGTTGCAATGCGAACAGCTTGGCCATCATTTAGCTTTCGCTCGAATATCTTTCCAGCTTTAATGTCTCCCTCAATATGCCATGGGCCTGTGCCACAGACTACATACCCGTCCATTGCTGAAGTTGTGTAAGTAGGAAGATCGCAGAGAGCTCTCACGTCTTGTGCGAGGATCCGCTCTGCACATTGGGAAATAGAAACTCTCTCAACTTCAAGGGCTGGGAATGATCGGTAAGCAATCTTCCCTGCCTCTCGCCAAGATGGTTCATTAGTTTTCATCGCTCTTTTACAGGCCAATCCCTGGCCAGAGCATCAATTTTTTCTGTCAGCTCATCTATTCTGCAGCCATTCGCGAATGCGACCCCCATAAGAAATGTAGTTACTGGGGCGGCCGGTCTTTCGACTGAATGTGCCGCCACTCGGGCGACGTCGAGAATTGCCTTAATATCACAATCAATTTCTAGTCCAAAACTTTTCTTGACTTCAATGACCCACTCGTTCATAGCGCCCTTATCTCTAAGCGTTTTACCGTATCCGTTAAGCAACTTTCAGCATCAGAGAGATCTTTCAGAGTATCGATATCCTTTAACAAATAGGAATCCCATTCGGCGAAAGCAATCTCTTTTACCCTCAGGCTTTTGACCAATATTTTGAGTGAAGCATTTAGGGGCGAATTCAAATTCGCGATGGCTTCTCGTAATTTATTGGCGTTAAATATCGACGAGAGATACTGAAGCGATCCCTGGCGATCGATGGGAATGAAGGCATCAAATTTGGTCGACAAATCTTTCTTCAGCACGTCGATAGCTCCGCCCCCAAATGGCACATCTGTTGCAATTACTGCCACATAGTCCGTAGTGACCAGAGTCAGTCCATGAGAAATTCCGGACACCGGTCCGCCAAACGAAATTTTTTCTGTCACTTGGTGCACCCCTCTTGATAAATTCTTGGGAATTGGGCCGGCGACAATAATTTCAGATTCGTTCGGTATCCCATCGACAATATGCGCCAAGAGACTTTTCCCATTTAGGACTGCTTCCATTTTTGGCGAGCCAAAGCGCCTACTCTCCCCTCCTGTGAGAATCAAATATGTGATGTTATATGACACGTTAATACTTCACTCGTTCCCAACCCTGTCTAGACCTACGGTTGCCTGCGCTGGATCGAACGTCACGGGTTCGATAGACGATTGAAGGCCGAAATAGATATCCGATTGGCGCACTTAGCGAATGAACGAGTCGAGTGAATGGCCAAACCACGAATAGCACCATGGCCGTTATTGCGTGAATTCTAAAAGCGAGGGGGCTGGCCATTATCAATTCACCGTCTGGACGAAAAGTAAGAATTGACCTGACCCACGGTGCAACCGTTTCGCGATAATTATGTTCCTTGCCGATAATTCCAGCGCTCGATAGCGTCGCTGCCGAACCAGCTAATAGAGTGGCAACTAAAAATATGTACATTCCCTTATCGTTTTTCGTCGTCTCTACAAAAACCATAGCTGTGGTTCGACGGCGATAAATAAGCAATCCAATCCCAAGTAGTGTCGCTACTCCGGCCGCACCGCCCATTGAAATTGCGCCAAGATGGTACGCCTCATGGCTAAGGCCAAGCGAATCGGTAAAGCTTTGAGGCACAAGCAAACCAACGATATGTCCACCAATGACGGCAAAAAGTCCAAGATGAAATAGGGGGCCGGCAATTCTGAGCAATTTTCCTTCATAAAGCTGTGATGATCTAGTCGTCCAATTGAATTTATCGTATTTAAAACGCCACATTAGGCCTATAGTGAAGGAGGATATTGCAAAATAGGGAAGTACGGACCAGAGCAGAACATCAATCGAACTCATTGAATTGCTCCTTCGAAAATAGAATTTCCCCTAGACGAGAATGGTTCGAGTGCGACGGATACTGCGCCACTTAATCCAACAAACTCCTTAGGCGGTCCAGTAATTGCTAGTGCTTCTGCTCGTGCAAGAATTTCATCGGTCATTGCTGGAAGTGAAGCAATTACCGCATCAAGAACGTTCACGTAAATGGATCTGGCCTTAGCGAGTGAATCCCTTATTAAAAGAATTGGAGCTTGATGCTCTCCTAAAAGCAAATCTCCCTCCTTCGGATTATGAAGCGCGGCAAATTCGAGAACGACCGATAGGTGGTCTGGAAGTTCTGTCGATTCCAACTTGATTCCAAATCGTTTATATATCTCGGCGAAATAGACGAGGGCCATTCCTCTGTTTCGGGTGTCGCCATGCGTCCAAGAAGTCAGAAAAAGAGAGCACTTTCGTCTCATATCAAAGGTCTCGACGTAGTGCTCTTGCAGCCTATTAAGTGGTAGCGATTCACTCGCTTCAAGGAATTGGACTAGCGGCCCACCCAAATTAGCAGGCAAACTCCTCGCCAAGGCTAGAAGTTCTGGTCGCTTCGCGATAAATTCATCGCCAGGATAAAGAAGTGCAAAAGATGAAATGACTCTCGCGATCTCTTTATTCATTAGACTGTCTCGCTTTCATAATATTGAAATTCTCGATTGTTACCGGAACGGGATTTCCGGACGATTGACCAAATGGTCCAGCATTTGCATCACCAAGATTTACGCCGTCGAGTGAACAACCCATGTTCTGACCCATTCTTTCCAGATCTTCAGCCTGCTCAGCATGTGCCGCAGGAACGACATATCTGTCCTCGTGCTTAGCGATTGCCAATAGACGATACATCTCATAAATAGATTCCTGATCCATGCCCACTGCCGCAGGAATTTCGGGTCGCGGGGTACGACCTAAATTTATGTCGCGCATGTATGAACGCATTGCCGACAATTTTCGAAGCGTTCCCTCAACTACTTCTTTGTCTCCTGCCGAGAAAAGTTCTGCTAGATATGCAAGTGGAATTCTAAGAGCATCAATTGCGCCAAAGAGATTCCCTGCATCCTCACCATCATGACCAGTCTCTGTCAGAACATCAACAATTGGCGAAAGAGGCGGCACGTACCAAACCATTGGCATCGTTCGATATTCAGGGTGCAAAGGAAGAGCAATTTTATAAACTTTAGCAAGTTTGTAAACGGGAGAATTTTGAGCCGCTACCAACCAGTCTTCTGGAATTCCCTCGGCCCGTGCCGCTTTCAAAACTTCCGGATCATTTGGATCCAGAAGTAGGTCGAGCTGGGCCTGATATAAATCCTGTTCGTTTTCAACTGACGCTGCTTCAGTAACTCTGTCTGCGTCGTACAAGAATAGACCCAGATAACGTAAGCGGCCGACACAAGTTTCAGAACAAACTGTCGGCAGTCCTATTTCAAGACGCGGATAACACAATGTGCATTTTTCAGCTTTTCCTGTCTTATGATTGAAATAAACTTTTTTGTAGGGGCATGCCGAAACGCACATTCGCCACCCGCGGCACTGTTGTTGATCTACGAGGACGATTCCATCTTCAGCGCGCTTGTACATAGCACCTGAAGGGCATGCCGCAACGCATGCTGGATTGAGGCAGTGTTCGCAAATACGAGGAAGGTAGAACATAAAAGTTTCCTCGAACGCTAATTTAACTTTTGTGGTTACATCCTCTGCCAATTTCTTTAGAATTGGGTCTTTCTCGATATTTTCCGGACCTCCGCCCAGGTCATCATCCCAATTTGCAGACCACTCAATCTTCATTGGTTTACCAGTGAGCAAAGATTTCGGCCGTGCTACTGGAGTCTGCTGGCCAAGCGGAGCAGTTATCAAATTGTCATACTCATACGTCCACGGTTCGTAATAATCCTTAATATTTAACATCTTTGGATTAGAGAAAATAGAAATTAGACGACTTATGCGACTCCCAGCTTTGAGTCGAAGGCGTCCTTTCGAGGTTCGCACCCATCCCCCTTTGGCCTTTGCTTGATCTTCATACCCGCGTGGATATCCCTGACCTGGCCTAGTTTCGACATTATTGAACCAGGCATATTCAAGCCCAGTTCGATTTGTCCAAGCCTGCTTGCATGTAACAGAACATGTATGACAGCCAATGCACTTATCGAGGTTCATCACCATTCCCATTTGCGCCATAACTTTCATTAGTACTCCACATCCTGTGATCGACGGCGAATAACCGTCACTTCATCTCTTTGATTGCCTGTCGGCCCAAGGTAATTGAATGCAAACGAAAGTTGGGCATAACCCCCGATTAAGTGAGTTGGCTTTAGCATCAATCTCGTAAGAGAATTATGAATTCCGCCGCGTTTGCCGGAAGTTTCTGCAAGAGGTACATCAACGACTCTGTCCTTGGCGTGATACATGAAAACAGTTCCTGTTGGCATACGGTGAGAGATGCATGCCCGAGCTACTACGACGCCATTACGGTTATAGGCCTCAATCCACTCATTATCTTTGACTCCGATTGTTTGCGCATCTTCAACGCTCATCCAAATCTCTTGTCCTCCCCGCGATAACGAGAGCATAAATAGATTATCTTGATATTCGGAATGAATTGACCACTTCGAGTGAGGTGTCAAATATCGAACGGTTACTTCTTTTTCAATTCCATCTCCTTGGCTCCCAAAAATCCGATGCATATTAAGTGGCGGCCTAAAGATTGGCATTTGTTCACCCAGTTCTGTCATCCAGTCGTGATCTATGAAGAAGTGTTGTCGTCCAGTCAGCGTGTGCCATGGCTTGAGACGTTCAACATTTATTGCGAAGGCGGTATATCGACGTCCTCCGTGCTCGGAACCAGACCATTCTGGGCTGGTAATCACCGGTACTGGACGAGCTTGCGTGTCAGCAAAAGTTATTCGCTTTCCTTCATTATCAAGGGCCAAATCTGTTAACTTCTGACCAGTCCGCTTTTCAAGCGCCCTGAATCCTGCAACAGCGACCCGCCCATTTGTTGTTCCGGATAATGCGAGAATTGTTTCGCAAGCATTAATCGCCGTAGCAAGAGATGGCCGTCCTTCGGCAACACCGCGCGCGACTACACCGTTCACATGGCGCAAGAGTTCGACTTCCGGAAGCAGACTTACTGGAACTCCCTTAGTGTTCGTGCCCAATTGATCAACCAGCGGACCAAGCGCCGACATCTTTTCGCCCAATTTCGTGTAGTCCCGCTTTACGAGCATGAGTTTTGGCATGGTAACTCCAGGTATCGGCTCCACTTTCCCATCACGCCAATCCTCGACTATGCCACTTGGATTGGCCATCGCGTCAGGGGTGTCATGGAGCAGAGGGACAACAACAATATCTTCACGTTCGCCAAGATGTCCCTTCGACTGTTCGGCGACCTGCCGCCCTAACATTTGGAAGATGTCGTAATCTGTTTTTGTCTCCCATGGCGGATTAATCGCCGGGGTGAAAGCATGAATGAATGGATGCATGTCAGTGCTTGATAGATCATGTTTTTCGTACCACGTTGCGGCTGGTAACAGAATATCCCCGAATAGCCCAGTGCTGGTCATGCGGAAATCAATTGATACAAGTAAATCCAGTTTTCCTTCCGGTGCTTCTGTCTGCCATTTAACATCCCGGGGTCGGTCTTCTAATCCATTCTCTTCGGCTCGCACTGAGTTATCTGTACCAAGTAAATGTTTTAAGAAATATTCATTTCCTTTACTGGAGGACCCAAGAATATTAGCCCGCCAAACCGTTAAGACGCGTGGCCAATTCTCTGGCGCATCGGGGTCCTCAATAGCAAATTTTAGATCTCCATTCTTTAACTCATCAACAACGTGCTGCACTGGTTCTACTCCAAGCGAGCGAGCTTCATCCGCTAAATCAAGGGAATTTCGATTTAGTGAGGGATAAGAGGGCATCCAGCCCATGCGCGCTGATTTCGCTAGAACATCAATTGCGGCCATGTTCTTGAATCGCTGCTCTCCTAGCGGAGTTGCAAGCAATTCAGATTTAAGAGCGTCGTATCTCCACTGATCGGTTGAGACATACCAAAATGCAGTTCCGATCATTTGCCGAGCAGGGCGGGACCAATCTGCGCCGGATGCAATCTGTGCCCAACCTGTTACCGGGCGACATTTTTCTTGACCTACATAGTGAGCCCAACCGCCTCCGTTTACACCCTGGCATCCAGTCAGAGTTACGAGCGCCAAAAATGTTCGGTACATAGTGTCTGAATGAAACCAATGATTGGTGCCCGCGCCAAGAAGAATCATCGAGCGACCTTCAGACTCATCGGCATTCTGTGCAAATTCGCGCGCGATCCGAATTGCTTGCGCAGCTGGAACATTCGTAATTTCTTCCTGCCACGCTGGAGTATATGGAGAGATATCTGTGTAATCTTTTGGCCAATCTCCTGCAAGTCCTTCACGGGCGACGCCATACTGAGCCAGCATAAGATCAAATACTGTTGTCACCTTTCTCCCGGCCACTTCAATTGTTGGAACTCCTCGATAGAGAACACCTCCACTTTCGGACTCTCCTTGACCCACATCGAAGCGGGGTAAAGAAATAGCAGTTACTGAAGCGCCCTGCGTTTTATAGACAGATAAGAGTGGATCAACTCCTTCTAAATCAAGATTCCATTTACCCATTGATTCATCATTGAATCGATGCCCCAGTGAGCCATTGGGGATAAAAGTCTTTCCGTTAACCGAATCTAAAACAACAGTTTTAAATTTAGCGCCCTCTGAAGTATCTCCGAGATCCGCGGCAACAATAAACTTATCTGGCACCCAAGCCCCGTCTTTTTCCCGGAGCGAAACCAAGTAAGGCAGGTCAGTGAATTTTTTAACATATTCGGTAAATCGTGGCGTTTGTCTATCTACGAAAAATTCTTTGAGAATCACGTGGCCCATAGCCATCCCAAGAGCGCCATCTGTTCCCGGATGAGGGGCCACCCACTCATCTGCAAACTTGGTGTTGTCGGCATAATCTGGACTTATAGCAATAACTTTTTGACCACGATACCGAGCCTCTGTCATAAAGTGGGCGTCTGGAGTTCTCGTAACTGGGACATTTGATCCCCACATAATTAAATATGAAGCGTTAAACCAATCGGCCGATTCAGGAACATCGGTCTGGTCACCAAAGACTTGTGGAGAGGCAACTGGTAAATCTGCATACCAATCATAAAAAGAGAGCATCGATCCACCCATGAGCGATATGAATCGTGAACCGGCTGCGTGTGAAGCCATAGACATAGCTGGGATAGGAGAAAATCCAAAGACGCGATCAGGTCCATATTTTTTGATCGTGTGAACATGAGCGGCTGCAATTACTTCGGATATTTCACCCCACTCGGCGCGGACTAAACCACCCTTACCGCGCGCTTTTTGGTACTTAGTTCTATGTTCAGGATTATCCACAACATCTGCCCAAGCAAGTACGGGATCACCAAGGCGAGACTTCGCCTCCCTATACATTTCCAGGAGTACCCCCCGAATATATGGGTAACGAATTCGAGTTGGAGAATATGTGTACCAAGAAAAGGCCGCACCTCGAGGGCACCCCCGTGGCTCGTACTCGGGCGAATCTGGGCCGACGGATGGATAATCAGTTTGCTGGGTTTCCCAAGTGATGATTCCATCTTTCACATAGACTTTCCAAGAGCAAGAGCCAGTGCAATTAACCCCGTGTGTTGATCGAACTACCTTGTCATGACTCCAGCGATCACGATAAAACTCGTCGCCCTCGCGGCCACCATCTTTAGTTATAGACCTTAAATCTTGAGAGACTTCGCCTCTGGTAAAAAACCGACCAAGTTTAACAAGTGATTCCTCTAAACCAGCAGATGTAGCTTCCTCATTTTTCATACCCCCATTCTGTCGCTCTAGTGCTCTCAGATGTATAGGTACAAAGACCCTATTTGCCCTAGATCCTTTAGGAGATGCTTTGCTCTAGAGGCAATTCGTTTTAAGGAGTTAGCACTGTGAAAATGAAAGATTCAGGAAGAGTTTTAACTTTATCAACATTCGCCTTCACCCTTATGTTTGCTGTTTGGTTAATGTTTGGAGTTCTAGGAATTCCCATCCAAGAGGAATTTGGATTAAGTGATTCACAACTGGCTTGGTTATCTGCCGTTGCCATTCTTAACGGATCAATTTGGCGCTTGTTTCTTGGAATTCTTGCTGATCGAATTGGTGGAAAACGAGTAACAGTCGCAATGCTGTTTATAACAGCAATCCCTTCCTACCTTTTGGCCCACATGGAGCTTTCGTACAATTGGTTGCTAATTCTCGCATTCCTAATTGGTATCGCTGGAAACTTATTTAGCGTAGGAATTGCATGGAATTCGCACTGGTTCGAAAGAAAACATCAGGGTTTCGCTCTTGGCGTGTTTGGTGCCGGCAATATTGGTGCATCTTTAACGAAGTTCATTGGCCCCGCACTTATTGCTGGCACCGTAGGCGGATCCTATTTAGGTGGAATTATTCCAGGAGGGTGGCGATTTGTCCCTGCGCTCTATTCCATTCTGCTGGTGATCACCGCTATTGCAACGATGTTGCTCACTCCATCTGATTCAGCAAATGTACAAATGGCTCGACCATTAAAGGAAATGTTTATTCCGCTCAGGTATGTCCAAGTGTGGCGCTTTAGCTTCTATTATTTTATCGTTTTTGGAGCATATGTCGCTCTTGCATCATGGATGCCAAAATATTACGTGTCCGTATACGGCCTAGAACTTAGAGATGCCGCCTTACTTACTGCACTTTTCATCTTTCCGGCTTCTTTACTTAGGCCCGTAGGTGGACAATTATCGGATCGTATTGGTGCGCGCAGATTGATGTACGCGACCTTTATAACCATGGTCCTTGCATTGCTACTTCTAGCTGCACCATTTGGATATATCGTATTGAATACTCCGAGTGGGCCAAAAGAGGTACTTCCGTACCACTTAGGAGTTGTGCCATTTACCGGGTTGCTCTTTATCGTTGGTTGCTCAATGGGAATTGGGAAAGCTGCGGTTTATAAACATATTCCAGAATATTTTCCTAAGGATATCGGAGCCGTAGGTGGTCTGGTAGGAACATTAGGAGCGCTAGGTGGCTTCTTTCTACCACCATTATTCGTCATTGTTGGACATTGGACTGGACTGCCCCAATCAACATTTGTAGTGCTGTTCCTGCTAACCCTTACCGCATTAATTTGGATGCATTTTGTCATTATGAAGCTACTCCACGAAGCAAGCCCAAATCTCGAACACCAAATTGATTTTCAAGATTCTAACCGAAATGGAGCATAAAAATGTCAACAAGTAACTCGAATCCCACTGGCAAGTCCTCCGAATGGCTTACCTCTTGGGACCCGAATATCGAGGGAGAGTGGGACTCCAAGATTGCTTGGAAAACTTTGTGGGTGACAACTTATGCCCTAACCCTCGGCTTTATGAGTTGGTTCCTTGTTTCAGCACTCGCCCCAAAATTGAATAACTTAGGTTTTGATTTATCAAAGAAGGAGCTGTATTGGTTGGCAGCGATGCCGGGTCTAGCTGGCGGTGGCTTACGATTAATTTGGATGTTTTTGCCACCAATACTTGGAACACGAAAATTGGTTACCTACTCAACAGCGCTCTTACTCTTGCCTTTGATTGGTTGGGCGCTTGTAATTCGTACGCCTTCCACTCCATATGTTGCATTACTAGCACTTGCATTCCTGGCGGGAATTGGAGGTGGTGTTTTCTCGGGGTTTATGCCAAGCACTTCCTACTTCTTCCCACGATCAAAACAGGGATTGGCTCTTGGAATTCAGGCAGGAGTTGGTAACTTTGGCGTAAGCATCATTCAATTCTTGACGCCCGTTATCGTTGGCTCGGCCATGTTTGGCGCTACATTTGGCGCTCCGCAACGTTTCGTGGATGCCACAAAGAATATTGATAAAGATGTGTGGTACCAAAATGCTGGACTAATTTGGATCCCCTTTGTACTAGTGTCAGTGATACTTTCCTGGTTGCTGCTAAAAAGCGTTCCAGTCAAGTCTCGAGGAATTCGCGATCAGCTCGATATATTCAATAACCGGCACACTTGGCTAATGACCTTTCTTTACTTCATGACCTTCGGAACTTTCTCCGGGTTTGCAGCACAATTTGGACTTCTTATAAAGAACTTATTCGGTGAATTTGCAAATGCTCCTGACCCGGTTAAATACGCTTTCTTCGGTCCATTGGTTGGTTCTGTGGCTCGTGTAGTAAGTGGACCACTTGCCGATCGAATTGGTGGCGGAATATTGACTTGTTTCTCTGGAGTAGGAATTGCAGCCGCCGCACTCTTTACAAGTGGCCACCTATCCCCTGATAGTTCTGCCGACTTTGCCCCATTTTTCTGGGGAATGATGGTGATCTTCTTCTTCACGGGCGTTGGGAATGCCAGCACGTTTAAACAGATGCCAATGATTTTTGCGCCTAGACAGGCGGGTGGCGTACTTGGCTGGACTGCGGCAATTGCCGCATTTGGGCCGTTTATTTTCGGAGTGCTGCTATCCATTTTTGCGCCAGAGAACTTCTTTCTTGCCATCAGCGCCTTTTCCATAGTTGGCGCTGGAATAGCCTGGTGGTTTTATGCGCGTGTAAATGCAGAAGCGAAAAGCTAACTCGTCATTTGAGGTAATTTTCGAGAGAATTGCGCTATGAATCTGACTCGCTTAAGCGTGCTCTCTGAGGCGATCATGGACGTTGCAAAAGGGAAGGACCTGAAAACCTCCCTTCTTCGTTTAATTCAAAATGCTGTCGAAATTACCGATTGCACTTATGGGGCGCTGGGTTCCATAAGTCCAGACGGTTCTCTAGAAGAATTTACTTATGTAGGAATATCTGAAGAAACGGCCGATGAAATACCGACCTTCCCAGAGGGAAAAGGGTTGTTGGGTCACCTTCTAAAGCACCCCACGCCATTGCGCATTCCTGTTCTAAGCGATCATCCTGCCTCGATCGGTTTTCCTAAAAACCACCCTTCGATGTCTGGATTTTTAGGAGTACCAATTAGAATTCGTGAGGAAATTTACGGAAGCCTCTACCTTACCGAAAAACGGAATGGTCAGGATTTCACCGAAGAAGATGAGCAACTCGTCGTTGTTTTAGCATCTGCTGCAGGAGTTGCAATAGACAGTTATCGCGGACAGGTTGCTAGAAACCAAGTTGACCTCCTGGCTGAACGCGAGCGGATAGCGCGCGATCTACATGATTTGGTTATCCAAAGACTTTTTGCAATCGGCCTCTCTATGCGATCTCTTGAATCAGACTCCACGCTTCCGCAAATCTATCTCCCTAAAGTTAAGGAGAGTATGGACGGATTGGATGCAACTGTCCAACAGATTCGCTCCACTATTTTCGCACTTCAAGAACATCTTCCAATCAAGGATCTCCGAACACAAGTGAAGAGTGAAATAGTTTCATTGAGTTCAATAGCTGGTTTCAGAATTGCCCTGAAATTTGAGGGGCCCGTGGATTCGGTAATTGGAGCAGATCTATCTGCTCAAATTATCCCCGTGATACGAGAGTTAATTACTAATTCAATTCGTCATGCGAGTGCGTCATCTATTGAGCTTCTCATAATGGCAAATCAGACATATTGTGAAGTTAGAGTTGTAGACAACGGGATGGGATATAACGAAAGCACAAGAAGAAGCGGATTACTTAACTTGGAAAAACGCGCCTTGGAGCGAGGTGGGGAATTTGAAATTGCAAGAATTCAAGGTGGCAACGGTGGAACAAGAGCTATTTGGCGAGCAAGTCTCTAACTTCACTGTCTATTAACTCCGAGACGAACCGCCAAAGCGGCAACTTGAGTGCGACGTTCAAGGCCGAGTTTCCTCAAAAGCGAAGAAACATAATTTTTAACCGTTTTTTCCGCCAAGAACATAGATCTGGAAATTTCACGATTAGTCATGCCCTTCCCAATGTGTTCAAGCACTCGCTGTTCTTGTTCCGTGAGTTCATACATTTCGCTGGCCGGATTATTATTCTTCCGCAAACGACTAGTAACTGCTGAAACTGCCAAACTATCTAGCAGGCTTTCTCCTGCTGCAACTTTCCTGATTGCCGACAAAAGTTCCAGATTGCGAATATCTTTTAACAAATACCCATGGGCGCCGTTCAGCATTGATCCCAATAACGCCTCATCGCTTTCGAAGGAGGTGAGCATTAGTACGCGAAGTTGAGGGCTCAGAGCTAGAAGCTCTCGACATAGATCTACTCCAGAACCGTCTGCAAGTCGAATATCCAGTACTGCCACATCCGCCTGACTCTCCTCGAATCTCTCTAACGATTCGCAAACACTTGATGCGCTTCCGGCGACTCGAAGATCATCCTCATGGTTAATCAAATCAATTAACCCTTTTCTCACCAGTTCGTGATCATCTACAACAAAAACACTTGTTACCACAAGCTCGCCCTAAATTTTACGAATAAATTGAACACGGAAATTTTCTGGCGTTTCGTTAATGAAACTAACTTCAAATAATCCAGGAAACTTCTTCTCCACCTGAGATAACAGAGGGACCGGTTTATGTGGCGCTATCAAAACGAAACCAGACCCCAAAAGTAATGAATCTAGAACGCCAAAAATTGCCGGATGTCTAATTGCGGACGGAATATTTCTAGCATCAAGCTCTGGATATGAATCTGAGGCATCCTCGCCGCAACGACAGGAATGAGAATTGGCCTTATGTGGTGCTTGTGTAATTGTTAAATCTTGCATATCGTCTCAATTCTAATCAGAGTGAAACTGAACCAAAATGGAAGTTTCGAAACTACAATTTTAGTGAGTAACCATTGAGAATTTTGCCAAATCGAAATCATATGAGTGCTAGCACCTGTCAACTACTGTCAAAGTTTAGTTTATGAATTGGGCCTGGTCTTCAATTCGGTAGAGGGCCAAACCTCGCTCCTCGCTAGATTCAAATTTGTCAGCATCACACATGTGCCGGTTCCTACTTTTGCTATGTAATTGATGCCTCATAAATGCTTTGAATAGAGGAATTTAGTAACTCGTTGAATTGCACGTCAGTTTGCTTGACTCCTAAACCTTCAGTTAACGCACGAGAGAAGCTAGCAATCAATGAGGGATTCTTGGTAAGTATCGAATTAGCTTTTTCTCGAGAGTAGCCACCTGAAAGTGCAACAATTCGCAGAACTCGTGGGTGGGAAACCAAATCTGAATAAAAGCCCTCTTTATCTGGCAAAGTCAACTTCAGCATGACGCTCTGCGAAACATCTAGCGAGTCCAGATGTTTTAACAGGGAGGCTTTCAAAATTTCTTCTGCCTCACTTTTTTCTGAACTATTTATATCTACTTCTGGTTCCAAAATCGGCACTAAACCGGCGGCCAGTACGATTTGGCCAATTTCAAATTGTTGATCCACGCAGGCCTCGATCCCTGCAACATTTGCCAACTTAATTACGGATCGCATTTTTGTACCAAATACTTCATGTTTCTTCGCGCTTTCTAGTCGAGCAGCAAGCTCTGGTATCGGCTTCATTAATTGCACGCCATTTTCCTGCTCTGAAAGTCCATTATCAATTTTAAGGAATGGAACAATCCCTTTATTTCGCCACAGGTACTCGGCGCTACCTAGACCTGCTACTTCTCTGTTCATAGTCATCTCAAATAAAATTACGCCAAGGATTCGATCTTTTTTAAATACTGGACTCTCAATTATTCTGGCGCGCATTTGGTGGACCAAGTCGAACATCTCTTCTTGGCTGGCGTAAGCGCTCTCTTCCACACCATATAGCTTCAACGCCTTTGGTGTGCTTCCACCGCTCTGATCAAGAGCTGCTATGAATCCTTTACCATTGCGCATCTGTTCGAGTTGTTGAGCGTTCATGTTTCTCTCATTTCCCTATTACTGCCCATTAATTACATTCACAGGCTACTCCCCTACGAAATAATTATGTAGCCCTACCAGCGCAAATGCCTAGAAAGTAGAGGCATCGCTCACGATGGCTCTATACAATATCTCTTCTCTTTAATTGCTTTAGAATAATGAGATGAAAACTTTGGTTTGGAGCGCGGTGCGTGCCAAGAAGTGTCTAATGATTCCAGATGAATTTGACCACAAATATTCAAGAGGAGTCTTGGGAGTTATTTCAGGCTCGGCGCAATATCCAGGGGCTGCGGTATTAACCACAAGAGCCGCAGTTGCAACCGGAGTTGGAATGGTTCGTTTTTACAGCTCCTCTGGCCTAGCGCATTTAGTTCTGCATAGCTCTCCTGAGGTTATTGTTCAACCTGGACTTGTCAACGCCTGGCTTGCAGGTTCGGGAATTGTTGGAAATAGATTTGATGATTTCACAACCTGGTTGCGCCATCGCTGGTTTAAAGTAATTGAGAGACAGAGCGTTCCAACTATCTTGGATGCTGGTGCGCTCTCATTGGTCGGCAAGTTAGAGCAACCAACTTTGATAACACCTCATGCTGGTGAGCTCGCGAAACTTTTGAGCAAGCAAGGAGTCAAAGTTTCTTCGGATAAAGTTTCAAGCAACCCGAAAGAATGGGTCAATAAAGCTACGCAGCTTCTGGGAGTAACCGTCCTATTGAAGGGAGCCAAAACATTTGTAGCCAATGGTGATATCACAATCGAACTGCCAAGAGCCACGCCTTGGCTTTCAACCGCAGGTTCGGGCGATGTCCTTGCCGGAATTATTGGTGCGATAGCTGCCACAAGTGAAATTGAAATATTGAATTCGAGTAATAGATTTGCTGAAATCGCCGCCACTGGCTCCTTTGTTCATGATCGTGCGGCCCGACTTGCCTCAAAAGGTGGGCCAATATCGGCTTCGATGATTATCGATTACATTCCAGAGGCAATCGGCAAGATACTTGCGTAGGTGCAGTGGTTTAATTGCCTAGTGTCCGAATCAGATTTAGTAGCAAAATTAACTGACCTTCTTGGCAGCGAAGTCGTCCGAGGTGACGCGGTTTCACTTCAGGCATATAGTCGTGATGCGACTCCAATGTTTGAAGGGCTACCGGAAGTAATAGTTTCGCCGAGGAATACCGAGGAAGTCGCCAAGGCAGTTAAATTTGCTCATGATACAAAAACTCCAATAATTCCTCGCGGCGCCGGAAGTAATCTCTGCGCGGCGACCGTTCCGTTAAATGGCGGAATCGTGCTAAGCATGACAAATATGAAAGCTATATTGGAAGTTTCCAAATCTGAAATGCTAGCCGTTGTTCAACCTGGCGTTACCAATTTAGCCCTAGACAAATTAGCCGAAAGGCAGGGCTTGCGCTTTATCCCTGATCCAGGTTCACGAAGTGTTTCCACGATAGGCGGAAATGTCGCGACCAGCGCAGGTGGCCTACGTGGCCTTAAATATGGAACAACTCGAAATTATATTCTTGGTCTGGAAGCTGTACTTGGTAATGGTGAAATCATCCGCACAGGCGGCCGTTTAGTAAAGGATGTCGCCGGTTATGACGTCACTCGATTATTGGTTGGAAGTGAAGGAACTCTTGCTGTCTTTACTGAAATAACTCTCGCACTGGCTCCCCGCCCAGAAGCATCCAAATATGGTGTCGCTTACTTCGAAGATTTATCTGCAGCAGCTGGCGCAGTCGAAAAAATTATTACATCAGGAATTTTGCCCGCCACGCTAGAATTCTTAGATAACACTTGCCTGGTGGCGGTAGAAGATTTCGCTCATCTTGGATTGGACACAAAAGCTGGAGCGCTACTCTTATTCGGCGATGATGGCGATGCAATTTCCATAGAACAGAGCGTTACCAGAATGTCAGAAATAGCCTTGGCATCTCCGGGATCTCGCGGCGTTACCCTTGCGGCAGATGTTGCGGCCGCCGAAGCTCTGCTCTATGCCCGCAGATGTTCGTTGCCAGCGCTAGCTAGATTAAGCTCTCTCTCTATCCTGGAAGATATTTCAGTACCAAGAAAAGCAATGGCCGAAGTGGTTAATCGCATCCAAGCAATCGGCAAAAAGTATGGCCTTCGCATCGGAACTTTTGGGCACGCCGGGGATGGAAATCTGCATCCGACAATAGTTTTAGATGGAAATAACCCCGAGGAAGTTGCCAAAGCAGAGCTGGCGCTCTCTGAGATATTCGCTCTACCTCTTGAGTTTGGTGGAAGTATTACTGGTGAGCACGGCGTCGGATCTGCCAAGTTACCGTATCTTGAAAGTTTAATTGGGGCGCCAAATATGCAACTGCAACGCAATATTAAGAAAATTTTCGATCCAGCAGGAATTCTTAATCCGGGACGGATAGGTTCATGAGAGAAAAATTTAGCCAAGACAAATTGGACCCTTGCATTTCCTGTGGCTACTGCTTGCCAGCTTGCCCTACCTACCAATTAACCGGCAAGGAAGAGTCATCGCCTCGTGGTCGAATCACGCTGATGCGAGCGGTACAGAACGATAAATTGCCAGCCCTTGATCTACTTAACGAATCAACTTTCTGCCTGGGATGTCGAGCATGCGAACCAGTCTGTCCTGCCGGCGTTGAATACGGTGTCTTATTAGAGGAGATGCGTGAGATAACTTGGCAGGGAAAAAATCGACCGCTAATTGTTCGTGCTCTATTTATGGCGGTTGGAAATAGGTTCGGCATATGGAGTCTTGGTCTTTTTTCTCCTGTCGCCAAAAACCGTAAGGCCCAGGCAGATCTACATTTGATGTATGGGTGCTTTGAGCGTCGACTCTTCCCAGAGGTAAGTCGAGCTGTTGCCCAACTTGCTCCTGAAGTTTCTTGCTCTTCAACTCAAGGTTGTTGCGGCGCACTACACGCTCATAACGGTGATATGGAAAAAGGGAAATCTTTGGCTCAAGCCCTCGGCGCTAAGTTACCGGGAACCATACTTACAACTGCGGGCGGTTGCGCAGCACATTTATCTTCGGTTATTGGGCGAGATCGGGTTCAAGAATTCTCTGAGTGGTGGATAAATCGTGAAGTCAACTTAAAACCAATTTCACAAAATGGAGGCATCATACGCGTGGGATTGCAGGATTCTTGTCATTTACGAAATGGGATGGGGGTATTTGCCGAGCCCCGTAAAGTTCTAAAACAACTTGGTGATTATGTTGAAGTTCCTGGTTCTGGCGACTGCTGCGGCGCTGCAGGAACATATGCCCTGTTGCAGAAGAAAAATAGCCGAAAAGTTGTGAGCCAAAAGATCGCAGATATTAAGGAGCTAGATTTGGATTACATTGCAACGCTCAATCCTGGGTGCACTCGTCAACTTGCTACTGAACTTCGCAGAGCTAAAGTGAAAACCAAGGTGATTCATCTGGCGCAATTAGTTGCAATGTCAGAACAATAATGAACTCAGAATTCTCTATAGAAACTCTCAAACTTTCTTGGAATCAAATCCTCGATACCATCTTGGAAGTTGATCGAGTTGCTTGGCTGCTCTGGTTTGATGCCAGGTTAGTAAAACTAGAAGGCAATGTATTGGAGGTGAGCTTTGCCGACAGTGAGAAATTTAGTGGCGACCACAACTTCAAAACCGCACGTAGCCCCCAACAAACTGACAAACTAGTCTCTGCAATATTTAAAGTAACACAGGAGAAAATGGAGGTTATTGAAGCTTGAGACGTTTATTCTTACTCATTGTCCTCTCTCTTTCATTGGTTTCAACAAATGTGATTGCTGCTCCTCTACAACTTGTAACTGCGGGACCAGGGAATCGTATTCATGGCGTAGATATCAGCCGATGGCAACATCCTTACGATAAGCCAATTAATTTCACAAAAATGGCTGCCTCTGGAGTTCGCTTTGTGATTATCAAGGGTTCTGACTCTAATCCTGACGCTGACGAAATGGCGAGAAATTATCTAATCGAAGATCGAACCGCAGCGCATGAAGCGGGGCTTTATACCGGCTTCTACTATTTCGCATACCTTCCAGATACCAGAAAGAAAGTCGAAGTCGTTGCTGATGCTATGGCACAGGCACAGAAGGCAATCTGGCGATTAGCTGAGATTGGTGGCTATACCGATCAGGATTTGCCGATAGCCCTGGATCTTGAAACTAATTGCGTTCGTAAAATTTCTGGTGTCTGCAAGAAATATGCCAAGAAGAGGCATGTGACGTTATGGGCGAAGACCTGGTTAGATGAAGTTTCGGCCAGAACAAATCGGAATCCGCTTATTTATTCTTATCCTAATTTCTTGCAGGGTGCGATGAAAAGATCGATAGAACTTGCAAACTATCCTCTTTGGATTGCTGCTTATGGAAAAGACCCAGCTAATTTAGCCAACCACCCCGGCATGAAGAGCGTTGGCTGTTATGCCCACTCTTGGACTAAAGCTGATTGCACTGCTGACTATCAAATTTGGCAATACACCTCTTGCGGAAAGGGCTCGAGATATGGCGTAAAGAGTTCGCGAATTGATTTAAATGTTTTTGGCGGAAGTAGTGAACAATTTTATGCGATGACAACTGGTATCTGGCAACCAGATGCGGTAGATCTACTTCCCTTCAATGAGACAACGACTGCAACCTTGACTTCTAGTTCTTCCATAATTACGACAAATGACTCTGCCGATTTCACTCTTGACGCTACTCGACCTAATGGGACCCCAGTAGTCACTGGAAGTGTGCGCTTTATTTCGGCCGATTCGCTAGCCAAAGTTGGAGCACAGAGTGTTATTCGATCTGCATCTGGGCGTTGGACGCTAAAGATTTCTGCGCTGCCGGCCGGAACTTACGCTGGCTATATCGAATACTTTGATGCATCCCAGACTCATTCAACTGTAGATATTCCGATTTACTTTGAAGTTACCCAAGGCCCGACTCCTGAGCCAAAACCATCACCGACCAAGAAACCAGCACCAAAGCCATTTGATGCATGCGCGGGGCAAATTCGTAATTAAAAGATATTGAAAGATAGAGTTGCCCACTGTGAGCAGCGAAAAAGCGGTCCAACTTAGCGATGGCATTATGCGTCAGGATCGAAAACTCTCTGACGGCAGGACAATCTCTTATTATGATTCCGAGCAAGTTATACGTGAGGCAAAGGATCAACGGCCGGTAGAAAATCGTCCTGGACTTGGAGAGCTTCGACTAGATGCGCTTACCAATGAATGGGTTGTCATGGCAGCACACCGCCAGACGCGCGCCTTTCTTCCACCCAAAGAATTGTGCCCACTTTGTCCGACTAAGCCGGGGTTGCAAACTGAAATTCCCGAAGCCAATTACCAAGTCGCGGTATTTGAAAATCTTTCGCCATCACTTGCCGACCCCAAGGCTGAATGGGAATTACCAGTACTAGCCGGCCTCGATACTCCCACCGTTGACGCTGCTGGATTCTGTGAAGTTATCTCGTTTACTGATGACCATGACGCCAATTTTGGCTCTCTCTCTCTCGTACAGATCCGACTTATTATGGAAGCTTGGCGAGATCGAACTCGGGAAATTTCAAAGTTGGCATTTATCCGCCATATCTTCCCATTTGAAAATCGCGGAGTTGAAGTTGGCGTTACCTTGCACCATCCTCATGGCCAAATTTATGCCTATTCATACCTGCCGCCTCGGGTAGAGAAAATGTTGCAAGTTGCTAAAGAGTATTTTGCGAAAAATGGCAGACCACTCTTGACCGACATTATTGCCCGCGAGCTAAAAGATGAGCTCCGAATGGTTGCACAAAATTCAGATTGGCTCGCCTATGTTCCATTTGCATCTAGGTATCCCTTCGAGATTCACATCGCTCCAAAAAAATTTGTTGCCAATCTCTCCGAACTCTCCGATTTGGCTGCTCAGTCTTTTGGTGAAGTAGCGAAGGAGGCCATGCAACGCTTAGATGGCGTCTTTGGAATCGAGATGGCATATATGGCTTCATGGCACCAGGCGCCGGTTGACGATGGCCATGATGTTCTCGGACTGCATCTGCAAATTACAAGTATCAGGCGTGCGCCAGGGAAACTTAAATATCTCGCCGGCTCCGAATCGGCGATGCAAGCTTTCATAATGGATATGAAGCCAGAGCAATCCGCAGCACAATTGCGTGATGTAAAAATCTGATGCGGGTCCTAGTCACAGGTGGCGCTGGATATATTGGCTCCACCGCAGTAGCAGAGCTTTTAGCGCGAGGTTATGAGGTCAGCGTTTTAGATGACTGCTCTTCGGGTCATGAAGATGCGGTTCCTAGTGGCGCAACTTTCATTCACGGTTCCTTGCTTGACCCGGCATCGGTCCAAAGGGCTATTGCTGGTTGCCAAGGGGTAATCCACTTCGCTGCTAAATCGCTAGTCGGTGAATCAGTTTTGAAGCCCGAGCTCTATCATGAAGTTAATGTTGGTGGAACGCGAATTCTATTAAGTGAAATGAGAAAGGCAGGTATCACAAAACTTGTTTTCTCATCAACGGCTGCGACCTACGGTGAACCCGAAGCTATACCAATTACTGAAGACTCAAGTACAAATCCAACCAGCCCTTACGGCTCAACCAAGCTGGAAGTTGACCGCATGATTACCGAAGCAGCCAAAAGTGGAATCGCGGCAATAAGCCTTCGCTACTTCAACGTAGCAGGTGCACTTCAATCTGAAGGCGGCTGGCTTGCTGAACGGCACGACCCAGAAACTCATTTGATTCCCAATCTACTGCGTGCCAGCGTAGAGAGCCCACTTAATATTTTTGGTGATGACTGGCCGACGCAAGATGGCACATGTATTCGGGATTACATCCATGTTGTAGATTTAATTGACGCACATATTGCAGCTCTTGAAAAATTAGAGATGAGCAAGCATCTGATAATTAATTTGGGCAGCGGCAGTGGATACTCAGTAATGGAGGTCATCAGGGCTGCATCGAAAGTTCTTGGCCGAGAGATCCCGAGTAAAATTACTGCTCGACGAGCCGGAGACCCCGCAATATTAATAGCGGATATCTCCAAGGCTAAAACTATTTTGGGTTGGTCGCCACTTCGAAGTATTGAACAAATGGTCAGTGATACTTGGGAATCTCAAAATGCCGCCAATCGCAGCTAAATTTGTAGAGTTATACGGCGCGCAGCCCGATGTAATTGCTAGCGCCCCAGGTCGAGTGAATCTTATTGGCGAGCATGTAGATTTCCTGGATGGTTTTGTTCTGCCCTTCGCAATTTCAGATGTCACAACTGTCGCAATTGCCAAAAACTCCTCGAATAGTATTCGTGTTGCTTCCTTACAGAAAGCCAGCGAGATTTCGGTGGTTGAGAGAAGCAAACTTGAGCCGCTAAGTGGCGAGCCTTGGACCCGATACCCGATTGGAGTTCTCTGGGCTCTTGAAATAGATTCTGGCCTCGATATTTTAATTGATGGCCAAGTGCCACTTGGTGCGGGTCTATCTTCGAGCGCCGCTCTGGAATGTGCAGTTGCAACTGCAGTGAATGAACTTTTCAAATTAAATTTGCCGCTTCCAACTTTAGCCCGCGCTGCACAGAAGGGTGAGAATATCTATGTTGGAATGCCTTGCGGAATTATGGATCAATCTGTCTCTTTAATGGCAAAACAAGGACATGCTCTTCTTTTGGATACTCGCGATCTATCTACCGAACAGATTCCATTTGATATTGCGCCACATCACTTGGAGCTCTTAGTAATTGATACTCAAGTCCACCATGCTCTAGTTGACGGCGGTTATGCTGAACGGCGCGCTTCATGCGAGAAGGCGGTTTCGGATTTAGGGATTACATCGCTTCGCGATATTTCACTCACTGATTTTGTCTTGAGAAAGTCCGAACTTGATGCAACAACTTACGCTCGTGCCTTTCATGGTGTTACTGAAATGCAGCGGGTTCTAGATGCAGTTGAACTGCTTAAATCTGCGGACTTCCGCGGTTTTGGAAAAATCGTAAGTGCGGCGCATATTTCATTACGCGATAACTACACCGTCTCTGCTCCGGAGTTAGATCTAGCCGTAACAACGGCACTTGAATTTGGTGCTCTAGGTGCGCGAATGATTGGGGGCGGGTTTGGGGGAAGTGCCATTGCTCTTGTTAGCGCCCAAGATGCTGAACTTGTCAGATTGCAGATTACTTCGTCATTTAGCGCCGCAAAATTTAGAGCGCCCAGATTCTTCTCCCCGCTGCCAAGTAGCGGAGCCAGGATTACCGATCTAACAACTCCACATTAAATCTGGACGATATTTGCGCCTTTTATCGCGACGTTAATTTTAGGCAAGGGGATCTTTGTCGGACCAGAAATTGGAGAACCCTCTTTCATCGGATCAAATTCTGAGCCGTGGCAAGGACAGATTAGAAGCTTTGCTTTCGCATCATAGCCAACCGTGCAACCTTGGTGAGTACAAATTCTTGAGTAGGCAAAGAGGCCGGCCTTAGTCCTAAAGAGAACGCTAGGTGTGCCATCGTTTGCAACAAAACCTTGTGCAGAGCCCACCGGAAAATCTGCCAACTTTATGATTGAACTTCCAGCTTCAGGCGTTGGCGTTGCGGTTCTGAATCTACTTCCTGCCAGCGCAGCAACTACAGATGCTGCTGCAACTCCAGCGAGTCGAAATATTTCTCGACGATCAGTCAAATCTGGCAACAGCGCGGTCACGCGTTTACCCTTAGTGTTTTGTCGGACCAAAAAGAATAGCGCCAGCCAAAGAACTGCATATGCAGTATCGCTTCCAAGGAAGTAAGGCTTAACGCTCCAAGTTGCACTTAGCCAAAGAGTGATTGAAAGTGCGAATCCACCAACTGATGCCAGCTCTAAGGCGATGCCAGCAAGGGTTGCGAAACCAATCGCAAATTCAGAGAGCATGATTAGCCAGCCAAAAAGCGTTGCATGTTCAAGTATCTGCTTCAAAATGAAAGAGATAGGCGAAGTTGTTAAGTAGCCGGTAATTTGGGCGCCAATGTAATGCGCTGATGCTGGGTCAAGAAAACCGGCATCTGTTGCTTTATTCCAACCGCCATAAATAAAAGTAACACCAAGGAAAAGTCGAATTATGCGCGCTGCTACCGGAGTATTCTGCCAAGACTTAGTGAGGCTGTATCTGCTCAATTATTGGATCCCATTCCATACTTCTGTTGCCACGGTGGCCTAAGTAAATCGGGGAATAGCTCCCTCACTTGGACTCGAACCAAGAACCTGCCGATTAACAGTCGGCTGCTCTGCCAATTGAGCTATGAGGGATTATCGAACGAACTATATCTGACGCTTGGGTCCTAACCCAATTCACCCAGAGCGGCGTCTTTCTGGCTGCGACGTTCAGCTTCCATGGCCACTAGAGCCGAGAAAGTCTCATTATATTGAGCCTCATTCTCAGTTGGATTAAGGCGCTGGAGAGTTGACTTAATTTCAGCTATCGATCTGCTTAGCGCCACCTCGCGAAGTCTGGCAAAAATTGCAGCAATATAGCGTTCGGATATTTCCCGATCAGTGCGAATCGGCTCTACGGTTAATTCAGTAATTAGCGCTCGAATGTCCTCGCTCTCACTCTCGGCTAGGAGTTTTTGTACATTGAATTCTGAAGCCTGATCTAATTGGGTCCGTAGTTGGTGATACGCCCAATAGGAAAATGCGTTTTTCTCAAGTAGTTCCCAATCTTTGGCCATCTCTGAGTGTTGCAATTTAATCTTAAGTACTTCGCGCTCCATCATCAATACCGGATCACGAAGGTTAATTTCCGATTGTTTTGCTGGTTCTAAGCTCTGGACAGGAGCGCTCCTTGTTGCACTTTTCTTTATGGCGGTTGTGACAATATCAACTTCCATCCCAAGCCATCCCGCTACCAATCTGGCATATTCGGGGCGCAATGAAGCATCGCGTATTTTCCCAATAAGTGGGGCAACTTGGTTCAGGGCAGAAACCCGACCTTCGGCCGATGCCACATCATATTTTGCAATCTCACTTTTTATCGCAAACTCAAATAACGGTACTCGGCGTGCGATCAGGTCACGGACCGCAACATCACCCGATGCAATGCGCAGATCGCAGGGGTCCATTCCTGACGGCTCCACTGCAACAAAAGTTTGGGCAACAAATTTCTGATCATCATCAAATGCTCGAAGGGCCGCTTTTTGTCCCGCAGCATCGCCGTCAAAGGTAAAGATAACTTCACCGCGAAAAGCATCATCGTCCATTAATAGGCGGCGAATAACCCGAATGTGGTCATCGCCAAAGGCAGTGCCACAAGTTGCAACAGCGGTAGTGATTCCAGCTAAATGTGCCGCCATTACATCGGTATATCCTTCAACTATTACCACTTGACGTTTCTTGGCGATTTCTTTCTTCGCCATATCTAGACCATAAAGAATTTGGCTCTTTTTATAAATTGGGGTTTCTGAAGTATTTAAATATTTAGGGCCTTGATCAACTTCATCACTAGCCAATTTACGAGCACCAAAGCCAACGACATCACCCGAGATATCTTTTATCGGCCAAACTAAACGATTCCGATAGCGATCTATCGGCCCCTTTGTGCCATCTTTTGATAAGCCTGCTAAAGATAATTCGCTATCTGTAAATCCAAGTTCCCTCAGATGTTTATAGAGGCCATCCCATTCATCCGGCGCATATCCGACACCAAATAATTCAGCTGCCGCCTTATCAAAGCCACGTTTCTGAAGAAAATCTCGACCTACCTGAGCGTTACCTGGAAGATTTAACTGTTCACGATAGAAATTCATCGCAGCAACATTTGCCGCCACAAGTCTGGACCGGTTGACACTCGGCCCCGCGCTTACATTCGTTCCGTCATAACGAAGGGTATATCCCATTCGGTCAGCGAGTCGTTCCACTGATTCGGAAAACGATAAATGATCCATCTTCATCAAGAAGGCAATTACATCTCCCCCGACGCCGCAGCCAAAACAGTGAAAGAAACCTTTGCTTGGGGTCACATGAAATGATGGGCTCTTCTCATCATGAAATGGACAAAGTCCCTTTTTCTGGCCGCCGCCTGCGCTCTTTAGCTGTACAAAATCGCCCACAACGCCATCTATTGCGCTGTTATCGCGAACATAAGTCACATCTTCATCACGAATTCGACCGGAAGCCATAGCGCCTATCTTAGTCGGGTATGCAAAGCGATTGCCCCAGGGTCGGTAAGTGACGCAACTTGGTCGATAACTACGCGCAATTTTGCGCTGTCAGTGGTAGCGCGTTTCCAATCTTGAAGAAAGAAGGACTCTAAAGTGTTTGGTGCATCTTTCAATACTGCAGCGACTAATTCTTGAACCAGCACTTGTTCGTTGTCATAACGTTTTACCGAATTGACCGAATTGATAATATAAAAACCAGCCAGCGATTTAAGAAGGGCAACTTCAACATGTTGAGCGCGCGGAACAACCAAATTGGCTTTGTACCTAGTTAGATCGGCTTGACCATGTGCTGCTCGTGTTGCCTCTTCTGCAGCTCTTGCAAAACGACCGACTAACTGACTTGCTAAATCTTTTAATCTGGCTAGTGCCCTATGGCTACCGTCATACTCTTTAGGCCAGCAAGAAAGTTCCTGTAAATTCTCGAGAGCAATTTTTGCCTCTTCGATTGTGATATCGGCCAAATTATTAGCCTGCGCATCTTTGTAAATATCGGGAAAATCATTTGTTAAATCATGTAATTTAACTTGGCCAGTCACCAGGGCATCTTCTAAATCATGTACGGAATAAGCCACATCATCTGACCAGTCCATTATTTGCGCCTCAAAGGATTGGCTGCCGATTGGCGCATCTTTTCTAACCCAGTTAAAAATTCCCAAATCGTCATCGTAAACACCGAACTTGCGAGCATTCTCTGCACGAGGCCATGGATATTTTGTGGCGGCATCCAGGCTTGCTCGAGTTAAATTCAAGCCAATGGAGATTCCCTCGGCATCAACCGTCTTGGCTTCCAGACGAACAAGTAAGCGAAAACTCTGTGCATTGCCTTCGAAGCCGCCACAACTTAATGCAACTTCATTGAGCGCATCCTCGCCGTTGTGGCCAAAAGGTGGATGGCCAATATCGTGGGCAAGACATGCCCCCTCCATCAAATCTGGATCTGCGCCAAGTGCCGCACCAAGTTCTCGACCAACTTGAGCACATTCAAGTGAATGTGAAAGTCGGGTACGAGGAAAATCTGTCGCCCATGGAACCGCTAACTGAGTCTTGGCGGCAAGTCGGCGGAGCGCAAATGAATGAATAATTCTTGCGCGGTCTCTAGCAAATTCAGTTCGGCCCAATCTTTTTGCTGGCTCATCCAAATAGCGGGCGCGGTCAAAATCAGTATATCCGGAGTGCTCAACTGCTGCCTTTAAAACCATAGTGTCGTAACCTTAACCGCTCCATCGCTCATTGCTAGTTCTTAATCTGATCGGTTAAATGAATACCGTGGCGCCCGACGGTGACATAGGCCAAATAGGCGGCGGTCTCGCGAATTAAATAACGTAAACTTGAATTACCTGTTGACGCCGGGCCAGTTCTGGCAGGTGCACAGGTCGCTGAAATTCCTAAGTCTTGCGCCATTGTGATTGCTCGCAAGCAGTGATATTCATCGGTTACGATGATTGCCGAACTCATATTCATTTTCTTCATGACTTTTACATATCTCTTAGTGCTGGCCAGAGTATCTCGACCAAAAGGAATGTAATCAACAAAGCTTTTAGCGACTCCCTGACTGACCAACCAATCAAATCCAGTTGCCGCCTCAGTTGTACGATCCCCCGGCGCTCTCGATCCCACGGTCAATATTTGCGGCGCCAATTTCGCAGCGAAAATACGTTTCGCTTCTCGAAGTCTTGCTTCTAGAACGGGGCTAGGTACTCCGTCAAATTGAGCAGCACCTAAAACAACGATCACATCACTTACTTTTGGGCTTGTGTGATTTGCGGTGTACCAAACACGAGAGCCGGCATAAAGCGGAAGAACTATCACCAACAACAGGATGAAGGTAATTGCTCGCTTGATGATCTTAAATATCAGAAACAAAGTTAACCCCCTGAAACTGAATCATCAATTGTAATTTTAGGAATTTCAAATGGATCTTTTAACCAGCCATCAGGCAGGTGAACTGGTCGGCCGTGACTCGTTCGCCCTCTTGGAGATTCGCCAACCTCAACCGGATATGGCTGATCATCGAGTTGCGCCAACAAATGCTGGAGCTCACCAAGAGATGCAACCATGCCAAATTTACTTCGTAACTCGCGGGGAACGCTAAAGCCCTTTAAATACCAGGCCATATGCTTACGCAAATCGCGCATCGCTCGCCCTTCGGCTTCGAAAAATTCCACCAATAGTTCGCCGTGCCGAAAAATAATATCGCGCACTTGAAAAAGAGTTGGAGTGATTCGATTTTCCGATCCATTAAACGCTGCAACTAAATCACCAAATAACCAGGGCCGACCGAGACAGCCACGACCTACGACTACTCCAGCGCATCCTGTTTCATTCATCATTCGCACACCATCTTGACCTGACCAAATATCGCCATTGCCCAATACCGGCACGCCAGTTGGTTCGAGAAATTCAACAAGGCGAGAGATTGCCGACCAATCCGCCTTTCCTTCATACATCTGTGAAGCAAAGCGAGCGTGCAGGGCCACCCAAGCAACTCCTGCATCAGCTGCAGCCTTAGCAGCGGTCAGATATGTCTCATTGCTCGGGTCGATTCCGATGCGCATCTTCACAGTAACTGGAACGCCAAAAGGTTTCGCTGCATTTACTGCCGAGCCAACAATTTGCGAAAATAGGGTCTGCTTATATGGCAGCGCTGATCCGCCACCACGCCTCGTAACTTTGGGAACAGGACAACCGAAATTCAAGTCAATGTGGTCAGCTAAATTTTCTTCCATCAATAATTTAACAGCCAGCGCCGTAACTTTTGGGTCAACGGCATATAACTGGACCGACCGTGGGCTCTCGCCCTTGCCCGGTGTAATCAAGCGCATTGTTTCTGGATGACGTTCGATTAGCGCCCGCGCCGTAACCATTTCTGAGACAAAGAGTCCCGCCCCTTGTTCACGGCAGAGCGTGCGAAACGCTGAATTGGTAATTCCTGCCATCGGCGCAAGTACGACTGGGGTATCTAAAACCATCCTGTCATTTGCGAATTGGCCATTGGCAATTGGAAGGACAAGTGGTTTATGAGTTTGCGTTAACAACCCAACAACCGTGGCGCAAGCCAATTTTGAACTTGATCAATACTAAGTCGCTCCTGTGCCATAGTGTCTCGTTCGCGAATTGTTACTGCATTATCTTCTAAAGTTTCAAAATCGATAGTGATGCAAAAAGGCGTTCCAATTTCATCCTGTCGGCGATAGCGACGACCAATTGCGCCGGCATCATCAAAATCGACAGACCAATTTTGGCGGAGTTGCGCAGCCAAATCACGCGCTTTAGGCGATAAATCAGCATTTCTAGATAATGGAAGTACCGCAACTTTGATTGGTGACAAGCGATAATCAAGTTTCATGACTGCTCGCTTCTCCATCTCGCCTTTGGAATTTGGTGCCTCATCTTCAGTGAATGCATCCATCATAAAAGTCAGTGCGCAGCGATCAACACCTGCTGCTGGCTCGATAACGAATGGCACCCAACGCTCATTCTTCTCTTGATCAAACCAAGAAAGATCTTTTCCGGAAGCCGCACCGTGGGCCTTGAGATCGAAATCTGTACGACTAGCTATTCCTTCTAGCTCGCCCCATTCGGTTCCATTGAATTCAAATTTATATTCAATATCAACGGTGCGCTTTGAATAGTGCGAAAGCTTCTCTTTCGGATGCTCGAATAGCCGCAAGCGATCTGGGTTTATGCCAAGTCCCTTGTACCACTCAAGTCGAGTATCAATCCAATATTGGTGCCAGTCCTCGTCTGTTCCTGGAACTACAAAGAATTCCATTTCCATTTGTTCAAATTCGCGGGTTCTGAAAATAAAGTTTCCTGGTGTTATTTCATTTCTAAAAGATTTTCCAATTTGGCCGATACCAAATGGTGGTTTCTTGCGAGATGTAGTTGCCACATTCTCAAAGTTTATAAAGATGCCCTGCGCAGTCTCTGGGCGAAGATATGCCAGTCCTGATTCATCTTCTACTGCGCCAAGATAAGTTTTAAGTAAACCTGAGAATTGTTTTGGCGTTGTGAATTTACCCTTGTTGCCACAATTTGGACAGTTAACTTCAGCCATTGATTCTGGCTTGCGCTTATTTTTTGCCTCATAAGCCTCTTCTAAATGATCAGCTCGATAACGCTTGTGGCATTCGGTACATTCAGTAAGCGGATCGCTGAAAGTTTCAACGTGTCCAGATGCTTCCCAAACTTCGCGGGCCAAAATCACGCAAGAATCTAAACCAACAACATCCTCGCGGCCTTGAACCATGGCGCGCCACCATTGACGTTTCACATTGTTCTTGAGCTCGACTCCCAGTGGGCCATAATCCCACGAGGCGCGAAGTCCGCCATATATTTCTGAAGAGGGATAAACGAAACCTCTGCGTTTTGCCAGGCTTACTATTGTTTCTAAACGATCTGCGGCCATTGATTTCTCCATCCGGCTGGCTGTCGGCGAAAAGCAACAAACGTTGCATTCGTGAATCCAAGTTTAACGCCCTAATCCGCCTAAATTGCGCCGTGGTAATGGGTGGCTATGAAAATGACAATCATTTTCATTTATGCTACATTTCGGAGATGAATATCGCCATCGTCCTAGCCGCAATAACAGCCATCGCAACCACAGCCGGTGGATTCCTCGCTATTCGATCTAGAGATCGCCTCCACCTAGTTCTTGGACTTTCAGCCGGACTCCTACTTGGCCTGGTCGCCTTTGATCTCTTACCTGAAGTATTTGAATTAAATACTGATGTTTTTGGCGGAGTTCCAGTCGTATCTCTAGCCTTTGTCGGCGGCTTTCTAGCTCTCCACTTTGCCGAACAAATCTTTGGTTCACACGAGCCTGCAGAATCTGATTATGCGCACGATCACAATCACTCCTCGAATATTGCTGGAACTCTCGGCGCACTTGCTATGGGTGGGCATGTATTTTTAGATGGCATTGCACTGGGACTAGCTTTCCAAGTGAGCAACGCCCTTGGCTTTGCAGTCTTTATTGCAATCTTGGCTCACGCATTTAGTGATGGCCTAAATACCGTCTCACTTCTTATAAAGAGTGGCCATTGGAGCAAGCGCTCATATGCCTTACTTGGACTCGACTCCGTAATGCGAATTTCTGGAGCAGCACTTGGAACCTATATAACAATTAGTGAACCAATTCTTGGACTCTACCTGGCAATATTTGCCGGTTTTGTAATCTACTTAGCTACCTCGCATATATTGCCAGAGGCACATTCGCGCCATCCTTCAAGGCTAACAATGATTGCAACTATCATTGGCGCAGTTGCTATGTGGATTATTGTTGGAAATATTGGAGAGTAATAAGCAATGTCTCGCTCTAATCCCCGCGTTCTAAATACTCTCGAGCGCGCCGGCGGCTTTGCCAGTGCGCAAGAGGTTTACCAGTTGATGCAACGCGCTGGTGAAAGTATCGGTCTGACCACTGTTTATCGCTCATTGCAATCACTTGCCCTCGACAAAATTGTCGATGTTCTGCGCCGTGATGATGGTGAATCTATCTACCGCTTATGCGGTGAGGCTCATCACCACCACCTAGTCTGCAAGGGCTGTGGTGATGCGATTGAAATTCCAGGTGGCGCAATTGAGAAGTGGGCCAAGTCGATGGCCCTAAAGCATGGCTTTAGGGATGTTGGACATTTAGCTGAAATTTATGGTCTCTGCTCTAAATGTTGAACTAGGCCTTACCAAATCTGCGATCGCGCATCGCATAAATTTCAATTGCCTTCCATAGAGTATGGCGATCAACATCGGGCCATAAGACATCCATGAATACCATCTCGGCATACACTGATTGCCACGGTAGAAAATTGCTCGTGCGCGCCTCGCCAGATGAGCGCAAGAAGAGATCTACATCGCTCATCTTTGGGTTGTAGAGGTGCTTGCTAATTAATTTCTCGGTAATTGCTGCCGGTTTTAGCTTTCGCTTAGCTACCTCACTCGCAATCTCTTGAACTGCGTCGATGATCTCGGCTCGACCGCCATAATTTACGCACATGTTGAGCGTTAGAACCTTATTCCGTTTGGTTAGCTCTTCGGCTTCCCGTAGCTCGTTTATAACGCTAGTCCAAAGTTTTTGTGAACGCCCCACCCAGCGAACTCTCACCCCTAGCTGGTTCATTTCATCGCGCCTGCGACGCAGCACATCTCGATTAAAGCCCATCAAAAATTTAACTTCTTCAGGAGAGCGGCGCCAATTTTCCGTGGAAAATGCATAAGCACTTAATTCTTTAACTCCGATTTCTATTGCACCTTTTACTACATCCAGCAGCGCTGCCTCTCCTGCCTCATGCCCAGCAGTTCTTGGCAAGCCCCGCGCTTTTGCCCACCGACCATTTCCATCCATTACAACTGCAACATGGCTCGGAATTTGTTCAGCTTTTAATTTTGGAATTGCCACAATCAAATTCTCTCAACAAGTGGCAGGCTTCGTAAACCCCGCTCAAGGTGCCATTGAAGATAGGCCGCAATTAAGCCAGATGCTTCACGTCGAGATCTTGGCTCACTTTCCACAGCGCCATTCCAATCCCCCGTCATTAAATTTGCCATCAAACTTAGAGTTTGCGGCGCTGGAGTCGCAGCCGCTGACGGCCGGCAATCAACACAAACACTTCCGCCCCCGACTAGAGAAAAATATTTATGTGGCCCAGGCAAGTCACATTTCGAACAAGTTGTCATTGATGGTGCAAAACCTGCAACGCCGAGTGAGCGAAGTAAATAGGCATCCAATATAAGCGAGGAATCATAAGTGTCGTGTGCCAGGGCGCGAAGTGCGCCAACCACCAGATTAAATTGTTGCAACGCCGGCTCGTGTTCATTTTCGGTAAATCTCTCGGCCGCCTCAAGAATTGAATTTGCAGTCGTCCAGTTTTTGTAGTCCGTTGCTAGAGCCTCACCGAAGTTCTCAATCGATTGCGCTTGCGTAACAATGTCGAAGGTTTTGCCAGCATAAAGCTGGAGATCCACGAATGATGTCGGCTCTAAGCGCGCCCCAAATTTAGATTTTGTCCTTCGAACTCCTTTTGCGACTGCTCGCAACCGGCCATGTTCTTTGGTAAATAGCGTGATAATTCGATCCGCTTCGCCAAGTTTCTGGGTTCGCAGAACTACTGCTTGATCACGATAGACGGCCACGGTCGCTACCGTAGCGATTTTTAGCCGCGAAGTCCTCGATTTACCGCAGACACGACTGCTTTTAGTGAAGCTGTTGTAGTACTTGGGTCAATTCCAACTCCCCAGAAAACTCGTCCTGCTACTTCGCACTCAAGATAGGCAGCAGCTTTGGCATCGCCACCCGCAGAAAGAGCGTGCTCGTAGTAATCCAAAACACGAACGTTGGAATCAGGTAAATATTGATTCATAATATTTACAAATGCCGCGATTGGACCATTACCCGAGCCAGATAATTCTTTTACAACTTCGTTCTCCAGAAGTTGAACACTCAAGTGTGCATCCTCATCTAAGTTGGAAGATTGAGAAAGCGCCTTTAATTTAAAGCGACCCCACTTGTTCTGTTCGGCTGGCAAATATTCATCCTCAAAAATCTTCCAAAGATCGGCTGCGCTAAATTCGCCACCTTGTTCATCTGTATGGCTCTGAACTACCTGGCTAAATTCAATTTGCAAACGTCGTGGTAAATCAAGGTGATAATCGCTCTTCATTAAGTAAGAAATGCCACCCTTGCCAGACTGAGAGTTAACGCGAATTACTGCCTCGTATGAACGGCCAATATCTTTGGGATCAATAGGAAGATAAGGAACGGCCCAAGGGATTTCATGTACATGTTTACCTGCGGTTTTAGCATCCTTCTCTAAATGGTCTAGCCCTTTCTTAATGGCATCTTGGTGCGAACCGGAAAAGGCGGTAAAAACCAGATCCCCGCCGTAAGGGTGGCGCTCAGGAACACGAAGTTGGTTGCAGTATTCAACGGTGCGCCGTACTTCATCTAAATCAGAAAAATCAATATGCGGATCAATTCCATAACTAAATAGGTTTAAGCCCAGAGTGACTAAGCAGACATTTCCTGTGCGCTCTCCATTGCCAAATAAAGTTCCCTCAATTCGATCGGCCCCTGCCATATAACCGAGCTCGGCTGCGGCAACGCCAGTACCCCGATCATTATGTGGGTGCAGTGATAGAACTATCGAATCTCGATACTTTAGATTGCGGTGCATCCATTCAATTGAATCGGCATAAACATTTGGAGTTGCCATTTCCACAGTTGCCGGCAAGTTAATAATTGTCTTGTGCTCAGGGGTTGGCTGCCAAACATCGTTGACCGCATCGCAAACTTCAACGGCAAATTCAAGTTCGGTACCGGTATATGACTCGGGTGAATATTCATAAGAAACAATTGTTTCGGGAATTGTCTTCTCATATTTCTTACAAATTTTTGCCCCATCAACGGCGATCTTCTTAATTCCTTCTTTGTCCAAACCAAATACAACGCGACGTTGCAGAGTCGAGGTTGAGTTATAGAGGTGTACGACAGCCTGTTTTGCGCCCCTAATTGATTCGAAAGTTCTAGCAATTAATTGTTCTCGGGCCTGGGTTAGAACTTGAATAATCACATCATCCGGGATCAAGCCTTCGTCAATAATTTTCCGAACAAAATCAAAATCTGTTTGTGACGCACTAGGAAATCCAACTTCAATCTCCTTGTATCCCATTTCAACAAGCAATTTAAACATTGCTAATTTACGGGCAGAATCCATTGGGTCGATAAGCGCTTGATTTCCATCACGAAGGTCAACTGAACACCACTTCGGAGCATTTTCTATCTGTTTAGTTGGCCAAGTTCTATCGGTTAAATCGACAGGGATAAATGGCGCATACCGATGGATCGGCATTGTCGATGGCGTTTGCTTTGGGAAGTTCATAACTCCGCAAGATTACCGTAAATTAAAGGAGAGGCAGGTACCGGTTTAGCTCATAGGCGCTGACTTGGCGACGATAATCCGCCCACTCTGCTCTCTTGTTGCGAAGAACATACTCAAATACATCTTCTCCTAGCGCTTCACGAACTAGTGAACTCGACTCCATCGCCACAATCGCCTCCTCTAGGTTTGTTGGCAGAACTTCTGGGCCATCTGTTGTCTGCAATTCATATTTTTCCTCTATGCCCTTTAGTCCAGCGGCCAAAATAACGGCAAAAGCTAGATATGGATTACAGGCCGAGTCCGGTGAGCGAACTTCAACGCGAGTGCTGTGCTCTTTTTTTGGTTTATATGCCGGAATTCGAACCAAAGCGCTGCGATTATTGTGGCCCCAGTCAACCAATGCCGGAGCCTCGCCGCCGCCACTTAAGCGCTTATACGAGTTGACCCATTGATTTGTAATCGCAGTGAACTCCCTGGCATGTTTCAAAATCCCAGCGATGAAAGATCTGCCGACAGGTGAAAGTTGTAAATCAGCGCCCTCTTCGTGGAAGGCATTTTCCTCGCCATTAAAGAGTGAGAAGTGAGTGTGCATTCCCGAGCCAGCATGATCAGTAAATGGTTTGGGCATGAAAGATGCGTGAAAACCCTGGTCCAGCGCAATTTCTTTTATTACATGGCGAAAAGTCATAATGTTATCGGCCGTTGAAAGCGCATCGGCATCACGAAGATCTATTTCTTGTTGACCCGGAGCACCTTCGTGATGTGAGAATTCAACAGAAACACCCATTGCTTCTAACATGGTGATTGCTTGGCGGCGAAAATCATGGCCAACAGCTGATGGTGTTTGATCGAAGTAACCAGCAGAATCGACTGGAACCGGGGGAGTATTCTCTTCCGGCGTATTCTTGAATAGAAAGAATTCCATTTCTGGATGGGTATAGCAGGTATAGCCCATGTCGGCCGCTTTACGAAGAATTCTCTTTAAAACATTTCTCGGATCAGCGCTCGAAATAGTTCCATCCGGCATCGTGATATCACAGAACATCTTTGCGGCTCCGGGATTGGCGGTACGCCAGGGAAGAACCGTGAATGTCCCAGCATCAGGTTTTGCCAACATATCCGATTCAGTAATTCGAGCAAAGCCCTCAATTGCCGAACCATCGAAACCAATTCCTTCTTGAAAAGCGTTCTCAAGTTCTGCTGGGGCAATTGCAACAGATTTAAGAAATCCCAGTACATCAGTAAACCAAAGTCGAACAAATCGAATATCGCGCTCTTCAAGAGTGCGCATTACGAACTCTTCTTGCTTACTTATTTCATCGCTGTGGGAAGTCATGGCAGAGATAATGCCAAAGCCGTGTTACGGGATTGTTACAAACCGTGAGCGCTAGCCACTGCCTGATAGGTGATTTTGCCTTCATGTACGTTCAAACCCTTACCCAGGGCAGGGTCATCCGCGCACGCTTTCTCCCAGCCCTTATTTGCCAATGCCAGGGCATACTTAATTGTGGCATTTGCCAGAGCAGCAGTTGAGGTTGCTGGAACGGCGCCCGGCATATTTGCCACGCAGTAGTAAAGCGAATTATGGACTTTGAATGTTGGATCGGAGTGCGTTGTCGCCTTAGAACCTTCGAAACATCCACCCTGATCGATCGCGACATCCACCAAAACTGAACCTGGCTTCATTTTTGCTACGAGCGCATCGCTCACAAGTTTCGGTGCTTTCGCCCCGTGAACTAATACTGCGCCAATAACTAAATCAGCTGCCATGCATTGTTCTTCAATTGCATATGCCGAGGAAGCCACAGTCTTTACTTGACCAGAAAATAATTCATCTAAGTAACGCAGACGATTTAAATCAAGATCTAGAATAGTTACATCTGCTCGCATTCCATGTGCAATTGTCGCCGCTGACACTCCAACTACTCCGCCGCCAAGCACCACGACTTTTGCTGGGGTAACTCCAGGAACTCCGCCGAGCAAAACTCCGCGGCCACCTTCAGGTTTTTGTAGCGCTGTCGCGCCAACTTGAATTGACATTCGGCCCGCAACTTCAGACATTGGAGCAAGAAGTGGCAACTGTCCATTCATTTCTACAGTTTCAAAAGCAATGGCTGTTGTTCCAGATTTGATAATTGCATCGGTGCACTCTCGTGATGCCGCTAGGTGTAAATAGGTGAAAAGAATTTGCCCTTTGCGCATCCGGGGATATTCAGCGGCAATCGGCTCCTTAACTTTTACGATTAAATCTGCCTTAGCCCAAATTTCATCCGCGCTAGCAATAATTGTTGCACCAGCACTTACATAATCAGCATCTGTAATGGCAGAACCAAGACCTGCTCCTGCTTCGACTAGAACGCTATGTCCGGCCTGAACAAATGTATGAACGCCAGATGGTGTTGTGGAAACTCGAAATTCATTGTTCTTAATCTCTTTAGGCACGCCAATAATCATGAAGAGAGGCTACCTTGCAAATAGGGCGGCACAAACTTTCGGGTGTAGCTCCTTGCGCATTGTGGCAAAACTCTCAGGGGGCCAGCCCGCGGCATATACCCGGCGCAGTAACTTTGCCAAGGGGTAACTCGAGTCATCGGCTAGGGCCCTATCTAGCGCTCTTGCCGCCAGAGCCCCCTCCCCTCTCTCATAACAAACCGAGGAGAAGAGTGAGGCAACTGGCGCTATCTCTCCGGCTGGGGCCAGGCGAAGAAGCCATCTCCACATACTCCACATCGCCTCAATATTGTCTTCATCGGTAATTCCCATCGCATAATCCCGAACTTGCAGATCCCTAAGACGCACTAAGACTAAGGCCAATAATTCTTTATCTCGGCAAATTCCATCACGAACAAAAACTTCGACTACGTCAGCAAAAGCCAGGGCGCCTTCGCGTTGCAGAAGGTAAAAGCCCTCATCTTCATAATCTATTTTCGGTACCGACTTAATTGCTTCGATTAATTCGAGATCTGCCTCGAAGGGCGCAATTGATTCGCACATGCTATTTAGATTTTCAAAGGGTGCCGGTATGCCATTTGCTACTTGCTCGGCAGCTATTCGAGAATTCGATACTTCAGGTAATAGATTCCCATTTTTGGGACAGCAAGCCAGGTCACTGCAGATTGTGCTGCGCCAACGGCCATTTCTGATTTCCAAACATTCGCGAATCTTCATATTTCGAAGCTCTATCGCCTCACTAAGTGGATCGAGAACATATTGACTATCCAAAATATCTTCTGGCAGATATGCCACGATAAGGGCGCCATCCGCACCCTCGGATACCAGATGATCTGCCATTTCGTCTAGAGCCCCGGGATCAATATCTTCCGGAAAATCGATGCGCATCGCCATTCCAATTGAATCGCCACGAAGTGCAATAACTACCAGGGAATTTATTGGGTGATATCCAATTAGGAAAGGAACAGCAGCGAGTAAATCATGAGGTGAGGTAAGTGTTGTCATGCGGCGAAGAATTGCGCTTCTTGCCTCATTTGATTACTGCTCTAGTCACTCTTGTGGGAAAAACTATCTTGTGTTTAATTAAAATATTTTGAAGGTGCTCCAATGACCAGAAGTGGTGAATAGAGAGTTTGAATTATCGCCCCGCCGCTTACAGTCTGACTCACTCCCGATGCTCGCCAAGTTCCAGACCAAGAGATAGTAAGAGAAGCAATGAAACTGCCCTCTCTGCTGTATGTATGACTGATGCTTAGATCGGGAAATGGGGCGCCTCTAGATGAGGTTGAAAACTTTGTACCATCACCGAAATCCCAGAGATAGGTAGGAGAAAGACGCACAGTTATCGCTACGCCAAGCATGACAACTGATGTATTAAAGCTCGCCGGGGTTGTGGTCCAAAAATTTACTGGAACTTGAACTAGCGCACCAGCGGAGGGTTGATGAAATATCTCACGCATTGGAATTAATTGTGCAAGCTGATCTGAAAGTGAGAGTTGGGCTTTAGGTTTCGGCGTATATTTTTTTGTTACGACAACTCTGGGCTTAACCGTCGGCTTAGGAGTCGGAGTCGGCGTTGGTTTAGGAGTCGGCGTTGGTTTAGGCGTCGGCGTCGGTTTAGGAGTCGGCGTAGAGCTGCTCCCATTTCGTTTTGCACTTATCACTAACTTGCCAGTCTTGGGATCTGTATAAACCTTTATGCAAACTTTTACCGAACAATTTGGTGCTCCTTGGCTAGGGCTTGCTGGAAGTATTAACGCCAGAACCAGAGCTAATTTCAAACGCATCGCTGCAAGATAGGCCCGGATAACCAGTGACGCCTTGCTCGGGCCTCACATTGTGGAAAAGGGTGGATTGTGTAAATCTAGAGGCGTGGCACATAGAGATGGTGATGGTTGGGTCGATTGTGTATGTGGCAACCGCCATTGGGGTTTGCATGGCGCAGCTGGATTGTTGTTGGTCCGCGATAGAAGAATTTTGATGCAACATAGAGCACCTTGGGTGCATAACGGAGATACCTGGGGCATTCCTGGTGGCGCGCGCGATTCCCACGAAAGTGCAATTGAAGCGGCGCTGCGCGAAGCACACGAAGAAATTGGGATTCGAATAAATCTGGTTGATCCTATTGAGATATTTCATGACGAACATAATGGCTGGACATATGACACCGTCATCTCCCATGCCCATAAAGATTTAGTGGCTCATGAACAGAACGATGAATCACTTCAAGTTGAGTGGGTAGCCTTTGATGAGGTAACTACAAAAACCTTGCACCCCAGCTTTGCAAAAACTTGGCCCGCCTTACTGGCCCGCCTCAAGATAATCTTTATTTAGGCGTTTTAGCGAATCCCTAATTACCGCTCCATCACTTGTGCGCCAAAAGGGCGGCATAGAATTTAACAGAACTGAGCCATACCTTTTAGTCACAATTCGAGAATCCAATATTGCGACGACGCCACGATCATCGATTGATCTGATTAAACGTCCAGTTCCTTGAGCTAATAAAAGTGCCGCCCGAGGCAGTGAAACTTGCATAAACCCACTTCCACCTGCTGCATCCGCTTCAGCGGCGCGAGCACTCATCACAGGTTCATCGGGGCGAGGAAAAGGAATACGATCGATTGCAACGAGTGTGCATGCCGGGCCAGGAACATCGATTCCCTGCCAGAGCGAAATGGTGCCCAACAAAATTGATTTTGGATCCTTGGCAAATCTTTCGACAAGTGTGCCAACGCTATCGCCGCGCTTCTGGGTAATTATTGGAATTTCGAGTTCGACTAGAACTCTTCGCAGATATTCATCTGCCATTTCTACACCCCGCCAGGAGGAGAAGAGCGCAAGAGTTCTACCGCCTGCGGCATCAATTAATTCGGCCAGTTCGGTCAAGGCCTCTTTGCTTGGTCCATCGCGCCCAGGTTCTGGAATATGTTTTGGCAGATAGAGCATTCCTTGGTTCGCAAAATCAAAGGGTGATCCGACATCGAGCATTTGAACATTTGCCGGGTCAATCTCACCATCTTCTAATTCATTTTCCGAGCTTTCCGAATCCTCTGACTCGTCCGACTCCCCCGAACTTAGAACAAAGCCAATTGATTTTGCTATGGAATCAAATGATTTACCAACTAAGAGAGTTGCTGAAGTTGCGATTACCGGTGTTTCAGTTAAAAGGTTCTGACGCAGTACTTGCGAGACAGATAAGGGAGCTAAGTAAAGAGTGGAAAATGTTGGTTCAAACCACATAACTTGGTGCGCACTTGGCTTGAGCATTTTTGTCGCAGTCTGTGAAACTTCGTTCGTTGCGCCTTTTACTCGCGCGCGCTGCGCCATGGAATCTGGATTAATTACATCCGAATCGGCGTTGATAAGAGCGATTACTGCTTGTGCGCTCTCCTTAACTTTACGAATTGGCGCCTCAAGTTGAGCTGGTAGCTCTGGAAGTCGTCCAGCTTTTGTTGAATCGTTTCGTACATCAGAGGCAAAATCATTTAGCGCTTTGGCAAATACATCTGCAGCTTTGCCAAATGCATCAGATGCCTTGCCGGGTAAATGTTTCTTTGCCATATTTGCTGCGCGCTCCACGCGACCAGCCGTCAATTCTTCGGTGACCGCCTGTGTCGTACGGTCCATAAATTCATGAGCCTCATCCAAAATTACGGCATCTCGCTCGGGCAAAATCGGGTGCGAATCGACAATTTCAATCGCCAGCAACGTGTGATTTGTTACCACTACATCGGCGGTTTGGGCTTTTTCTTTCGCAGCTACGGCAAAACATTTTGATCCATATGCGCAGTCATCCTTGCCGATACATTCCCGCCCCGAAACCGAGTTGGCATACCAGACGCGACGATCAACTTCCGGGGCATCGTCACGATCACCCGAAACTCCAGGTGTTTCTGCCCAAGCTCGAAGCCGCTTCGCATCTTTTTCTAGTGAGCCGATATCTAACAAAACTTCACCATCAGGATCGCCCTCGGCACCATTCATTTTCTGCAAACATAGATAGTTGCCTACGCCTTTATATACTGCGAAAGTTAACTCGCGCCCTAGCTCTTTTTCTAGTGCGCCTTTTATTCTAGGTAAGTCGCGCTCAACTAATTGTCGTTGCAGCGCCAGAGTTGCGGTTGCTACTAAAACTTTCTTGCCATGGACAAGTGCTGGGACTAGATAAGCCAGTGATTTTCCAGTTCCAGTTCCCGCTTGGACTAATAAATGATGGCGATCAGAGAGCGCATTTGCTACTGCTTCGGCCATTTCAATCTGACCTTCGCGTGGTGAACCACCGATTGCTTCAACTGCAACCGCAAGGGCGCTACGCATTTTCTCGATCACACGGTGAACCCTAGCGGCGCTACCCGACAATTACTTACTATTTAAGGTGATGCTCGGTTTCCACAAATCGGACTGTGTGGGATTGGCCGCGCATAACCAACGATTGGCTAATTGCGCCATATTCTGAGTATCTAATTCCTTTCAATAACTCGCCATCTGTAATTCCAGTAGCGGCCATGAAAACATCATCTGAATTGACTAAATCTTTTGTTAGATAAATTTTATCCAACTGATAACCGGCTGCAATTGCGCTCTCTTTCTCTGAGCGATCTTTAGGTCGCAATACCCCTTGGATGACTCCGCCTAAACAAATCATTGCTGCCGCAGTTATTACGCCCTCAGGAGTGCCCCCAATTCCCATTAACAAATCCACAGATGTGCTGGGTCGTACCGCATCAATTGCTGCTGCGACATCCCCATCTTGAATTAATTTAACTCTCGCCCCAGCGTCGCGAATTTCTTTGATCAAATTATCGTGTCGCGGGCGATTTAAAACTACTACAGTCAGATCGCTTATGCTCCGTTTTTTAGCTTTCGCAACAACTTCCAAATTGTATTTAACTGGTGCGCTGATATCGATCTTGTCGCCACCTTCTGGCCCGGTGACAATTTTATCCATATAGAAAACGCCAGATGGATCAAACATAGCTCCACGTGGGGCAAGTGAAATAACGCTAATTGCTCCGTTTGCTCCACTTGCAGTTAGTGAAGTTCCATCAATTGGGTCAACTGCAACGTCACATTTTGGGCCTAAGCCATTTCCGACCTCTTCGCCATCATGGAGCATCGGAGCGTTATCTTTTTCGCCCTCACCTATTACGACAATGCCCGCCATATCTACTGTGTTAATCATCGAGCGCATTGCTTTCACTGCAGCGCCATCAGCTGAAATTTTATCGCCTCTGCCAACCCATGGACCTGCGGCAAGTGCCGCCGTTTCAGTAACGCGAATCAGCTCTAACGCTAAGTTGCGATCTGGAACTGGCGTCACTGTGTTGAACTCTCCTCAGTGGCCTTTAAATTGGCCTTGATAGCGATCGCTCGACCTGCTTCTAATCTAGCAACTGGCACTCTAAATGGTGAGCAAGAAACATAATCCAGACCAATTTTGTCGAAGAAATGGATACTTGATGGATCGCCGCCGTGTTCACCGCAGACGCCTAACTTGAAGTCAGGACGAATTGAGCGAGCTTTATCAGTTGCCGTCTTAACTAAAATTCCAACGCCAGCTTGATCAAGGGATTCAAATGGATTAAATGGCAATAGCTCCAGATCTAGATAGCGCGGCAGAAATGATGACTCAACATCATCACGACTAAATGCCCAAGTAAGTTGCGTTAAATCATTAGTTCCAAAGGAGAAGAAGTCGGCATAAACACCTAACCGCTCGGCAGTTATTGCCGCCCGCGGAGTTTCGATCATTGTGCCAATTGGAATCTGCGCATTCTGGCCAGTTCCTTTGAAAGTTAGTTTGATTTCTTCTTCCAGAGTTTCCCGAAGATAAAGTAGCTCGCGTTGGGTCGCCACTAGTGGAATCATTACTTCTGGTTTTGGATCATGTCCAAGTTTGCGCACTTCCAGCAGCGCATAGATCAAAGCACGGACCTGCATTTTATAAAGTTCAGGAATCAAAATACCTAGCCGTACACCGCGAAGACCAAGCATCGGATTGGATTCATGCATCCGCTTAACGGCAGCAAAGACAGCAGCATCGCGCCCGGAAATATCCTCATTTAACGCTTCGGCTCGCGCCATCCGAGCAGTGAGCTCGGCAAGTGGTGGCAAAAATTCATGAAGTGGCGGATCAAGTAAGCGAACAGTTACTGGTAAACCTGACATTGCCATCATAATTCCCACGAAATCTGCGCGCTGCAAAACTTCCATCTCGCCAATAACTCCGCGCTGAACATCTTCGTTTTCAGCCAAGACCAAACGTTCGACATATGACCTACGCGGTCCTAAGAACATGTGCTCGGTACGACAAAGTCCGACTCCTTGGCCACCTAAAATTCGTGCCCTAATGGCATCTTCTGGCGTATCGGCATTAGCTCGAACTTCTAATCTGCGGATCTTGTCGGCATGTGTCAATAACCGGTGCACCGCTTTTACAACTGGAGCTGCCTCCTCACTTTCAGAATCTAAGCGGCCTTCCAGGTAGGAAGTCACGGGAGATGCAACAACTGGAAGCTCGCCTAAGTAAACCGCCCCGGTTGATCCGTCAATAGAAATTACTTCACCGGCATAAACGCTCTTGCCAGCCACGGTGAAAAAACCACCAGCTTCATCAACTGTGATGCTCTCTGTTCCGCAAACGGCAGTCTTGCCCATGCCTCTGGCAACAACCGCCGCGTGCGAAGTCTTTCCACCGCGGCTGGTCAAAATTCCCTGGGCCGCCACCATTCCAACCAGATCATCAGGACTGGTCTCGCGGCGCACCAAAATTACTTTTCGGCCATCTTTAGATGCGTCATAGGCTTTCTTTGAATCAAAAACAACTTCACCGACTGCAGCTCCTGGGGATGCCGCAAGGCCGCGTGCAATTTCTTCTATACTCCCCCGCAAATCAAATTGAGGAAACATCAGTTGTGCCAACTGTCCCCCGCTTACACGCACGAGTGCTTCATCGATTGAAATTTCTTCCTCTTCAACCAGCTGCATTGCAATGCGGAAGGCAGCTTCTGCTGTCCGTTTACCAACACGGGTCTGCAGAATCCAAAGTTTCCCCTTTTCCACAGTAAATTCGATATCGCAAAGATCTCTGTAATGCGATTCGAGCTTTTGCATAACGACTTCAAGCTCGCTATGAATTCTTGGAATTGCCTCGGCTAAATCAGCAAGTGACATTGTGTTTCGAATACCAGCCACTACATCTTCACCTTGAGCTCGAATTAAATAATCACCATAACTTCCCGACTCCCCCGTTGCCGGATCTCTTGTGAATGCAACACCTGTTCCAGACTGGTCGTCAAGATTTCCAAAGACCATTGACTGCACATTTACTGCGGTTCCTAAGTCAGATGGAATTCGCTCACGTTGGCGATAGAGCTGTGCTCGTTCTGAATTCCAAGAATGAAATACCGCTTCCACCGATCTAGAAAGATGTTCGTGGGGATCGGTTGGAAAAGCTTCTCCTGTTATTGCTTCAGTTACTTTGATATATCCATCAGTCAGAGCCTTCAAACCATCAACAGTCAAATCAGAGATAGCCGCAACGCTAAATTGTGTCAGCACCCGATCGGCAATTTTCTGGAACTCTTCATTTGGAACATCACAAACAATTCGGCCATACATATCGATAAAGCGCCGATAACAATCCCAAGCAAACTTTGGATCGCCAGTTTGCTCGGCCATCGCCTCGGCAACTTCGGGTGTCATTCCCACATTTAAAACTGTCTCCATCATTCCGGGCATCGAAAATTTTGCACCAGAACGCACAGAAACTAAGAGCGGATTTGTTGGATTACCAAATTCTTTTCCAAGTTCTCTCTCTAAATTTGTAAGAGCAGCGCTTAATTCACCAGATAGCGAATCAGGAATCTTCTCGTTCAAAAGGAATTCTCGGCAGGCTAGCGTTGTAATTGTGAAACCCGGAGGAACTGGCAACCCAATTTTCACCATTTCCGCAAGATTTGCACCTTTACCACCAAGCAAATCTGATTGTGTTCGATCCCCAAAGGAGAATGGATAGATAAAAGAAGTCATCGTTGACCCTTTCTTAGTTGACCTGCATGTACTAGCCGAACTGCTTGGCCTGAGCATATTTCCTATAGCTCGGTCTTCGCAGGTAGTTTGCCTTCAAATGAGAATGAGCCCCGGTGATTTCTCACACGAGGCTCATTCTCATTATTTAAGATTTTCAGATCATGAACACCCGGAAGTATTACCGCAACCTTCGCAGACAAAGCACGAGCCAGCCATCCTCATCTTCACGCCGCAGGTCATGCAGAGTGGAGCATCAGATTTAACGCCGCTCATTTTTTCGAAGAGCTCCATTGAAGATCCAACGCCTGCTCCTGCTGACGGTGTTCCCTCAATTTTTACTTCTACCGGAGCTTTTGCAGCTGGTTTGAATGAGGCGCTCTGTACTTGGGTTGCAACAATTTCTCTAACGGCAGATTCATCAGGCGTGTATTCCCCAGTATCTAGAGCGCGTTGACGCTCTGATGAAGTGTAGAGACCCATCGCACTGCGAGTTTCAAATGGTAGGTAATCCAGCGCCAAGCGACGGAAGATGTAATCCATCATGGATTGCGCCATGCGGATATCTGCATCATCTGTCATGCCGGCTGGCTCAAAGCGCAAGTTAGTAAACTTCTCTACGAAAGTTTCTAGCGGAACGCCATATTGTAAACCAATTGATACTGCGATTGAGAAGGCATCCATTACTCCGGCAAGTGTTGAACCTTGCTTACCAAGCTTTAGGAATACTTCACCAAGTGCGCCATCTGCATATGCACCAGCAGTCATATAACCCTCGGCGCCACCAACCATAAATGAAGTTGTGATTGATGGACGAGACTTAGGAAGTCGCTTGCGAGTTGCAGTTGGATGAACTATTTCTGATGCTTCATCGCTAGGTGCGCCCTTTGAATCAGATAGTGGCTGGCCAACTTTGCAGTTGTCGCGATAAACAGCGAGCGCCTTTAGGCCAAGTTTCCAACCCTCGTAATAAACCTCTTCGATTTCAGCCACTGTCGCATCTGAAGGCAGGTTCACTGTCTTTGAGATCGCGCCAGATAGGAATGGTTGGCAGGCCGCCATCATCTTTACGTGGCCCATCGCTGAGATTGAGCGAATACCCATTGCGCAATCGAAAATATCGTAATGCTCTGACTTTAGGCCAGGGGCATCAATGATGTTTCCTTTCTCTGCAATATATTCAACGATTGCCTCGTTGGTCTCATCTGAATAACCAAGTTTCTTAAGTGCTTGAGGAATTGTCTGGTTAACGATCTGCATAGAACCGCCGCCGACAAGCTTCTTGAACTTAACAAGAGCCAGGTCTGGCTCGATACCTGTTGTATCGCAATCCATCATCAAGCCGATAGTGCCGGTTGGGGCAAGAACTGAAGCTTGGGCATTGCGCCAGCCGTTCTTCTCGCCAATTGCTAGGCCCTTCTCCCATTCTTTATTAGCTACTTGCCAAACATCTTGATCGAGTGAGGTAATGCTCTTGGCCGAAGCTGAGGCGTTTGCATGCTTCTTCATAACGCGAATGTGTGCCGATTGGTTGCGGGCATAACCAGCATATGGCCCAACGATTCCAGCAAGTTCTGCTGAGCGACGATATGAAGTGCCAGTCATAAGAGAGGTAATTGCGCCAGCTAGTTGTCGGCCACCATCTGAGTCATAAGCCAGACCAGATGCCATAAGTAGGGCGCCAAGGTTTGCAAAACCAATACCGAGTTGACGGTAGTTGCGAGTTGTCTCCGCAATTGGTTCAGTTGGGAAATCAGCGAAGCAAATTGAGATATCCATCGCAGTGATAATTAATTCTGTTGCTTTTACAAAGTTCTTAGTATCGAAAGAACCATTTGATTCTAGGAACTTAAGCAAGTTGAGAGATGCCAAGTTACAGGAAGAGTTATCTAGTGACATATATTCAGAGCAAGGATTTGATGCGTTGATGCGTCCGGTCTCTGGGTTTGTATGCCAATCATTAATTGTGTCGTCATATTGAATTCCTGGATCAGCGCATGCCCAAGCCGCTTCTGCCATTTTGCGGAAAAGATCGCGAGCTTCCACAGTTTCAATAACTTCACCTGAAGCGCGAGCTACTAGGCCAAATTTTTCACTGTTTTCATAAGCGCGCATGAATTCATCAGAAACGCGAACCGAGTTATTGGCGTTCTGGTACTGCACAGAGATAATGTCTTTGCCACCAAGATCCATATCAAAGCCGGCATCACGAAGTGCGCGGATTTTGTCTTCTTCGCGAACCTTGGTCTCAATGAATTCTTCGATATCTGGGTGATTTACATCTAGAACAACCATCTTTGCTGCCCGACGGGTTGCGCCGCCTGATTTGATTGTTCCTGCAGATGCGTCAGCACCTCGCATGAATGAGACTGGGCCTGAAGCTGTTCCGCCTGATTTTAGAAGTTCTTTAGCTGAACGGATGCGCGAGAGGTTAAGTCCTGCACCTGAGCCGCCCTTGAAAATCATTCCCTCTTCGCGATACCAGTTAAGGATTGAATCCATAGTGTCATCGACAGCGAGGATGAAGCAGGCTGAAACTTGTTGTGGGGCATTAGTTCCTACGTTAAACCAGACAGGTGAGTTAAATGAGAAGACTTGATGCATAAGCATCCAAGTTAATTCATGCTCAAAAATTTCGGCATCTTGATCTGTTGCAAAGTATCCAAATTCTTTTCCAGCTTTTGTATAGGTAAGAACCACGCGATCGATAACTTGCTTTAATGACCACTCGCGATTTTCATAGCCAACTGCACCGCGGAAATATTTTGTTGTAACGATGGTTGATGCGTTGACTGACCAGAAGTCAGGGTATTCCACACCTTTTTGTTCGAAGATAACTTCGCCAGATTTCCAGTTGGTCTGAACAACATCGCGACGTTCCCATGTCACTTCGTCATAAGGGTGCTTTCCAGCGGTTGTATAAATACGTTCAAGAGTAAGTCCCTTACCTAGGGTCTTCTTACTTCCCGACGTTGCTGGCTTATTGACGATAGACATAAACTGTTTCCTTCTTCCGCTAGATTATTAATTAACTAAAGTTTTTGCTGCTGATACTGCTTGGCTCGATTGGGAACTGCTTGTAGCGGAAGGAGCGGCGCGGAGAAGTGCGATCTCGCCTTCGAAATCTTCAAGTGTGGAGAACGAACGATATACCGAAGCAAACCGCAAGTACGCGATTTGGTCTAGCTCTCGGAGTGGCGCGAGGATTGCCATTCCAACTTCTTGTGCTTCAACTTCTGCTTGACCATCAGAGCGCAGAGCCTCTTCTACTCTCTGAGCAAGAAGCGCTAGGTCATCATCATTTACTGGACGCCCTTGGCAAGCCTTGGAAACGCCAGAGATAACTTTTTCCCGGCTAAAGGGTTCAGTGGCACCTGATCGCTTGATGATCATTAGTACCGAGGTCTCAGAGGTCGTGAACCGGCGATTACAGGCTGTGCACTCGCGGCGGCGACGGATCAAGGTGCCATCTTGCCCAGAGCGAGAATCAACGACCCTTGAGTCATCGCTTCTGCAAAATGGACATAACATTCTT
>CALEGP010000037.1 GCA_937876245.1 uncultured Actinomycetes bacterium | reverse complement strand
AAATCCCTCATCCTCCGCCAGATTTACTTACTCTATGGATAACCAAGAGGGCTTGTCTGGAGTTTTTGTCATCCTCGCGGCATGACCACATTCAAATCATTCAAAAGCCCCCTCTTTATTCTTTCGTTGATTCTTATCAACCTCTTTGCTTCTTCACCTTTTTCTGAAGCAACCCCTCCACTTACTAAGTGCAATATCAAATTGGATAACCCTCATTATTCAAAGTCAGTAGAAATTAGAAAAGGCTTCAAGGCGATAAAAGTTAATGCCCGATCTCGGTGCAATCGGCAGATGACTAACCTTGTATTAACGGTTGAAATTCACAAACTTGGTTTTCTGAGGGATTACAAGGTTGCCAGTAGAGAAATAAGGGTTGAGGGCCCAATATTCCCGAACACGGTTATCAAGAATCAAGGAACCTACGTGGAGTGTAAAAACTCGAAATCTTCGAAATATTACGGAGAAGCATACGCTTCCGCCTTTATAAAAGGTGAGCGTGTGAAAACTCTTCATGTTTTGACAGAAAAAACCATCACCGTGAATTGCGGTAATTAGCGTAGAATTCAGGCATGAGTTCGAGCGATGAAAGTGAATTAATAGCTGACCAAAAGTGGGATGACACTTATTTTTCCCTTATTGAAGAATTTCGAACTAGGAATGCTTCCCGTTATGCAGAACAAACTAAACTTTTGCTTCACAAGAAAAGTATTGAGTTAGAACTTAGTGGGTACTCGGTGAAGTACACACTAGACAGAACTGGCTGTTGGTTTGATGCGACTAATCTAGACAAGGGAATAGGAAAAAGATCCTGGAATCGATTCGGTTGGGGTAAAAAGGCGAAAAGAAAAGCCCTGCCTGATTTCTTTGCGAAAACCGAAGCAAATATCTTGATGCCGGAAGAGCTCTAAAACTACTTAGATCTCGACACCTATGAATTTGGTTTGTAGGAACTCGTGAATTCCATCAAATCCTCGAGGCCAAATAAACTCTGAAAAAGCCGATGCTTTTTTAAGGTAGAAATGCTAAGTTGACTTTTATGTCCCGATTACCTAAAAATCGGGGAATTATCCAGGCTGAAGAGGATAAATCACTCATCCTCCGCCACGTTCTAACTTGCCTGGAACCAGTGCCAAATTTAGTAAAATTAGTGTGGAGGATTCGCATAGCGGCCGAGTGCGCGCGTCTCGAACACGCGTAGACGAAAGTCTCGAGGGTTCAAATCCCTCATCCTCCGCCACATTCTAATTTCCCTGGAACCAGTGCCCAGTTAAT
>CALEGP010000036.1 GCA_937876245.1 uncultured Actinomycetes bacterium | reverse complement strand
TGAACGGCAAACCCGTTAGGCCTACGAATATAAGATTAATGGTTGACCGTACTCAAATGCTTTGTAACCTATTGCTGCGAGGGGAATTCTCACCCTCCCTTTTTGGGGAATTAAATGAAGACATTTTTCGGTTTTGTGTTTCTTCTTCTAATCGCGGCGGTTGCTTCCGCCCAAGATCCTGTCCCATGTGATAACCAAGGCACAGAGGACAAAGGTGGAGAATGGTTAGACGGAGGGTTTGTTGCCTGCGATAATGGCATTGTCTCTTGGGGAATCCCACCCTTTCAGATCACCTGGGAAGACCCTGTGTGCCCTTTAATGCTTACTTGGGTTCCTCCATACCATAATGTGGTATCCAAGAATGGTTCTTATGTCGTTGCATCGACCACTGCAAAAGCCTTAGCTGTATTCTTTAAATGTGAGGACGATCAGTGCGTTAAGGATTCGGAGCTTGAACTGCCAGGCGAATACCAAAGCTATGTCACGAAAGGCTGCCTAACCCAACCACCACAGTAGGGACAATAACCATGAAAATTGCTTCCCTGTTATTGCTCGGTTGTCTCGCTTTTACCATTTTTTGGTTTTCCCTTGGCAATGAAAATTCCAAATCAGAAATCCACTCGGTCTCTAAGAGAAATGAGGGTCTTTCGCTTTCGGAAGACCAATCGCAAACCAAAGTAACTAGGGAAGCATCTTCCTCGGCATCACCCTTCGAAGTAGATCTTTCATCTTTATGGCAAGAGATAAAGTCACTGCTTCCAGATATCCAAACTCGAGCAGTTGCGATTTCGATGGCTCTAGAGGCAAGAGGATTTCCTGACTTCTTTTTGGGAGTAATCCCAAAGGAAATGGAATCCAATCCAGAGCTTGCAAATCCTATGGCTCATTTATTGGCTTCAATCCTTGGAACTTGGCCGGAAATCCCAGGTGAGAATATTGCGTCAGAGGGGGCATTTATTCTTGAGTTGTTAATCGCCAGCGAAAGTTCAGAATCCGTTGCAAATGTGGCTGCCCGTGCTTGGAAAAACCGCCGTCTTCTGGACTTAGGTGAACTAGGCATGCTCCTTGATTTTCGCCCACACGTAATTGATGGTGCATCAGGCACGGAGTATGAATGGCGGGCCTTATTGTTCCTGTATGCGCTTGAGGATGTACTGCGGGCTAACATGGAGGCAGATCAAGTAGAAGTTGTCGACAAGTTTTTGTCAGACCCTTCCGAGAGAGTTCGTGTGATAGCTATTCGACTATTGTTTGATGGGAAGCCGGCTTCTGAGTGGGCCGTAATCCTTGATACGATTGATAGCCTGAGCTTTCCAGAAATTTGCGATTTAGCTGAGTGGATAGCATCTAGCCAGGGCGTTGAAGATGCCACTAGTCTGCTTCAATCTTTATTTCAGAGGCTTGATTCCTCGGGAGGTTTTCTCGGAGCTTGGACTCGTATCGGTGCGCGTGACCGCGGTGCGTTGGAGGGAATCTTGACCTCGGAGTTTGATGTTTTTAGCTCAGAGCAGGGGGAGCTTCCTCCCGGAAGTTATCTGCCAATCTCTGATGTCGGTCAATTGGAGTGGTTTTATAAAGAGGGGGCCATGAGAAAGGAGGTGATGGACGCCTATTTTTTGAATTCTCACATTCAAGGCAAAGCGATGGACGCCGAACTTCTTCTATGGATGGCTCGGTTAGATGAAAACCCATTGACTAGGAGCCAAGCCTGGAGGACTTTGGGACGGGATTCTGATGATGCTAGTCTCGCAATGGCAATCGAATTATTTAGAACACCGGGGTACATGGCCACCCTTCGCGATCCAGGGGCAGAGGATGATGGGAAAATTGCTGAATATCTAATCCAGTACATTGCTCCTAGGCTTGGCACAGAAGAGCGCAATTTGTTGTTGCAGAACTCAAGTTCGCTTCTTTTGGCGGAAGAAGACAGGGCTAAGTTAGAAGCTGCTTTTGATTAAAATCATTCGGCTCTTCAGAAGAATCTGTGGGTAAATTAAATCCCCTTTCCGTTAGCTCCAGT
>CALEGP010000035.1 GCA_937876245.1 uncultured Actinomycetes bacterium | reverse complement strand
TCTAAACAAACCACTTGATGTCCTTTTGAAAGGAAGTGATCGATTAGGTTGCTGCCGATGAAGCCGGCTCCACCGGTTATTAGGATTTTTGACAATGTTAGATTGGTTATTTTGGTTATTAGGTTGATAGGTTATTAGGTTGTTAGGTTGTTAGGTTAGTAGGTTGTTAGGTTAGTAGGTTAGTAAGTTAGTAGATTGTTTAGGTTGTTTGGTTATCCTTCGAATTTTGGGCCTTTTCGTTCGGACTTTTTCAAGTATGTAATGAAATTTGTAGTTTTCTTAGTTTGTTTAATTGTTCTAATAATTAGATCATCAAGAATTTCCTGTGTAATATAATTAAAATCAAATGCTCTATAGGATTGGGATCTAACCTCATCAACAGAACCTTTTGAAATAGACAAGAAGTTAATAAATTCTTTATTTCCTCCTCTACCAAAGCCCTCTGCAATATTATCCATTACAGAACCACTAGCACTTCTTATTTGATCTCGAAACCTAAAATCTTTAGAAAATGGTTCTTGTGAAGTAATCTCAAAGATAATTTTAGTTAACTCACGAGCCTCTTTCCAAATATCTAAATCTTCAAACCTCTCGATAGTCATAACCTATTAACTTACTAACCTAATAACTTTTTTAGGTTAAACAACCACATCAACCCCTTCGCCCAACAGCATCTCCACAAGCTTGGCGATAGTTTTTTCACTTGGAATTTCTCCAAATTCTTTGGCTAAATGGTCTGCGTCCAATCGAATAATGGTACGGCCTTTTATCTTATTTTCCTTATATTTTGCCTCCGCTTCTTCTGCGTTGTTTACTTGGTATAATTTACCTTTTGTTATAATCGAAATAGAACTTGCATTCTTAGATTTTCCAATAATCATCCCCACTGCGGAAGTGTTATTGGTGATTGGATCAATCAGAATAAATGAACCCGTAATATGGTTGCGTTTATAGGAATCGAAAAAGAGTGGTTTGGCCGTTGTAATTTGTACTTTGGCGATGTCGTTTAACTGCAACTGATTTATTTCAGAGCGTTCCATCGTATTGACATCTACTCGATAATCGATGGTATGCACAAAAGCGCGAGTCATATTATTGGCATGCTTGATGAAAAACTGCATCTCTTTATCCATCGGAACTTCGTCCATCCACACCAACATCGTTTCTATATGTTGACCAATAATGGGGAGGTTATCTGGATAAACCAACATATCGCCACGGCTAGCATCAATCTCATCTTCGAGGGTTATGGTAACTGATTGTGGAGGAAATGCTTCTTCCAGTTCGCCGTTATAGGTAATGATTTCTTTAATCCTTGATTTTTGACCAGAGGGAAGCGAAATTACTTCTTGTCCTTTTCTTACAATTCCAGAAGCTACTGTAGCGGCAAATCCACGGAAATTGATATTGGGGCGATTAACATATTGCACTGGAAAGCGCATATCATCAAAGTTACGGTCGCTGCTAATATGAACAGATTCGAGGAATTGCAATACACTTCTTCCATTATACCAAGTCATGATATCACTCTTTTCAACAACGTTTTCGCCTTTTAGTGCGGAAATTGGAAAATAATGAACATCGGTGATATCTAGTGGTGAAGAAAAATCTTCGTAATCTTTGCAGATTTGATCAAAAACTTCTTGCGAATAATCCATCAAATCCATCTTATTCACTGCCACAACCACATGCTTTATTCCAAGCAATGAAATCAAAAAACTATGTCTTTTAGTCTGCGTGATAACTCCTTTGCGAGCATCAATCAGAATGATGGCCAAGTTTGCTGTTGAAGCACCTGTAACCATATTCCGGGTATATTGCTCATGGCCAGGAGTATCTGCAATAATAAATTTTCTTTTATTGGTAGAAAAATAACGATAAGCCACATCAATGGTTATACCCTGCTCTCGCTCAGCTTTTAAGCCATCGAGTAATAGGGCATAATCTATTTCCTCCCCGGCATGACCTACTCGTTTACTATCACGTGCAAGAGTGGCTAGCTGATCGTCATATAATTTTTTACTATCGAAAAGTAGTCTGCCGATAAGGGTAGATTTTCCATCATCAACTGAACCAGCAGTTAAGATTCTTAGTAAATCCTTCTTTTGATCTTGATCTAGGAATTGTTGTATATCTATATTATTTGTCATTTGGTTAGCTGTTGGTTTTGGGCGGTTGGCTGTTTGCTATTAGCAGTTAGCTGTTGGTTTTTGGCGATTAGCTTTTTAGTTTTGTAATGAAAGTGTTTATTTGTTTTTGATTCTTAGTAAGAACACTTAAAACTTTAGAATAATTCTCATAGCCTATATAATTTAAATCATGGCTAATAATCAGTTGAGTTTCTAATTCAAATGCTGAACCTAAAGCTATTTCAAGGAATCTTGAAAATTCTTTGTCAGAATTTCTAGAAGATCCCTCTGCAATATTAGAAGGAATTGATACTGCAGACCTTTGAATCTGTGATTTCAAACCAAAAACTTCTTCTTTTGGAAAACTAAAGATATCACTATAAATCATTTTTACGATGAGCATAGAATCTTTCCAAATTGTAAATTCTCTAAAGTTTCGCATTAGTAGTTGGCTGTTGGCAATTGGCTGTTGGCTGTTAGCGATTGGCAAAAAGCTAATGGCTAAAGGCTAAAAGCATCCTAAAAATATCCCTCCCGCTTCTTCTGTTCCATACTTCCATCTTGGTCGAAGTCGATAACACGGGTGGTTCGTTCTGAAACTGTTACAGTCATCATTTCTTCAACGATGTCTTCAATTGTAGTGGCTTCAGATTCAACACCTCCTGTTAAAGGATAACATCCTAATGTTCTGAATCTCACCATTTTCATTTCTGCTGTGTCTGCTAATTCTTTGGGCATACGGTCATCATCCACTAGGATAAGATTTCCTCCCATATCAATTACAGGACGCTTTTTGGCATAATATAATGGCACAATGGGGATTTTTTCTAGACGAATATAATTCCAGATATCCAGCTCAGTCCAGTTGCTGATAGGGAAAACACGAATGGATTCGCCTTTCTTCACTTTCGTATTATAAATGTTCCACAATTCTGGTCTTTGATTTTTTGGATCCCATTGGTGAAACTCATTTCTAAAAGAGAAAATTCTTTCTTTAGCGCGTGATTTTTCTTCATCGCGACGAGCACCACCAAATGCGGCATCAAATTTATGTTTGTCGAGAGCGGCCAATAAGGCTTGAGTTTTCATCACATCGGTATGTACCTTTGAGCCATGTGAAAATGGACCTATCCCTTTTTCAAAACCTTCTTTATTGTGTTCTACAATTAAATCCCAATTGTTTTCTTTGGCATAGTGGTCACGAAACTCAATCATTTCTTTGAATTTCCATTTGGAATCGATATGCATTAAAGGAAAGGGAACTTTTCCGGGAGCGAAAGCTTTTTCTGCTAAACGAACCATTACAGAGGAGTCTTTCCCAACAGAATATAGCATTACAGGATTCTCAAATTCCGCGGCAACTTCACGAATGATGTGAATGGCTTCGGCTTCTAGTTCTTGGAGGTTGGTTAAGTTGTACA
>CALEGP010000034.1 GCA_937876245.1 uncultured Actinomycetes bacterium | reverse complement strand
TCTTTGGAGCAGCTTTTTTAGCTGCTGCCTTCTTGCGCTTCTTTGGAGCAGCTTTCGCTGCTGCCTTCTTGCGCTTCTTTGGAGCAGCTTTTTTAGCTGCTGCCTTCTTGCGCTTCTTTGGAGCAGCTTTTTTAGCTGCTGCCTTCTTACGACGCTTTGGGGCTACTGCTTTAGCAGCTGCCTTCTTACGACGCTTTGGAGCAGCTTTTTTAGCTGCTGCCTTCTTACGACGCTTTGGGGCTACTGCTTTAGCAGCTGCCTTCTTACGACGCTTTGGAGCAGCCTTCTTAGCAACTGCCTTCTTGCGACGCTTTGGTGCTGCTGGTTTAGCAGCTGCCTTCTTACGACGCTTTGGGGCTACTGCTTTAGCAGCTGCCTTCTTGCGACGCTTTGGAGCAGATTTCTTAGCTGCAGCCATATACATCTCCTAATCAGAATAGTTCGATCCGTCACCGAACCTGTTCATGGATAAGCGTGTCATTAAATGTAGAAACATTCCACTATTTTGCGTATTTTCTTGCCTGCGTGTCGCAACGATATTTTTATTAATTTTTCTGCATTTATAATTTTTTTTTGGAAAAATTAGGAAAATTACTGATCTAAATTGGATTTTTTTGGCAAATTTGCTTCTTTGGAACGAATTTTTCGTTGGCTAACTGCAAATTCGTTGGTTCTTGAATCATATTTTCGGAATTTTGGTATTGAAGCAGCCGCAATTGATACGAATCCAATACAAAGAAGTCCGCCACTTATTACTGAAGTGCGCAGATTGGTAACTGCAGCGAAAGTTCCGGCACGCATTTGCCCTCCGAGAGGGCCAACTGAATAAGAAAGCAACTCGATTCCAGCCAACCTGCCACGAAGTTCATCCGGTATTGATTGGTTCCAGATTGCGCCTCGGAAAAGTGCGCTAACCATGTCTGATGCTCCTGCAAGTGCTAGAAAAAGGAGAACAAAAAAGAGTGAATTGGAGACCCCAGCCAAAGTAATCGCTACACCCCAGCCAAGTGCCGCGATAAAAACGGCGCGTCCATGGTGGTGGTAATTTCTTATCCAACCACTTGTCAGGGTTACGATGACTGAACCGATTGTTCCTGCCGCATAGAACAATCCAAGCGCCCATGTTGCATTCAGTTGGTCAGCCCAAAATGGGAATAGGGCATTTGGCATTGCAAAGAACATTGCCGCCAAGTCCACCAAGTAGGTACCCAGCAGGTCTTTTCGAGAGGTTGCATATCTAATGCCCTCCACCATTGAGCTAATAGTTGGGCTTATCTTTTTTTCGGTGGGCTTTACCGATTTAACTCGCAAAATAAAAATTATAGAAATGGCGAAAGTTGCAACGTCCACTAGGTAGGCAACTCCTGTACCCGAGGAGGCCAGCAAAATTCCAGCAAGTGCGGGCCCAGTAATAACTCCAGTCTGCCAACGTAGCGACATCAGTGCACTGGCCGATGGTAAGTCGTCGTGGCCAACCAAACGCGGCAAAATTGCATCGGCACTGGGTCGTTGCAAGCCATCCAGGGCAGCAAAAGTTCCAGCAACTATGTAGATCCAAATAAGACTAGGTTTTTCCAGTTGGCTATTTAGGAAGAGCGAGAAAGTCATGACCAAGAGTGCAAGTTCGGTAATTAGAATCATCTTTCGCCGGTCCACGCGATCAGCCAGGACCCCGCCATACAAGCCAAAAATAATCAGTGGAGCCAGTTCAACTGCTCCCATCAACCCAACGGCAACAAATGAGTTGGTCAACTCTTTAATCTGAAAGGGCAGTGCCACATACGTAATCATTGAACCGAAATAGCTAATTAAGCCTGAGGTCCAGAGCCGTCTAAAGTCTGGATATTTTCGCAGAGGAGAGATATCAACTGCTATTTTTTTGAGCACGGGGGTCAATTTAATTAGAAATTTAGTGGAAAGTGTGTTCTGGCCCCGGGAATTGCCCAGCAGAAACTTCAGCAGCAAATTCCTGTGCCGCGGCCAACATCTCATTGCGCAGCTGTCGGTATGCCTTGGCTAGTTTTGGCGGATTCTTAGTAATCCCCATTAAGTCGGTCCAGACAAGCACCTGCGCGTCGCAACCAGCCCCAGCGCCAATCCCAATTACCGGGATGCTCAGCTCGTTAGAAATTTGTGTAGCTAATTCTTCAGGTACTAATTCCAAAACAAGTGCAAAAATTCCTGCGGCCTGCAGCACCTTGGCATCATTCATGATGCGAGCTCCATCATCACCACGTCCTTGAACTTTAAATCCACCAAGAGCGTGAACCGATTGGGGGGTTAGGCCAAGGTGGCCCATAACTGGGATGCCGGCAGCGATTAACCTCTTAATTTGTGGCACAACTTTTTCGCCGCCTTCTAATTTAACAGCGTGGGCTTTCGCCTCCTTAAAAAAACGAATACCGGTTTCCAGCGCCGCATCGGGTCCAGTTTCATATGAACCAAATGGCAAATCAGCAACAACCATTGCTCGGGAAGTGGCGCGAACTACAGCCCTTGCCAGAGGGATTAATTCATCAACGGTAACCGGAATTGTGTTTTCTTCCCCGAGGAAATTATTGCCGGCAGAATCACCGACAAGCAGAACCGGGATCTGGGCTTGGTCAAAAATCTCTGCGGTCATCTGTTCATAGGAGGTCAACATCGCCCATTTTTCACCGCGCTTTTTAAAGCCAGCCAAATCGGAGATAGAGATTCGATTTCTTGGAGTATCTAGAGTCATGGGTCGCGCTCCTAGGTTCAGTTCATCAGACTCAAAGCCGGCTTTCGGTCTCTGGCACTTGGAAGAACTGTTGGAAAGTGTAGCCAATTACTATGCAGGTAGGCTAGTCACATGCGAAATCAAGCTATTGGCCAATTACGAATCGCCATGGCGCAAATTAATCCAACAGTTGGTGACCTTGCTGGCAATAGTGAGTTGATATCTGAATATGCGAGCAAGGCGAGCGCGGCCGGAGCCCATGTTCTGCTCTTCCCGGAGATGGTTATTACCGGATATCCAGTCGAAGATTTAGCGCTTCGCCAAACTTTTAGAGAGGCCAGTAAAGCCGCGGTTTTAGAAGTGGCTAGTAGCTTAGATAATCAGGGCTTTGGCGAAATTCTTGCCGTCATTGGTTTTCTAGATGCAACTGCCGATCAGAAGCCACTTAATTCAGTTGCCTTAGTTTACCGAGGTGAGGTTGTTGCAACGTATGTAAAGCATCATCTACCTAACTACGGCGTATTTGATGAATTTAGAAATTTTGTTTCCGGGGATCGATCTCTTGTTGTTCGCTTTCACGGCGTGGATATCGGGATTGCAATCTGTGAAGATATTTGGCTTGATAATGGACCAGTCGCAGAACTCACGGCAAGAACTCCGGGCCTTGTTTTGGTTCCAAATGGCAGTCCATACGAATTAGCTAAAGAGGATCTTCGACAACTCTTGGTTCGAAAGCGAGCCAAGGATATTGGGGCGCCATTGGCATATGTAAACATGACTGGCGCACAAGACGACTTAGTTTTCGATGGTGACAGCATTGTCGCGGCAGCTAATGGCGAGATTATCGCGAGAGCTCCACAATTTTTTGATGGCCTAATGGTTATTGATTTAGACCTTGCGCTGGGCACGAGTGCTCCAGATATCGTTATCTCGCAAGCCCCGCTAGAAACCTATAAAAAAATAACTCATGGCATCGCCCATCCCATGACTGATTTGGCCCAGACCTGGCAAGCGCTTGTGATTGGGCTCCGTGATTATGCCGAGAAAAATAATTTTAAGAGCGTAATTCTTGGACTTTCTGGGGGCATTGATTCGGCCATTGTTGCGGCCATTGCAGCAGATGCTCTTGGTCCAGATCGAGTTTATGGCGTGGGCCTTCCGAGTCGATATTCTTCGGATCACTCACTCTTTGATGCTGTTGAACTGGCAAAGAACATCGGCCTAAATTTTCGAGTTATTGAGATTGAACCAATGGTCTCAGTCTTCTTATCTCAACTCGGATTAACTGGATTGGCCGAAGAAAATGTTCAAGCTCGAATTCGCGGGACTACATTGATGGGACTTTCAAATCAGGAAGGTCACCTAGTTTTAGCAACTGGCAATAAATCTGAACTGGCTGTGGGATATTCGACTCTATACGGTGACGCAGTTGGGGGATTTGCGCCAATAAAAGACCTCTTCAAATCCGATGTCTGGGCCCTTTCAAAATGGCGAAATAGTCAGGCGATAAAACACGACCGAAGACCGCCGATCCCGATTCGTTCAATCGAGAAGGAACCAAGCGCAGAATTGCGTCCTGGGCAGAAAGACACGGATTCCTTGCCGGATTACCTTATTTTGGATCAGATTTTGCGGATCTATATCGACCAGGACTTGGGACTATCCGGAGTCCTAGCGGCTGGCTTCGATTTAGAGTTGGCAACCAAAATTATTCGAATGGTGGATGCTGCTGAATATAAGCGTCGCCAATATCCGCCCGGAACCAAGATTTCTAAGCGCGCATTTGGTAAGGACAGAAGACTGCCAATTACTTCAGGTTGGCGCGAACATAATTGAGTTACTCCCAAGATTTCAGCGACTAGACATTGGTATGCCACCTTATTTAGAATTCGTTTCGGTCACGAGTTCCAGGTCAGAGCCCCGGCTTACTGGACGGCAACCCTCCTCCGCGGTGGGGTGCTCCGGATGAAGACCAGGTCAGTAGCAGATTGCAACTGGCAAGTGCGGACAATTAAAGGTCTGACGATCTAATTAGTGAAGGGCAAAAAAATGAAAAAGCTAAAATTATTTGCACCGCTGGCGATTGCAGTGCTGTTACTTACAAGCTGTGGTTCTTCAAGTGATAGTAAATCTGTAAGCGCATCATCTGATTGCGAAACAGGAGCGCTTTCAACAGTTACTCCCGATATTCTTACGATTGCCACTGGCGAACCTGCATATTCACCATGGGTTTTAAATGACGATCCAGAGTCAGGCGAAGGTTTCGAAGCAGCGGTTGCATACGCAGTTGCAAGTGAACTTGGCTACGACAAAACAGATGTCAAGTGGATCCGTACGACATTCGATGGCGCAATTGCACCAGGACCAAAGACTTTCGATTTCAACATTCAGCAGTATTCAATCACCACTGACCGTGCGAAGGTTGTTGATTTCTCAACTTCTTACTATAAGTCAAATCAATCAATCGTTTCCTTTAAGGGAAGCAAGATTGCTGATGCAACTTCAGTGGCTGATATCAAGGCAGCGAATCCAAAGATTGGCGCCGCAGTTGGCACGACTTCACTAGATGCAGTTGAAAATGTTCTTGGCCTTAAGCCTCAAGTTTTCAATGATAACGCCGCTGGAGTTGCGGCACTTAAGAACGGCCAAATCGATGGCTTCGTAGTTGATCTTCCAACTGCTTTCTATCTATCTGCCGTGGAAGTTGATAACGGAATTATTGTTGGCCAGCTTGAGAATTCAAGTTCAGCTGATGAAGGCGCCGGACTTCTACTTGCTAAGGACAGCCCAATTACTAAGTGCATAACAAAGGCTCTAGAAGCTGTTCGCGACAGTGGTGAGTTAGAAACGATTACTAATAAATGGCTTACATCTGCCGCAGGAGCGCCATTCTTGAAGTAGTCTCCAACCTAATATGAGTAATGACATGGGGCGTTCATCTGAATCCAATTCAGGTGATGCGCCCTATGACTTTGGTGGCGAGTGGACTCCAAGTCAATTAGAAAAAGACCGCAGAATTGCCCGGAAAGCACGTAACACAAGAAATGCATGGGTAGCTGTTTCTTCAAGTATTTTTGTGATTGGCGGACTGGCTTTATTCGTTGTGACCTCGCCTGGCTGGAAATCTTTATCTGACACTTTTTTTGCTTGGGCTTATGGCGTCGAAGTTTTACCAAAAATTATCCTTGGATTTGGTACAAACGTTATGTTGACCCTTATCGCATCTACATGTGTCGCAACTTTTGGTTTGAGCATCGCATTAATTAGAACGTCCCGGTCTCCAGCTTTGGCGCCATTTAGAATTCTGGCGACCATTTATGTGGATGTTTTCCGCGGAATTCCGATGTTGCTTGTTATTTTATTGGTTGGATTTGGAATCCCGGCGCTACGGATTCAGGGTCTTACAAATAACGTTTTGATTCTGGGAACTATCGCTGTTGTGATCACCTATACGGCATACGTCGCTGAAGTTATTCGAAGTGGAATTTTGACTATCCATCCAAGCCAGAGAGCAGCGGCAAGATCGCTAGGTCTGAGCCATTTTCAGAGCCTTCGCCACGTAGTCCTTCCACAAGCTTTTCGGCGCGTGACACCGCCGCTATTAAATGACTTGGTGGCCTTAATTAAGGACACGGGTCTAGTGTCGATTCTTGGCGTCACAGATGCGGTTAGAGCCGCGCAAATTGCCAGTAGTCGCAGTTTCAATTACACCCCATATGTCATGGCGGCAATAATCTTCTTACTCGTCACTATTCCGCTTACCAGGTTTACCGATCGCACGCTTCGTCGCTCTATCGAACGCCAGAATGCAACAGGTGTGGCATGAGCGAACCAGTTTTAAAGGTTGATAAATTACGAAAGTCATATGGTTCCGAGGTAGTACTTGAAGATATTTCCTTCAGCGTTCCGGTACACACCGCCACAGTTTTCATCGGTTCTTCGGGTTCCGGAAAATCGACGCTGCTTCGCTGTATAAATCTCCTGGATCAGGTCGATGATGGCTCGATTAAGTTGGATGGTGAAGATATAACAGCCGTTGATGCCGACGTAGACAAAGTTCGGCGAAAACTGGGCATCGTTTTTCAATCCTTCAATCTATTTCCGCATATGAAGGTAATCGATAATATAACTTTGGCACCGATTAAAGTCCAAGGAATCTCAAAAGAAGTGGCGCGCGATAGCGCCTACAAATTATTGGATCGCTTCGGTCTGCGCGAGAAGGCAGAAGATTACCCAGATCGTCTCAGTGGCGGACAACAACAACGAGTTGCAATTATCAGGTCGATTGCTGTTGCACCTCGATTGTTATTGTTGGACGAAATTACCTCAGCACTGGATCCAGTCCTTGTTAATGAAGTTCTATCCACGGTTAGAGATTTAAAAATGGAGGGCATGACGATGGTCTTGGCCACTCACGAAATGGGCTTTGCTAAGCAGGTTGCTGATGAAGTGTGTTTCTTGCACCATGGAAAAATTTTGGAGTGGGGCACTCCGGCACAAATTCTGGAATCACCGGAGAAGTTGGAGACTAAGGAATTCTTGAAGCGGGTACACGAGGCTGGTCGCCTTTAGTGGCTAGTAATTTCGAAATAGTCCCAGGGGATTTCAACTCCCGGTTGATCATTCACATTCCGCACTCATCACGGTATATACCGGCCGAAATTCGCAACGAGATATTGCTAGGTGATTTAGAACTCGAATCCGAACTCGACGAGATGACAGATTCACTAACCCAAGAGATGGCGCTTCACGCAACTGCCGAACTTGGTGTGAAACCAACGCTCTTCATAAATAAGTTTTCCAGGCTTGTTATAGATCCTGAACGATTTCCAGATGATAGGGAGGTCATGAATAAGGTTGGGATGGGCGCGGTCTATTTAAAGACTTCGACCGGAATCCCACTTCGCAGCCCAGGTTTTGATGGCAGGCAGCTGATTGCTAGGTATTTTGCACCTTACGCGCAGGCCCTTACCGATTTAGTTCAGACCAAGTTGCAGGAATTGGGAGGGATCACGATTTTGGATTTTCATTCCTATCGGGAAAACCAGCACCCAAATGCGGTCAATCACGGTCAAGACAGGCCACCGGTCTGTATTGGGACCGATGAGTTCCATACCCCACCGGCACTTGCTAATTTAGCTAGCGAATATTTCTCCCAATTTGGTCCAACGGTTTTTAATCAACCTTATGCGGGAACTTATGTGCCACTTGATTATTATCAAAGCGACCCAAGAGTCCACTCAATTATGCTCGAGAACCGGGCTGATCTGTTGGTGGATGGGGAGTTAAATCCCGGGATAAAGTTTATGGAATATTCAATGGTTCTATCCAACTTCATAAAAGAGTTGCAAAGGATTAGCAACTAGACATCTGGCGCAACATTATCTAGAATTTAGCGAAGGTCACGAGTTCCAGGTATCAGCCCCGGCTTACTGGACGGCAACCCTCCACCACGGTGGGGTGCTCCGGGTGAAGACCAGGTCTATTGCAAATTGCAATCGGCAAGCGTGGGTATCGATTCAATAACGCTATCCCCTTAATTTATAGGAGGGCAGTAATGTCGTTTTCACTAGACAAAGCATCATTTGAAACACGTCAAGTCCATGCAGGGCAAGTTCCAGATCCTACGACCGGGGCTCGCGCTCTGCCGTTGTATCAGACGACGGCCTACCAATTCCGCGATACTAAGCATGCAGCAGATCTATTCGGTCTAGCTGAACTTGGAAATATTTACACCCGCATTATGAATCCAACCCAAGATGCAGTTGAACAGCGCATTGCCTCACTTGAGGGTGGCGTGGCTGCACTCTTGGTTGCATCCGGTTCGGCTGCAACAACATATGCGGTTTTGAATGTTGCCGAAGCTGGAGATCACATAGTCTCGTCACCAAGTCTTTATGGTGGAACTTACAATCTCTTCCATTACACACTTCCAAAATTTGGCATCGAAGTTACTTTCGTGGAAAATCCAGATGACCCAGCATCTTGGCAAGCAGCGGTAAAGCCAAATACAAAAGCGTTTTTTGGCGAGACAATTTCTAATCCAAAAAATGATGTATTGGATATCGAAACGATCGCAGATATTGCTCATAAAAATGGCGTGCCCTTAATCGTAGACAACACTGTGGCAACACCATACTTAATCCGGCCACTAGAGCATGGGGCTGACGTAGTTGTGCACTCTGCTACCAAATTCCTCTCTGGCCACGGTAACTCAGTAGTAGGGGCGATTGTTGATGCGGGCAAATTTGATTACGCCCAACATAAAGATCGATTCCCTGGCTTCAACCAACCAGATCCCAGCTATCATGGTTTGGTTTATGCAGATGCACTTGGCGTTGGCTCAGCATTCGGTGCAAATCTTTCTTACATTTTCAAAATCCGCTTGACCTTACTGCGCGACACCGGAGCTGCTGTCAGTCCATTTAATGCTTGGTTGCTAGCCCAGGGTCTTGAAACTCTCTCACTTCGAATCGAACGCCATGTCTCTAATGCACAAACGTTGGCCAAGTGGCTTGAAGATCAGCCTCAAGTTGAGAAGGTCAACTATGCATCCCTTGCCTCATCTCCTTGGCACAAACTGGCTGAGAAATATGCGCCAAAGGGATCTGGCTCTGTTCTCTCATTTGAGATTAAAGGTGGAATCGAAGCTGGCAAGAAATTTGTCGAGGGACTTAAACTCCATTCACATGTTGCAAATATCGGCGATGTCCGGTCGCTGGTAATTCACCCAGCATCAACTACGCATTCACAATTATCGCCAGAAGAGCAGTTGGCTGCTGGCGTTACCCCTGGCTTGATTCGCCTATCAGTCGGCATCGAAAATATCGAGGATATCAAAGGTGATATCACCGACGGCTTCGCAGCAGCGAAATAAGCAGAATAAGTTAGTAGCGAAGATTCTCAAGTGAGCTTTGAATCCGAGAATTGTAATTGTCACATCACAGGTGCGTGGCTAGAAACCCATGCGCCTGGAGATAGGCAATTTCTGAAAATTGGAGACCTTGAGCTTGAGTCGGGAGAGAAACTTCAAGATACAACTATTGCTTACCAAACTTGGGGCAAATTAAGCGCTGCTGGCGATAATGCGATTTTAGTTAATCATGCGCTAACTGGTTGGTCTGATGTCCCAGGTTGGTGGCCTTCGATGGTTGGGCCGGGACTGCCCTTAGATACAGATAAATATTTTGTAATCTGCCCGAATGTAATTGGTGGCTGTCAGGGGAGTACGGGTCCCTCGTCGTTGGCACCAGATGGAAAGCGCTGGGGGTCAAGATTTCCCACGATCACAATTCGCGACATGGTCGCCGCCGAATTAAAACTTACAGATGCACTTAACATCTCTCATTACGTTTTAGCAGTTGGCCCCTCTCTTGGCGGAATGCGCGCTCTCGAATGGGCGATAGAGCATCCGACTCGAGTCAATGCGATTTGTACAATTGGTTCATCAGCAGTTGCAACAGGTGATCAGATTGGCGCGGCATCAATCCAAATCCGAGCAATCAAGGCAGATCCAAATTACAACAGCGGCGATTATTACGATCGCGAGCAAGGCCCGACCGAAGGCATGGGAATTGCGCGCCGTATTGCACATCTAACTTATCGCACCGAGACCGAGATGGACGTTCGCTTTGGTCGCGAGCTCCAAGGTGATGAAACTGGTCGCTATGCCGTCGAATCTTATTTGGACCATCAAGCCGCCAAACTGGCCAAGCGTTTTGATGCTAATACCTATGTTGCGCTTACCGATGCCATGAATTCGCACGATGTTGGGCGAGATCGAGGAGGAGTGGAGCAGGCTCTAGCAACGATAAGAATCCCAATAATTGTCATATCTATTGATTCGGACCGTCTTTTCTGGCCAAGACTCCAAGAGGAAATCGCTGAATTGACCCCAACCGCCCTTCCGTTAATCACTATTTCCTCGCCATTTGGTCATGATGGCTTCCTAATCGAGGTGGAAACTGTGGGCAATGTGCTCAAAGATGCGCTTGCGATCGGGAATTTGGGCAATTCCGCTCGATAATCGCGTTTTGCGATGTGCATAAATGCCTATGGACAATTTATAATATAGCCAAGCAAGTTTCACTGGCCCGAACAGAGGTCAGGCAAAGCAAAGGATAAATTGTGGCTGGAGTTCGTGCGCAAAAAAATAGCGCTGATAGTAAGAAGGTGGCGAAGAAAGTGGCAACCAAAAAAACTGTCGCGAAGAAAACTGCGGTAAAGAAGATTACGAAGAAGGCTACAGCAAAGAAATCCGCAAAGAAGATTGCGAAAAAATCTGCAGGACCACGCCTCTTTCCAACTAAAATAGAATTAGCGGAAATGAAGTTAGCAGAGGCTAAAAAAACTGAGAAGAAATCATCGCCAAAATCTTCGGGAAGAAAATTATTTCCAACTAAGGCCGCGCTTGAAGCAAAACGGTTGGCCGCGCTTGGAGTTAAAGCTCCTGGTGTCGTGAAGCCAGGCAAGAAGATTGTCACTAAAATTGATGGTGAGGATGTTGAACTCGAGGATGTAGAACTCGAAGACCTAGATACTCTTGTTGAAGAAGTTAAAGAGATAATTGAAGAGGAAAAAGAAAGTGAAATCCGCGTAGTAAATGTAGCGGAAGAATCTCAGAATGAAGAGAATGCATTTATAATCAAGGACTCTGAAGAAGACGACGCACCTGTTCAAACAGTACTAACAGCAGGCGCCACGGCCGATCCAGTGAAAGATTATCTAAAGTTGATTGGTCGCGTTCCACTTCTTAATGCAGAGATGGAAGTAGATTTATCGCTGCGAGTAGAAGCAGGACTCTTCGCCGATGAACTTATTAAAAATGAGAAGAAGCTAGATCGCAAATATAAGCGGGAACTTGAGCAATTAATCCTTGATGGCAAGAGAGCAAAGAACCACTTGCTTGAGGCAAACCTGCGCCTCGTGGTGTCGCTAGCAAAGCGCTATACCGGCCGCGGAATGTTATTTCTAGATCTAATCCAAGAGGGAAACCTCGGTTTAATTCGTGCCGTAGAAAAATTCGACTACACAAAGGGTTATAAGTTTTCTACTTACGCAACTTGGTGGATTCGCCAAGCGATTACTCGCGCGATGGCCGACCAAGCTCGTACAATTAGAATTCCAGTTCACATGGTTGAAGTGATTAACAAACTTGCTCGAGTTCAACGGCAGATGCTTCAAGATTTGGGACGCGAACCTACTCCAGAAGAGTTGGCAAAAGAGCTCGATATGACTCCGGAAAAAGTTGTTGAAGTTCAAAAATATGGCCGCGAACCAATTTCTCTCCATACGCCACTTGGCGAAGAAGGAGATTCTGAATTCGGTGACTTGATTGAAGATTCTGAAGCGATAGTTCCAGCGGATGCGGTCTCATTTACCCTGCTTCAGGAACAACTGCATTCAGTTCTAGGGACTCTCTCCGAACGCGAAGCTGGTGTCGTTAAAATGCGCTTTGGCTTGACCGATGGCCAACCCAAAACGTTGGATGAAATTGGCAAGGTTTACAGCGTTACTCGTGAACGGATCCGCCAAATTGAATCTAAGACGATGTCAAAGCTTCGCCACCCATCGCGGTCTCAAGTTCTTCGCGACTATCTAGATTAGGAACGTGAAGGCTAATGAGCGACAAAGTTCAGATTCGAATTAAAGAGAACGGTTCCATACGTATAAATGGAACCGTGGATATTGTTGATTCAACAGGAAATGTCATTGAGGTCAAATCAGATTTTTCACTGTGTAGATGTGGCCATTCCAAGGAAAAACCATTTTGCGATGGATCTCACAAAGGCAACTTTGAAGCTGCCGAAGGTTTAGGTAATTAACTAGTCAGTTTGAAATTAGTTTGAGTTCGAGGAGACTGCTGTTAATTTCGCAGTTTCATCATGAATCTCTTTAACTACAGGTTTTAATTTTTCAGAATATTCCTTTGCATGATGGCCACAGAATAGAAGTTCACCACCATTGAGAAGGACAGCACGAACATAGGCCTGAGCTCCGCAACGATCGCAACGATCGATGGCATTGAGCGGTCTTGTTTCGAGTATCAATTGCTCGGTCATCTCGCTCCTTCTTGATTGCTAGGTATTTGTGGTTCCTGCGTAGGGGAACATCAAACCACTAAACCTTTATTCCCCGCTCCTTAAAAACTATATTTCTACGCTCGGGCGTGTCATAAATCCCATAAAACTTGATGAATTTTCGCTGAGATGGCCGAAATAAATATTTTATGGCAAAGAAGGCAGAATGAATCAGATATTTGGGCCATCGCAAGATAGCCTTCCTCTCCGTGGCTACCGACGATCTCACCTCAACTACCAATAACGGTTACAACGCCAAAGACCTTGCAGTTCTCGAGGGATTAGATGCGGTTCGCAAGCGTCCAGGAATGTATATCGGTACAACTGATTCGCGCGGACTCATGCATTGCCTCTGGGAGATCATCGATAACTCCGTAGATGAGGCGCTAGCAGGCCATTGTAAAAATATCGAAATTAATTTGGAATCAGACGGCTCAGTTGAAGTCCACGATGATGGCCGTGGAATTCCAGTGGATAAAGAACCAAAAACTGGACTTACTGGCGTAGAAGTTGTTATGACGAAGTTGCATGCCGGTGGAAAATTTGGTGGTGGATCATATGCAGCATCAGGTGGATTACACGGCGTCGGTGCATCAGTAGTAAATGCTCTGGCTTCCAGACTTGATGTCGAAGTGGATCGAAATGGGAAAATTTACTGGATGTCATTTCAGCGAGGCAATGCCGGCATTTTTGATGGCGATGGCCCTAAGGCCGCGTTTACTGAAAGTTCTGGACTTCGCGTAATAGGAAAAGTAAGTGCAAAAATAACTGGAACTAGGATCAAGTGGTGGTCAGATCGGCAGATTTTCTTAAAAGAGGCCGAACTCGCAATCGAGGATATTTACGCTCGTGCCCGCCAAACTTCCTACTTAGTACCAGGATTAAGTCTCGTCGTAAATGACAATCGGACGAAAACTAAAACCAAAGAGACTTTCTTTCATAAAGGCGGCATCTCAGAATTTTGTTCCTTCCTTCGACCCGATGATCCTGTCGGTGAAGTAATTCGACTATCCGGTGGGGGTGAATATACCGAGACGGTTCCGGTGCTAGATGAGAAAGGGCACATGGTGCCGACCGAAGTTAACCGCGAAATGGGCGTTGATATCGCGCTGCAGTGGGGCAACGGTTATGAAAATACTTTATCTAGTTTTGTAAATATTATCTCCACACCAAAGGGCGGTACTCACGTTCTGGGTTTTGAGCGAGCAATCACCAAGGCGTTTAATGATGCCCTGCGAGCTACGAAAACTTTGCGTAACAATGAATTAGATGTGATCAAGGATGACGTCCTAGAAGGGTTAACATCGGTCGTAACTGTTCGGATGTCTGAACCACAGTTCGAAGGTCAGACCAAGGAAGTTCTTGGAACAGCGGCCGCCACAAAGATTGTTACGGCAGTAGTTACCGAGGAGATGAAGAAATTCTTCGCCACAACTAAGCGCATCGATAAGGCTACTGGACGGGCTGCCCTCGAAAAAGTAGCGGCGGCATCGAGAACTAGAATTTCGGCAAGAGCGCATAAGGACATTCAGCGGCGTAAAAATGCTCTGGAAAGTTCTTCGCTTCCAACAAAACTTTCTGATTGTCGTTCCGATGACACCGACCGGACTGAGCTTTACATAGTTGAGGGCGACTCTGCATTGGGTACAGCCAAAGCCGCCAGAAACTCTGAATTTCAGGCGATTCTCCCAATTCGTGGAAAAATATTGAATGTTCAAAAAGCTTCGCTGTCACAGATGCTTGAAAACAACGAATGTGCTTCGATTATTCAAGTTATTGGCGCTGGTTCTGGACGCTCGTTCACTTTAGATGACGCTAGGTATGGTCGCATTATTTTGATGTCGGATGCTGACGTTGATGGTGCTCATATTCGTTGCTTGCTGCTTACTTTATTATCAAGATATATGAGGCCATTGATTGAGGCCGGTCGGGTTTATGCCGCAATGCCACCTCTTCACCGGTTAGAAGTAATCGGGGGCAAGCGGGGAGAAGTTCACTATTCCTACTCAGATGAAGAGATGCGAAAAATTACAGGAGCCCTGTCAAAGGCGGGCAAGCGTTGGAAAGAACCAATTCAACGCTACAAGGGCTTAGGTGAAATGGATGCAGATCAGCTTCGTGAAACAACAATGGATCCAGAACATAGAACTTTGCGAAGAGTCACAATGAATGACACCGCCGCGGCTGAGGCAATGTTTGAACTGCTCATGGGGAATGAAGTTGCACCTCGAAAAGAATTTATCTCGACTGCAGATATCGCACGCGATCGAATTGACGCTTAGGAGAAGTAGATATTGCGCTTGATTTAACTTAATGGAGCATATGCTTAGTAAGATTTGAGCATGAACATGGGAGAGCTTTATGCAGAAAAAAGATAGCTTGAGAGTCGGCCTTATTGGATTTGGCAAAACAGGTAAAGCGGTAGCCACGGTTTTATTGAATGACCCATCAATAAACTTGGTTTGGGTAATCCGCAAGAGTCACAAGCTAGAGCACAGATCGGTGCCGGAATTTCTCGGAATTGAATCCGAGGAGGCCGGAGAAATTCACTCAATTGACGATGTGGCATTCGAGGAGCTATACGAGAGTGAGCCCGTTGATGCAATTGTGGATTTTAGCTCCGAGAGCGGTTTGGATTATTACGGTGACTTTGCCGCCAGCAAAGGGATAACGATCGTATCGGCGATTTCCAACTATCCTCCCAGCCGTATTAGGCAGCTGGAAGGCTATGGTGAAACTACACGAGTACTGTGGTCACCAAATATTACATTGGGAATTAACTTCATGATTATTGCGGCCAAAACTTTGCAGAAAATTGCCCCACAAGCAGATGTTGAAATAATTGAAGAGCATTTTAAGGCGAAGCCTGAAATCTCAGGTACTGCTTTACGCATCGCAACAAATCTTAATATCAGCCCAAGCGAGGTTAAGATGATTAGGGCTGGTGGAATTATTGGGGTTCACGAAGTTCTTTTCGGATTTCCCTTCCAGACTGTTCGCTTAAAGCATGAGTCAATTTCAAGAGAGGCATTCGGTGCTGGAGCCAAGTTCGCATTGACCGAACTGGTCAAGCGAGAATTTGGTTTCTACAATATGGAAGAGTTAATTGGTTCTTATTTTGTTGATGCCAATTTGGAATATTCCAAAGTGAGCAAGGAATCTGACAAGCATAAGAACTTAGTCCTAGAACTATTTTCTGATTTTATTCATAAAATCAAGCGTTAATAAAGCTAGGCGCAAAGCGCGGATAAATTTCGCACATTATCCAAAGTAGTCGAATTATTATGGATAGAGACCGCGCAATTTATGAGCTTCAGCTACCCGGGAAACACCGATCATGTGAGCGGCTTCGCGCCAAGTAACCTTTTTCTCAGTTGCCATATGCTCAACTTCTTTGAAGGTGCGCATCATAATGTCATTGAGGTTCTGCTTTACCTCATCAGCGGTCCAGAAATAATTCTGCTTATCTTGAACCCACTCGAAGTAAGAAACTATTACACCACCCGAGTTAGCCAAAATATCGGGAACAACGAGGATATTTTTCTCTTCAAGTATTTTGTCGCCGCCAGGAGTTGTAGGCGCATTTGCACCTTCCACAACGATACGAGCTTGGATTCCGCTAGCTGATTTCTCGGTAATTGAATCCGCAAGGGCTGCTGGAATCAACACGTCAACATCTAAATGAAGCAACTCGTCTTGAGTCAACTTATCCGTTCCCGGCATACCTATGTTCCCATTACTCTGGTAATACTCCCAAAGTTGTGCAACAGAACTAAATCCAGTTACTCCGCCATTTACGTCACTGACTGCCACAACCTTGAGCCCTAAGTTCTCAAGGGCCATTGCAGCCCAATAACCCACTTTTCCAAATCCTTGAATGGCGACTGTTGCACCTTTCGGATCGATTGCGCGCACACGAAGCGCTTCAATCGCGGAGATTGCGACACCATCCCCAGTCGCTGATGTACGGCCGAGTGAGCCGCCAAGAACAATGGGCTTGCCAGTGACAACTCCAGGGACTGAAAATCCCGCATTAACTGAGTAGGTATCCATCATCCATGCCATGTTCCGCTCATCGGTACCGACGTCAGGGGCCGGGATATCTCGCTCGGGTCCAATGATTGGAAGAATTTCAGATGTGTAGCGACGCGTGAGTCTCTCATTTTCAGAGAGTGAGAGTGTGTGGTGATCTACGGCAATGCCACCCTTAGCTCCGCCATAAGGCAGATTTGTTAGGGCACATTTCCAGGTCATGAGCATTGCTAGGGCCACAGTTTCATCCATATCTATTTGCGGGTGAAAGCGAACACCGCCTTTGGATGGGCCACGAGTTGTTGAGTATTGGACGCGAAATCCCTTATACATTTCAACGTTCCCATTATCACGACGAAGTGGTACGGCTACTTCAAGAATCCTTCGTGGGGTTGAAAGAGTTTGCCAATCATTTTCAGATAGCTCAAGTAATTCGACTGCTCGGCGTAATTGGGCTCGAGCGGTTACTAGCGTTGACTCCATTGTCATGAAACTAATCTACTCTCAGTTGATTCGTACGAATAGCAAAAAGTATAGTCACAGCCATATCTGTTACGACATAGATCGAGCCCTGCGCCTCAACCAAGTTTGCTTTCCTAGCGCTCATATTTTGGCCTTTTTGGTTATAGGAATCAAATCGAGTCGAAATCGGATCGGGATTCTCCCTCTAAGCAGCTACAGATTTTGGCAACAGCTCACTCAAATTTCGTAATTGATCAGGAAATGAGCATGGCTGCTTAACTACAACTAGAGACAGAAGGACCCGCTCTTTTTCTAAGGGGCGGGTTCTTCCTATTTAGGGTGGGAAAAATAACTAGTTACATTCCATTTTTCCTCAGCAAAACAAGTTAAAACATGAGAATCAAGGATCAAAAAATGCGCACCGGCGATCAAAGCAGGCGAAGGCGGCAATGAGTCTTGATGCGGCTCGCGCCTGTTAAGTGCATTTTTGAGTGCCAGCACTAACTAATTTGACTATCGACTTTAAATCCTTGACAGGAGAGTGGCGTGAAGAGTAGAAATTACTTATCTTAATTATCTAGGTCATCGATCTAAATAATTGAGATTCGGACCAGTAAACAGTTCCAGCCACTTAGCGATAACTGGCAAACATGAGACGAAATGGGAACTGGGGAACAGAGATTCGAGTCGGGCAACACGTAACGGGCTTAACTTGGGAAACTAAGTTAGAGGTTGTCTCTAAGTATTTCGTCGACTTTGAGAGAACTTGGTGTTAGTCCCTGTTTATTGGAGTTACGACATAACAAAGGCTCTCGCGCTATAGGCCCGAGGGCCTTTGTGTCTGAGCAAAGTTCCATAGATTTATTGTTAGATCCCAGTCGCCGAGGAAAGGTAAAGCTATGGTTACGAAGGCAAAGCTAGATAAAGCTCGTATGGTCGTTGCTGTTGATGACTCTCCAGGATCAATCGCCGCACTTAATTGGGCCGCTGAGCATGCCGAGAGGTACAACATGTTCATTGAGGTAGTTATTGCCTGGGAACAGGAGCATCTCCTTGAGTCAACATTTGCTGGAGGGTTAGGCGGGCAAACATATATGGCTGGCATAGATCCAGAAGTTATCGCTGCAACTAGTTTGGAGCATGCGGTTGCAACTGTTTTCAAAGATGGTGAGCCTAGCGATTTATCGAGAAAAGTCGAGTTTGGCGATCCAATATCCGTACTGATTGAAGCGAGCAAGGGTTCAGAGTTGTTGGTCGTGGGATCACGAGGACATGGCGCCCTTTTCGATCTGGTTCTTGGCTCAGTAAGTTCCAAAATTGCAGTCGAGTCGTATTGCCCCGTATTAATAATTCATAATAGGAAATAACGAAAACTTTAGGAAATTAAAGAGTTCTTCCTCGTTTTGACCAGCATGAGCAAGCTGAATTCCCATTTTTACATTTTGGTCATCACAAAAGTCAATTATTTCTCTGAAGGCATCTACTTTTGCCTTGATCTCGGGGGAAGGGCAACCAATCGAAATTCTTGCCTTAGGAACAACTCCCGAAGCTTAAACCATAATTAAACCAGGAGCTCCTGTTGCAAATGAAGTTAAGTAAGTCAGGTGCCACTTCCCGATTAACCCATCAACTGCCGAGTACTGACACATCGAAGAGACCCAAACTCGATTTTGAAAAGTGGTACCGCGAGGGGTCAGAGGATCAAATAAGTTTGCCATTATTTGAGCCCAGCCCAAGGAGTGAAACTTTGGAATATGAGAAGTCGTGGGGGTTAGGTAGAAAAGTAAAAATTAAGCAATACGGGTTCGCCGCGGGGTTGCAAAATTCTTACTTGCCTGATCGAGCTCAAGGGAAACCTGGGCCTTAATTGCTTCATCAGATGCAAGAAGTGCTTTGAGTTTTTTTACGATTACACTTAATTCCTTCTGTTCGGTTTCAAGCTCAAGTTTGCTTAGCTTTGTAAGCCGACGAAGTGGCATATCCAGGATGTAGGTTGCCTGCTCGTCAGATAATTTATAGGCCTTGATGAGTGCCGCCTTGGCCTCCGGCGCATCTTGGGCGGCGCGAATTAGTTTAATAACTTTATCTATATCAATAATGGCTTTCAGTAAGCCATCTACCAAGTTGAGCCGGTTCTCAGCTTTTGCTTTGCGGAATTCGGAACGACGTCTGATCACTTCGATACGGTGATCAATAAATACCTGAAGCAATTGCTTTAATCCTAGAGTTAGCGGTTTTCCGCCAACTAGGGCAACAGCATTAACAGAGAATTGATCCTCCATCGGAGTCAGTTTAAAAAGGTTTGCCAGTACTTCCTCGGGAACAAATCCGTTTTTGAGTTCAACGACAACTTTTGTTCCTTGCTGTCCGTCGGACAAGTCGATGATGTCAGAAATCCCTTGAATCTTCTTTGCTTTAACAAGGTCTGCAATTTTCTCGACAATTTTTTCAGGGCCAATATTGTAAGGGAGCTCAGTAATTACGAGTCCTTGTTTCCTAGCTGTTACCTTTTCGATCGCAACAGTTGCACGTACTTTAAATGAACCTCGCCCAGATTCGTAAGCCTCTACTATTCCCTCTTTGCCAACAATCTCGCCGCCCGTTGGGAAATCAGGAGCAGGTATGAATTTCATTAGCGCTTTGAGCGTCGCCTTTGGATTTTCTATTAAATGCTTAGTTGCGGCAATTACTTCACCTAAATTATGGGGCGGCATGTTCGTGGCCATACCGACGGCAATCCCAGTTGCGCCATTAACTAGAAGATTTGGAAATGCAGCAGGAAGAACCTGTGGCTCCAATAGTTGGCCGTCATAGTTTGCGCCAAAATCAACAGTGTCTTCATCGGATTCATTAACCATGGCCATCGCTGCTGGAGCAAGACGAGACTCGGTGTATCGCATTGCAGCTGGGCCGGAATCTAGCGAACCAAAGTTTCCATGACCATCAATTAGTGGAAGACGCATCGAAAAACTTTGTGCCATACGCACCATGGCGTCATAAATAGCGCTGTCGCCATGTGGGTGCAACTTACCCATTACTTCACCAACTGCGCGGGCGCATTTAACGTGACCTTTATCTGGACGTAGTCCCATCTCAGACATTTGATGGAGGATGCGCCGTTGTACTGGCTTTAGTCCATCCCGTGCATCGGGTAGCGCACGTGAATAAATTACTGAATATGCATATTCGAGAAAAGATTCGGACATCTCTGTTGAGACATCAATATCAATTATTCGACCTGGGTTCTCACCTGGTTTCGGGAGAACGGCTTTGGGTGTTTTTGCCATGAGGCGTATCTTGCCAATGAAGTGAGTGATTAGTCGGTAGCGACAAGCGGTCTGGCACCGATTAATGCAACACATTGTGCTGCCAGGTCGGCTCCAGATTCTAAAGCCTCTAGTAAAGGGCCATTGGCTGCCCAAATCTTTATAAATCCAGCAGCGAAGGCGTCGCCAGCACCAGTTGTATTAATCACAGCAGTTCTCTGGGCGCCAACCTGAACCAATTTTTCGCCGCGAGTTTGACCCAAGGCTCCCTTGGCTCCTCGCTTGATAACCACAGTATTAACGCTCTTGAGAAGTTGCGAGGTTGCCTCAATTGGATTTTCCTTGCCAGTTAAGAACTGTGATTCCTCTTCGTTTAAAATTAGAGTATCTACAGATTGCAACCAATCATTGGCGTTTGCTGCTCCGACTTCCATAATTACACCTACGGTTGCCGGATCGAGAATAATTGGTAACCCTGCAGCGCTTATCGAACTTATTATTTGGAGAACTCCAGAACGAGACTGGGGATTGATAAGCGAGTAGGCAGAGATATATGCCGCAGTAAAATCTGAAAGATCCGGAACGTCGGAAAGCGTGAGACCACCATTTGCACCGGAATCTGGAAACATTGTGCGCTCACCATCGACGCCAACAATTACGACAACAACACCGGTATTCGCACCAGGAACAACGCTCTTCGAATGCTCGACGCCATATGCGTCCAATTCCGTCATCAGGGTCTTTCCTGCAGAATCCTCACCAATTCGAGTAACTAAATATGAAGCTACTCCAGCGCAAGAAAGCCACGAGGCAACATTTGCTGCGGCCCCGCCACCTTGGGTGGAAATCTCAGCTCGAGTCTCCAGCCCTTCAACTATGGGTTTCTTTAATAGAACTGTTACATCAAGCATGATGTCACCAATGCAGAGTATTTTTATAGCGGCCGACATTTGATTAAAGCGCGCAGGCTATTTCCGCGGCCAATTTGGCATTCGCTTTTATGATTTCTATATTCACTCGCAGGGATTCGCCACCACTGGTCGCATGGAAATGTTCGAGCAAGAAAGGGGTAACGCTTTTTCCGGTGATGCGTGCTTTAGTAGCGGCAGCCATACCTTCATTCAATATTTTGTTATGGAGAGATAATTCCATCTGATTAGAAACCGGATTGGCCACAATTATTGCAGTGTCATCGGTTGTTAAATCGTGACGTAGATGCCAGATTTTGGCGATTTCTTGCACGTTATCGACTCGATGCTCTATCTCAAATCCTGAGTCAGTTAAGTAGAAGCCTGGAAATTTATTAGTTTGGTATCCAAGAACAGGAATTGCGAATGTCTCCAATCTCTCCAAAGTTCCAGATACATTCAAAATTGATTTAACGCCGGCACAGACAATTATTATCGAAGTCTTAGCCAGCTCGATTAGGTCTGCCGATTCATCATAATCGGCTCCTCTGTGGACGCCACCTAGGCCGCCAGTAGCAAAAACATCGATGTTAGCAAGTCGGGCAATATGAGAAGTTGCGGCCACGGTTGTTGCAGCGCTTTTGCCAGTTGCGCAAATTATCGCAAGGTCTCGCGTAGAGGCCTTAACGAAGTTATCGTCATTTGCGATTCGCTCGAGTTGATCGGATTCAAGGCCAACATGAATCTGGCCATCGATAATCGCGATTGTGGCAGGAATCGCGCCAGATGCTCGAACAATTTCCTCAACTTCGTTAGCCACGATTAGATTTGTCGGACGAGGCAGGCCATGTGAAATAATCGTTGACTCGAGCGCGACGATTGGTCGGTTCTGACTCTGCGCGGCTGTTACTTCATGAGAATACTTGATCACCAGCGCACATTACATCAGCGCATTGCACTATGGCTAAAAGAGTTAGGGCAAGATAGAGCCATGAATCCTCGGAATTTGGCGGCGCTCTCGAATTCGATATTTTCATCCCTTGGTGTTGCAGGAGCAAAGAACGAACTAGGTATCGAGGTAAATCCAGATTCTCGCGAATGTCTCTTATTGATTGATGGAATGGGGGCCCAGCTAATAGAGCAATTCGGGGCACAATTTCCAATTTTTTCGCAACTCAGGGAGCTCGGAAACTTAAAATCTCATTTTCCATCCACTACGGCAACGAACCTATCTTCACTCGGAACGGGCGTACTTCCTGGTATTCACGGCATGCTCGGATACACGGTCAGAGTTCCTCGCAGTGGTGAGCCAGGGCGATTACTAAATTCTCTTAAGTGGGACGAACGAGTTGATCCGCTTGTGTGGCAGAAAGTCCCGACTCTTTTCCAGCGAGCAGCAGATCAAGGCATAAGGGTTTCGCATATTGCCGCTAAAAGATATGAAGGGTCTGGCTTCACTCAGGCAGCTCTGCGCGGGGCACAATACTTAGGGGCAAATCAACTTCCCGAAATTATTGAAAACACTGTCGAGGCAATGGGAACCTCGCCATCTTTCTCTTACGTGTATATCAATAATTTAGATCATGCCGGACACGAAGAGGGCGTTGGGTCGGAAAAATGGTTAAGCGCCCTTGCGTTCGTAGCGGAACTCATAACTGGCCTGCGAGATCGATTGCCAAAAGGAACGCGGCTATGGGTTACAGCGGATCACGGCATGGTAAATGTTGGGGAAAAAATTATCTTGGGCCAGGAAAATAGTTTAATGGAAAATGTAACTCTGGTTGGAGGCGAACCCCGCGCCCGCCATATTTACGTAAGAGAAGGCGCCATGAGAGACACGGCTGCAATTTGGCGGGAGTTCTTAGGTGAAAAGGCGAGCATATATACCCGGGAGGAAGCAATAGCTCATCAGTTATTTGGAGCCGAAACGCTCATCGACAGCCAAGAGCGAATGGGCGATGTAGTAGTCGTAGCTAAATCTGAAATGATACTTATTGACCCAGAGCGAATAAAAGAAGAGAGCAAGATGGTTGGCCATCACGGCGGTCTAGAAGAGGTGGAGGTCGAAGTACCGTTACTTACACATCAGAGATAAAAATTAATCCTCGTGATTTCTGCCATCATCAGCGCCTTTTACGCCACCAAACATTATGTCGTCCCAGGAAGGCAACTTAGGACGGGTCACAACTCCATCAGACTTGGAATCAGACTCATCAACAATTTGAATATCTAATTCCTCAATTAAATATTCACCATCGCCTTCATCAATCTCGAGGGTTTCTTTAATTGTAATTTCTTCACGTACCGCAACAAGTCTGGGAGCTGGGGGAGCCGGCGTCATTGGCGCGAAGGGCGCAGAGTCATCAGAGTTTATAAATCCATGAGTCATAGCTCTGGATCTTGATTCTCTAGCTTCACCTGCAATCCATTTAGCCGAATCATCTAGCGCAGTTAAAATTCGATTTCCGAATTCGAAGTTCCAATTGGCTTCCGCTGTTCCGTCTACATTTGGATATCGAACCAATATATTCCAAGTTCCATCGATATTTCTATGTGTATTCCATTCAACTTTCTCCATGTCGACTCCATGGCTCGAAAGCTGAACAAGCGTCGCTTCTTCTAAGATTGGCGAGGAGGCTTCGCGTCGTAAATTGGATTTCAACGCGCTTTGAATTACAAAAGCACGCTCTTGCAGAATGGGACCAGCAAATTTATCGATCTTCTCGGCAGACCAATCTGTAGTTCTCGTGATTGATCCAATGCTTTCACCGCCGCGCAACCTGGCTTGAATTTCTTTGACACCAAATATTGGGCGCTCATCAATTGGAGCAACCGATGTCAGGCGAGGCTGGGTTAATGTAGTTTTCAAGGCTTCGGTTATCGGTAACGAAAATTTGGCTCCAGAGCCATCGCTTAATTCAATCGAGGAGCCATCTGCTGCACGCCCGACTAGTTCAAGCATGGCCGGCTTATTCATCGATTCATCACTCACAGGCGTAACTCTGCCATATGGTGCGAGAAAAAGTGGGTAGCAACGAGTGGTTAAATTGCCTAATGATTACTGAATTAAAAGCCGAGCTGCTAGATCTTGCTATTTCTATTGCAAAAGAGGCGGGAGAGTTGCTTAGCGCCAGGCCCGATTTCTTTGATTTAGAGACTAAATCCTCTGCAATAGATTTTGCTACCCAGATGGATCAGGCTAGTGAGAAACTTATTGTTTCTAAAATTCTTGAGTCCAGGCCTGATGATGGGATTATTGGGGAAGAGGGTTCAAATATTCCATCACAATCAGGTATTACTTGGGTCATAGATCCTCTTGATGGAACAGTTAATTATTTCTATGGGATCGCAGGCTGGAATGTAAGTATTGCAGTGAAAGATTCTGATGGCGTACAAGTAGGTGTCGTCTATGCCCCCTCAATAAACTCAATATGGAGCGCCACGAGAGATGGAGGTGCAACTTGCAATGGGAAGAAAATTAATTGCAATGATCCGGTGGAACTTAACCGTGCGCTAATCGGAACTGGTTTCTCATATGACGTTGGAGACCGGGAAGAGCAGGCAAGAATTGTTTCAAAACTGCTTCTAGAGATTAGAGACCTTCGCCGCATTGGGGCTGGAGCAGCTGACTTATGCTTGGTTGCAATGGGGCGCCTGGATGCATTTTATGAAAAAGGGTTAAATGAATGGGACTTGGCGGCCGGCGGTTTAGTTGCGACTGAGGCAGGGGCGCTAGTAACTGGTCGAAATGGCGGAGTGCCAGGCAAGGAGATGGTAATTGCGGCGGGTCCATATTTGCACGCACGATTGGTCTTGGAAATCGGCTAATTCCCCGGGCCAGCACCGTTCAGGGCGCAATCGGCGCTAATTTTACCCAGGGCTACGGTTTTGGTCGGATAGGGGTGCCTGTGGCAAGATACGTCACCTGCCGGCAAATAATCGGCTCGCTCAAACTCAAAAAAGTGATTCACTAAAGAAAAGGAAATGCCATGAACGTGTTAGACGCGGTTGATGCCGCATCACTTCGCTCCGATGTTCCGGCCTTTCGTTCCGGAGATGAAATCAAGATCCACGTTCGCGTTATCGAAGGAAGCAAGAGTCGTATCCAGGTTTTCCAGGGACTCGTTATCCGTCGTCAGGGCGCAGGAGTTCGTGAAACTTTTACAATCCGTAAACTGTCTTACGGCGTCGGAGTAGAAAGAACTTTCCCAGTTCACACTCCAGTTATTGAAAGATATGAAATGGTTCGTCGCGGTGATGTTCGCCGTGCCAAGCTCTATTACTTGCGCGAACTTCGTGGCAAGGCTGCAAAGATTAAAGAGCGTCGTGGTATCGGCGGGGCTTATATTGTTGAAGATGTTATTTCCACGCCAGTGAAGGCACAGGCGCCAGCAGTTGAAGTTGTTGAAACGCCAGCAGTTGAAGTTGTTTCTGTGCAAGAAACTGCAGTTGAAACAACTCCAGAAGCTTAATTAACTCCTCAGTGCGACTTAATAAATGAGCGTGCCAAGGAAAGGTTCGTTACTTCGCGAACTGCCGATTATCATTATTTCCGCTTTAGTTGTTTCGGTAATCGTAAAAACTTTCTTTGTGCACTTCTTTTTTATCCCATCTGGGTCGATGGAAAATACTCTTCAAGTTGGTGACCGTATTGCTGTCAATAAATTGGCTAGCTATTTCAGCGAAATAAAACGTGGTGAAGTGGTTGTATTTAGAGATCCTGCTGGGTGGCTTGGAGCACCAGCCGAAAGCACTGATCCAAAACTAATCCAAACAATTAAGTCTGGACTTGTGATGGTAGGTGTATTACCTGATCCAGCCAAACAATATTTAATTAAGCGGACTATTGGCATAGGTGGTGACACCGTCGAGTGCTGTGATACCAAAGGCTTCTTAACCGTCAATAGCACTTCTGTTAACGAGCCATATATTTTTGCTGGAAACAAGCCAAGCACCAGTGACTTCAAAGTTACAGTACCCAAAGGATTTATTTGGGTGATGGGTGATCATCGTGGTGCAAGCGCTGACTCTAGATTCCATACTGATGATATCTATAAGGGGATGGTTCCTCTTTCCTCTGTTGTAGGTCGCGCTGCATTCGTCGTTTGGCCTTTTAGCCATGTGAAGTTCCTCAGCGTTGGAAGCGATCTATCTAAGGTTGCAGTTAATAAAACCAGCTAAGCGAAGAATTTTGAAACATATTGAGTCAACGCTTATAGCAGCTGGAATTACTAAGATTGCCGGAGTTGATGAAGCAGGGCGCGGTCCATGTGCTGGACCTCTTGTTGTTGCAGCAGTAATTCTCAAAGATCCATTTGCCCAGGATTTAACAAGAGTAAGAGATTCTAAAGAGCTTTCGGCAGGACTTCGCGAAGAATTATTCGAAGTTATTATCGAGCAATCCTTGAGTCATTCGATAATCGAAATAACAGTTGAAGAAATTGATGGATTTGGGCTTCATAAATCAAATCTTGAGGGAATGCGCCGCGCCATTAATTCACTTTCACAGGTGCCCGAATATGTGTTAACCGATGGCTATGTAATCGAGGGTTTAGCAACACCTAATTTGGCTGTATGGAAAGGCGATCAGGTGGCAGTCTCAATTAGCGCTGCATCAATTTTGGCCAAAGTTTATCGAGATCGCGAAATGGCTAGGTTGGATCTGGAATATCCTGGTTATGGTTTTGCGAAACATAAGGGCTATATAACCCGAGATCACACCAGAGCCCTTGGAGAATTGGGCATATGCAATATTCACCGAAAATCTTTCTCAAATATTGCCGCCCTTATTAACAAGTAGCTGAGACGCACATCGCAGCGCGCTTGGCGAAACTTCTCTTCTGACCTGTCCTAACCTCCTGGCTCTATGGGGAAAAAACAATTAATAGGAGCTCTTGGCGAAGATTTTGTCGCGAAGTATTTAGTGGAGAAAAATTACCAAATTCTTGACCGGAATTGGCGGATTCGAGAGGGAGAAATTGATCTAGTTGCAATTTCCGAATTTGGGGTGGTGGTCTTTATTGAAGTTAAAACTCGTACAAGCATTGCCTTTGGACACCCATTGGAGGCAATTACGCGTGAGAAAGCTTATCGACTCCAAAGATTGGCACTTGCCTGGCTTACTGTTAATCACAGGTGGGGATTCGAGTATCGAATTGATGCGGCAGCGGTTTTAATTTCCGGAGGGAAGAAATTTGAGATCGATTACCGCATTGCAGTTCTTTGATGGCGCTGGCTCAGACTTCATCAGTCTCCCTTACCGGCCTGACCGGAAATCTCATAGATGTTGAAGTTGATATTTCTGATGGATTGCCCAGCTACATTCTTCTCGGACTTCCAGATGCAGCGCTAAGCGAATCCAAAGAGCGAGTTCGGGCGGCACTTGTTAATTCGGGAGAGGCCTGGCCGAATAAGAAGGTGACGGTTTCACTTTCTCCAGCATGGCTTCCTAAAAGTGGATCTTCATTTGATTTACCAATCGCAATTACTTTACTTATGGCGCAGGGACAGGTACCAAAAGACCAACCCGGGGAATGTATCTACCTTGGTGAGCTCTCATTGGATGGTCAGCTTCGCGAAGTCCATGGGGTGTTGCCCGCTCTACTTGCTGCCAAGAAGAGCGGTTTCATCCGAGCACTAGTGCCATATGAAAATTATCAGGAAGCGAAGTGTGTTTCTGGAGTCGAAGTCATCGCGATAAGGCATTTAACTAACGCACTTGCTTATCTGCGCAGTGGCCAAATTCCAGATTCTCCTCAGTTGTTCTCCTCATCTAGTTCAGACTATTTACTGGATTTATGCGATGTAGCAGGCCAAGTGGCCGCTCGTAGGGCGTTGGAAGTAGCTGCGATCGGCGGGCATCATTTACTTTTCATTGGACCTCCGGGAACAGGAAAAACAATGTTGGCCGAGCGAATTCCATCAATTTTGCCGCCATTGAGCGAGGAATCAATTTTGGAAGTTACTGCGATTCACTCCATTGCTGGGACTCTAATGGGACGTGAACTCCTATCAAAACTTCCTCCTTTTGTAGCGCCCCACCATACGACAACGGCTCCGGCCATGATCGGTGGAGGCGCTCATGCAATTCGCCCCGGTGCAACTTCTCTTGCTCATGAAGGAGTTCTTTTTATCGATGAAGCTCCGGAATGCGGGCGCGGAGTTTTAGATTCACTTCGCCAGCCACTCGAATCGGGTGAGGTAACAATTTCCCGAGCGGTTGGCTCGGTAACTTATCCCGCCAGATTTATGTTGGTACTCGCTGCAAACCCTTGCCCATGTGGGCGCTTCAGCGGTCGAGGACGCAGTTGCACTTGTACCCAAGTTGCAATTAGAAGATATCTACAGAGACTTTCTGGACCGCTATTGGATCGAATCGATATTCGAGTATTTATAGATTCACCAAGTCGAATTGAAATGGCGAGTGAAGAGCTCGGCGAATCAAGTGCAACAGTAAGAGAACGAGTAATCGCGGCTCGTGCTATCGCAGATGACAGGTTTGCCGGATGTTCATGGCGAGTGAACTCTCAAATTCCGCCAAGCCAACTCCGTAATCGCTTTCGCGCCGAAAAATCCGGAATGAATTTTTTGCACACAGAGCTAGATAAGGAACGCCTTAGCGCCCGTGGATTTCACAAAGTTTTACGAATTTCATGGAGTATCGCCGATTCAAGAGGCCACGCGATCCCGACGAAAGAGGATGTGGAGCTGGCGCTGCGCTTGCGAGAGGGAATGGAATTACTTGCATGAGTATCGAGATAGCTAGAGCCCAGTTATTTGCAGCAATAGAAGGTGGGTCAGTTTTTTGGAGCGAGGAAATAGCGAAATTTGGTGCGATAGAAGTCCGAGATCGAATAATTGCGGGAGGGTACAACTCTGAGAGAGACTCCGGCGCCAGAATCGCCGATCGGATGGCTTCGACAGTAGGTCCGCAAATTATTGAGGAGATTGAATTAGCAGGAGCATTTTTGCTCACTCCGGAAGATATTGACTGGCCCAAATCCTTGGAAGATTTGGCTGCGCCACCTATCGCCCTCCTCGCAAAGGGAGAGCGCGAATATCTAGCTAGCATGGTCGAATCAATTGCGATTGTTGGGACACGGAATCCAACGCAGTATGGCTCACGAATCGCAGGAGATTTCGGTGTTGGGGCCGCAGATTTTGAATGGGCTGTGATTAGCGGTGGCGCAATTGGAATAGATGGGGCCGCTCATAGGGGATGTCTGGTTGGCGAAGGGATAACAGTTGCAGTTTTAGCTAGTGGTTTTAATCGAAACTATCCGGCTTCCCACGAGAAATTGTTCACAGAGATCTCAGAGTCAGGATTACTAATTTCTGAAGTCATGCCAGATGTGCACGCTGTTCCTCATAGATTTCTAACTCGCAACCGATTGATAGCATCGTTGTCGAAAGCAACTGTCGTAGTGGAAGCGGCTTTTCGAAGCGGCTCGTTGCGAACAGCGCGAGATGCCGCAGAGATTTTCAGACCGGTTATGGCAGTACCCGGTCCAATAAATTCACCGGCCAGCGAGGGCTGTCATCGACTAATCTCCGAAAGAGTGGCTGAATTAGTTTCGTCAATCTCTGAAGTGATGGAATTGGTGAGGCCGCTAACTATTCAATGAGAGTATTAGCGCATGAGTGTTGAACATAAGGCGGGTTTTGTCGCCATTATTGGCAGGCCAAATGTAGGAAAATCAACCCTAGTAAACGCACTCGTCGGGCGAAAAATTGTCATTACCTCCAAACATCCGAATACAACACGAAATCCAATTCGAGGGATTATTTCTAAGCCAGATTTTCAAATGATTGTTGTTGATACTCCAGGCATACATAAGCCAAAGACTCTCCTCGGCTCTCGACTTAATGCAATGGTTTCAGAGAACTTGAGTTCGGTTGATGCCGTTCTTATCTGCTTGCCGGCCGATGAAGAGATTGGGCAAGGCGATGAATTCATAGCGCGCCAGGTACTGAAACAAAGTCGAATTTTGATAGCAGTAACCAAGACAGATAGCGTCAAGCAAGAAGCGATGCTTGCAAAATTAATAGAAGTTAGCGAATTCGTCGATCGGGTAGGACTTAAGGTCGAGGAAATTGTTCCGATCTCCGCGAAGAATGAAGACCAGACTGATTTACTGCTGAAATTGTTGGCGGAAAAACTTCCAGTTTCTCCTTCACTCTATCCTGAGGATGTAACTTCGGATCAGGCATCTGAAATGACAATCGCCGAATTAATTCGAGAAGCGGCAATCGAGAATTTATACGAGGAAGTACCGCACTCGGTCGTAGTTACTATAGATGAAATGGAAAAGCGCGAGGGCAAGGAATTTTATGATATTCATGCGACGTTGCACGTAGAGCGCGATAGCCAGAAATCAATCATCATAGGGCCGCAAGGATCCAGATTGAAAGATATTGGAATTCGGGCTCGCGGCTCTGTGGAGAATTTTTTAGCTGCCAAAGTCTATTTAGGACTCCATGTAAAAGTTAGCAAGGAATGGCAGCGAGATGCGAAAGCGCTCACAAAACTTGGATTTATTGAACGGAAGTAATTGACTTGCGCCCGGCAAAGTAGGAGCCAATCAGAACCAGCGGTAGACCAATGGTGATACCTAAAGTAAAAGGCTCTTTGAGTATTACAACCCCTAAGACGACGGCAAAAGCGGTATTCAAATAGGTAACAAGTGATCCTCGCGCCGTACCGATCTCTCTAATTAATTGGAAGAAAAGAATGAAAGCGAGGGCCGTCGGAAAAAGTCCGAGCGCTAGTATAGAAGTTATTACTTTTCCGGATGGTAGGTGCTCTGGGAATGTGAGAGCCACAAGCGGCAGGTAAACAATGGCGGTAAAAAACATAGCAACGGCATTTATGGAAATTGGTTCAATATGTGGAATCTTTGCGTTGATCATCGTAACGGCCCATGCGTAACCAATAGCAGCAATTAAAATCATGGAGATTGCGACAATAGAATGACGACCAGAGAAACTTTCGATACCAACAACCAGAACTATCCCAATGAATCCAACTAGAATTCCAAATAATCTTTTGTGATGCCAAACGGTTTTATCGCCATGGAATGATGCCAAAATCGTCGCCCAAATCGGAACTGTTGCAACAAGCAATCCAGCCAGCCCAGAGGTCATTTTTTGCTCAGCTGCAGTAATTAAAATCCATGGGATTATCATTTCACCAAGTGCATAGGGAACTACATAGCGCCAAGCGCTTATCGCTGGCTTTAAAGAGCCACGCTTTATCGCTAGTGGAATTAAAATCGCCGAACCTATCGCAACTCGAGAGAAGACAATTATTGGTGGTGACAATTCATCAACTGCTACCTTGATCAGAAGATAGGGAATGCCCCAGATAAAGCCGACGAAAAAAAAGAGGAACCAGTTGCGACGAGACATTAGGTTAGTTTCTACTAAGTGGCAGGTAAAGCAAAATCATCTTCCTAGTAAGGCGTTGATATCGTCAGCCAGTTGCTCGTGCAGGTGGTTTGCTTCTGGTGTAATTCCGGCGAGAGTAAAATATCCGTGAATAACGCCTTCAAATTCTCGGTATACCGTTTGCACGCCAGATTTTCGTAGTTCGTTGGCGTAGTTATAGCCATCATCTAGGAGTGGATCGAACTCAGCTGTGGTGATAATCGCTGGTGCAAGATTTCTGAAATCCTTGGCCAGCGCAGGAACTGCATATGGATTTTTCAGGTCGCTCTTCTTTGCCAGATATTGTTTCCAGAACCACTCCATTGACTGAGTGCTCAAACCATAACCAACGGCATTGTTGTAGGCCGAGTCATATTTCATTCGGTTATCAGTACATGGGTAGATCAACAATTGAAATGCCAAATTAATGTCGGAAGTATCTCTGGCCTTAAGAGCAACGCCAGCAGCTAAGTTTCCTCCTGCGCTGTCCCCACCCACGCCTATCTGGGCCAAATCAATTCCAAGTTTTTCGGCATTTTCTGCCACCCATAAAAGTGTCGCGTAGCAGTCGTCTAATGGAGTCGGAAAGGCCAGCTCGGGAGCTTTCTGATAATTAACAGCGACTATGACGAACTGACCTTTGTTAGCTAAGGAACGCATCGCCTGTTCGTAACTATCCAAATTATTTAATACCCATCCGCCACCATGAAAGAAAACAAGAGCAGGTAAAACCGGACCTTTTACTGGGCGGTATATACGAATAGGAAGATCTGCGCTAGGTCCCGGTATATATCGGTGAGTAACTTCATAAATTTTTTCTGGTTCACCAGATTGAAGCGCGCGGTTCTCTAAATTCTTGCGCAGAACCTCAACAGGGGCTTGCCAAACTTCTGGGAGCCCACTCGAACTTCTCGTATTCAGATACTCAATAAATTCTGGCTTAAGGCCCATCTCTACCATCCCTGGGTCTGGTCGCGAAGTTTGCGGTACTTGAGCAAAACTTCTGGAGTCGGAGTCTGGTTTATGCTAGTCACAGTGCCCAAGTTCCAAATAGGCGGTCTCTGAGTACCGGTAAGAGCCCAAGCCGCCAGCTTGGCTGCGCCTATAGCAACATATTCTCCAGTTGGCGGAATTAAAACTTCTCTGCCAAAGAGCGCAGATGCAATTTTTCCTACTGCCAAGTTTTTGGCAGCGCCTCCAACTAGAAGTATGCGTTTGACTTCCACGCCCAATTTTTCCAGGGAGGCAACAGCATCGACCATCCCACAGAGCATTCCCTCAATCATGGCCCGCGCAAAATCTTCACGGTTTGAATTGTTTAGATTCATTCCTGAGAAAACTCCCGTTGCATCTGGTCGATTGGGAGTTCGCTCTCCTTGAAAATAGGGAAGCAATGTTAAACCGTTTGCCCCAGGTTCTGCCCTCAGGGCAAGTTCACCTAGCTCGTCATGGCTGACGCCAAGTATTTGAACCGCGGCATCCAATATACGTGCCGCATTGAGCGTACAGACTAGTGGTAGAAAATATCCAGTTCCATCGGCAAAGCCTGCAACTTCACCACTTGGATCATGCGTAGGTGTTTTTGAAACTGCGAAAGCTGTTCCACTGGTTCCCAGTGAAACCACTACATCACCTGGTTCGGCGCCAACACCGATGGCTGCTGCGGCATTGTCACCAGTTCCTGCAGCAATTGGAATTCCAGTTTTAGTCAAAGCACCAAATTCCCTCGGACTTACAATTCGCGGAAATTTAATTTCCTGCCGCGATCCAATAGCTTTCTCGAATATATCTTTTCGATATTCATTTGTTACGCTATCAAAATATCCGGTTCCACTGGCATCACCACGGTCGGTAAATAGATCATCGATATTGTCACTTCCGGAAATTTTCCACGAAATCCAATCATGGGGGAGTGCAATCATTGCAACACGTTTTGCATTCTCTACTTCATTTTTTGCAAGCCATCGAACTTTGCTAGCAGTAAATGAGGCGACCAGTGCGGAGCCAACTGCGTTTGCCATTCCTGAATTACCGCCCATTTCAATATTCAACTCTTTGGCTTCCTCGGCTGACCGAGTGTCATTCCATAGGAGAGCTGGGCGAATTACATTTCCTGATTGGTCCAGTGCAACCATGCCGTGTTGTTGACCAGCTACCGCGATCGCAGCAACATCTGTAAGGCCACCCGCCATTTCTATTGCCTCCTGCGTTGCGAGCCACCAATCGGCAGGATCTACTTCACTGCCATCGGGATGTGCTGCTCTGCCTTCACGAATTAATTGGCCAGTCACTGCGTCGCGAATCACAACTTTTACCGATTGTGTTGAGGTATCAATTCCTGCAACCAGCCCTGGCTTTTCGCTCATTTTCGTGCTCCAAACTTAAAAGTATTCCTGGACAGAGTCCAGGGGATGATTTAACCACCTCTTGCTGGAGGGTAGACTTTCCTAGTCATTGTTGACCAGATCAGATAGTTTCGTCAGCTTTATTCAATCGTAAATCAGGAGTAAAAATGCGTATAGGTGTCCTTACAGGTGGCGGGGATTGTCCCGGACTCAATGCTGTTATCCGTGCTGTGGTCCGAAAAGGTGTCAAAGAGTATGGCTATGAATTCGTAGGCTTCCGCGATGGCTGGAAGGGTCCGCTTGAAGGATTAACGATGCCCTTAGATCTAGCAACAACTAGGGGAATTCTGCCTCGTGGCGGAACAATCCTTGGCTCATCTCGAACAAATCCATTTAAGATTGAAAATGGCGTGGAGCTAATTAAAGAATATCTGGCGTCAATGAATATTGACGCGCTTGTAGCAATTGGTGGCGAAGATACACTTGGAGTTGCTACAAAACTCGATTCATTAGGAGTTAAAGTTGTCGGAGTTCCAAAGACAATTGATAATGATCTCAACAATACGGATTACACATTTGGCTTTGATACTTCAGTAAATATTGCCGTTGAAGCAATCGATCGACTCCACACAACGGCCGAATCTCATCACAGAGCGTTGATCGTCGAAGTAATGGGTAGGCACGCAGGTTGGATTGCTCTGCATGCTGGCATCGCAGGTGGCGCCTCCTGTATTTTAATTCCGGAAATAAAGTTCTCGCTAGACAAAGTTTGCGAGTGGGTGAATTCTCGCTTCGAGTCTTCATATGCGCCTATTATTGTCATTGCAGAAGGCGCAATTCCCCAAGATGGTGACATGATTGTAAAAGATCAAACTCTTGACTCCTTTGGTCACGTAAAACTCTCGGGAATTGGTGAGTGGCTCGCTGGTCAGATCGAAGAGAGGACAGGCAAGGAAGCTCGGACATCTGTCCTTGGCCACATTCAACGTGGTGGTTCGCCTACAGCCTTTGATCGAGTTCTAGCAACTCGTTTTGGACTGCATGCAATTACTGCAATTCACGAGGGTGACTTCGGTAAAATGGTCGCACTTCATGGAACCAAGATTGAACGTGTTCCACTGGCTTCGGCAACAGAACAACTCAAACTGGTAACCCCAGACCTTTACGCGGAAGCAGAAGTTTTCTTCGGGTAATTAAGGCTCAATAAACACCCTCCATAGAAACTCTTTCGCAACTAAACTTAAGGACATGATGGATATCGATTCACTATTTACACCTGGCCTTGTAGCTGCACAGCAACCACAGTGGCCAGGTGGGCTCGACGGTCCCCAGGTCAAAAGCGCTGTTGAGACTCTGCGCAAAGCACCACCACTCGTTTTTGCAGGTGAATGCGACAGCCTGAAAGAGCGGATTGCCGTTGCTCAAGAAGGAAAAGCTTTCTGGTTGCAAGGCGGAGATTGTGCGGAGACTTTTGAGGCAGCAACCGCAGATTCAATTCGTAATCGCATAAAAACTATTCTTCAAATGGCAGCAGTACTTCAATATTTTGCAAGTCTTCCAGTCATTAAAGTTGGGCGTATGGCAGGACAATTTGCCAAGCCACGAAGCAGTGATAACGAAACGCGGGGTGGCGTAACTCTTCCGGCTTATCGGGGTGATGCTGTGAATGATTTGGAATTTACGCTTGAATCGCGGACACCAAATCCTCAACGATTAGTTCAGGTCTATAACACTTCTGCCGCAACTCTCAATTTGGTTCGAGCATTCACACAAGGCGGATTTGCAGATATTCGTCGCGTCCATGAGTGGAATAAGGGTTTTGCAAAAGATCCACGTTTCGGTGCACGCTATGAGCAAATGGCTAACGAGATCGGCCGTTCTCTCGATTTTATGGCGTCGGCAGGTGTTGATCCAGAGGCGTTCAAGACTGTTGATTTTTATTCATCGCATGAAGCCTTGATCCTCGAATATGAAAAGGCATTAACTCGAATCGATTCTCGAACCGATCTTCCCTACGATGTTTCGGCGCATTTTGTTTGGATTGGCGAACGAACTAGACAGCTTGATGGCGCCCATATGGACTTTGCTGCCAAGATTCAAAATCCGATTGGTATTAAATTAGGGCCCAAGAGCACATCGGAAGATATTCTGGCAATGATTGCGAAGTTAAATCCCAATAACGAAGCAGGTCGCTTGACTTTTATCACCCGTATGGGTGCATCAATGATCAGGGAGAAGTTGCCTAATCTAGTCAAGACTGTAATAGATTCTGGCGCAAAGGTCCTGTGGGTTTGCGATCCTATGCATGGCAATACCTATGAAGCACCGAGCGGTTACAAAACTCGAAAATTTGATGACGTTATGGATGAAGTTAGAGGATTCTTTGAAGTTCACAAGGCCATGGGAACTCATCCTGGCGGGATTCATATTGAACTAACCGGCGACGATGTTACAGAGTGCGTAGGCGGCGGTGATCAAATATCAGAAGATGATTTGGCCACTCGCTATGAGAGCGCCTGCGATCCACGCTTGAACCATACCCAGTCTCTGGAGCTGGCATTTTTAGTTGCTGAGATGTTACGCGATCACTAAATTCACATTAGGGTTAGTGGATGCTTTATCGGGCAACTCAGAAGACCCCAGTTGGTGAACTATCTCTTGTAAGTGATGAACATATCCTGCTTGCCGCAGGATTCCGTGGGTTCGAAGATTTGTTCTCACGAATGGAACAACCAGACCAAAAGCGGGAAGTCAGAAAAATAGAGCGCATTCCGATCATTAGTGATTTGATCAGTGACTATTTCGCTGGAGATCTCTCGGCATTTGGTGGCATAAAAGTTCGCCAACCAGGAACCGAATTTTCGCAGGAAATCTGGAAAGCCTTACGCAAAGTCCCAGCTGGTAAAACTTGGTCGTATGCTGATTTAGCGGAGCGCGTTGGATCTCCAGGCGCAGTACGAGCAGCAGGAAGTGCTTGTGGAAGAAATCTAATTGCACCGATTATTCCCTGTCATCGAATAGTGAAAACTGGTGGCGCGCTGGGAAATTACGGCTATGGTCTGCAAATAAAGGAATGGTTATTACGCCACGAGCGCGCGCTTTAGCAAATCTGGCAATATTTTAAGAATTTTCTCCATATCCAAATCCGTAATATCCAAATGAGTAACAACTCGGAGGAAATTTGGTCCTAGCGCCCCAGTCAAAATTCCTACCTCCTTCAATTGCAAATTCAACTCTGGCGCTGAAATAGAAAGCTTTGAAAGATCAAGTGCCACGATGTTTGTCTTAACATTTTCCGGCTCAATCGTAGAAGGAGCGGCACTTGAGCAGGCATTTGCTATGGCCATCGCTCGTTGGTGATCTTGGGTAAGTCGAGAAATATTATTGTCCAATGCGTAGTTGGCCGCTGCTGCTAGATATCCAACTTGACGCATTCCCGCCCCATACCGTTTACGCCAAACTCTCGCTTCGCTAACTAGTTCGTTATTCGAGAGCATCGCTGATCCAATTGGCGCGCCAAGCCCCTTCGAAAAACAAACGCTTATGGTGTCAAAGTTCTTGCCATAATCTAAGAAAGTAGTTCCACTTGCGATGTGAGCATTCCAAATCCTGGCACCATCTAGATGCATTTTGACGTCGACTCGGGCGCTCTCTTCTCGGAGTCTTTCAATCTCATAAATTGACTGCACGCCGCCTCCACCAAAATTATGAGTATTTTCAATTGCGATTGCCTTTGTTGAGACTAGGTAGGGGCCAGCATTTGGCGAGAGCATTTCTAAAACTTCGTTAAATTTAACGATGCCATTCTCGGATTTCCAGGTACGAGTAGTTATTCCACTGAACGTTGCGGCCGCTCCAAGCTCGGCTCTAACGATATGAGAATTTGCTTCAGCTAGTAACTCCTCACCTGGTTTTACTAGTGTGCGGATTGCAAGTTGATTGGCCAAAGATCCAGTTGGGGTAAATATCGCACTCTCTTTGCCGAACATTTTCGCAACTCTTGCTTCGAGCGCATTTACTGTCGGGTCATCACCGTAAACATCGTCGCCAACTTCAGCAGATGACATTGCCTCGAGCATTGCCTTCGAGGGTTTGGTGACAGTGTCAGATCTAAAATCAGCCATTTATAGAACCTACAGGTTTTTCTACTCGATTATCAAGCAAGATGATCAGGTACATCGAGGCGATGACCAGTATGCCGCCTAGGAAAATACGTAAATTGAGCGGTTCAGAGAGCAACCAAATCCCAAAAATAGCGGCAAAAACAACTTCCATTGCAAGAATTACTGCAACGCTTGAAGCTTTGATAAAAGATTGTGCCCAAGTTTGAACAATAAAGGCTAGCGCGGTAGCGAAGAGTGCCGTGTAAATAATTGAAGCCCAGACACCCGAATCTTGAGGAAACTTAAATCCACTTTTTAGGCTTGCAGTAAAAGTTAATAGGGCGCAGGCACCAAGTTGCAGAACAGTCAGCGCGTAGGTATCGAGACCTTTTGACCATTCACCGAGTCCAACGATGTGCAGTGCGAAGAAAAGCGCACTGATCATCACAAGAAATTCACCGAGCCCAAAGCTAAAGCCATGAAAGGAGAGAAGTGCTAAGCCAAAGGTGGCCAGAGCAACACCTGACCATTCGATCCGTGTTATGTTCTTTTTCAGAATGAAAGCTGCAATCATTGGCGTCATGACTACATAGAGACCAGTGATAAATCCAGTATTTGATACGGTGGTGAGAGTTAGACCGAAAGATTGAAAGATATATCCACTGCCAAGAAAAAATCCCAGTAGTGCGCCTTTTTTAACGAAGGCGATATTGAATTTTTTCAGCACTGACGGTCTCAATAAAATCAGAAAAAGAGTCGCCATGGTAAAGCGCAAAGACAGGAACGAATTTACATCGAGCCGCTCCAGAGCTCCCTTCATTGAGATAAATGCACCGGCCCAAATAGCAGCAACGGAAGTTAATATTAAGCTTATGAAAAGCTTCTTCTCTTTCAATTGATTTTAGCAATCATCTTTGTTAGTAACGCTACTTCCTTTTTATGCTCTGTTTCCATTCCCGGAGTTTCCAAAATTAGTGGCGCGAGTTTTACGACAGGATGAGCCAAAAGCTCTTCGAAAGCTCTCAGACCTATTTCACCCTTGCCCAAATTTTCGTGTCGATCCTTAAGCGCTCCACATATATCTTTTGAATCATTGGCATGAATCAATTGAATTCTCTCGATGCCTACAAGCTCCACAAGTAAGTCCAGGGTCTCAGTCATTCCCCCCTTTTTTGCAATGTCATGACCTGCGGCAAATACATGGCAGGTATCCAAACAGACGCCAACTTTTGGATGCCATTGCATTGCGTCGAAGTATTTAGTTAAGTCATTCAGCTTCTTGACCAATGATTGCCCTTGTCCTGCCGTTGGTTCAAGGAGTAACCAAGGATCTTCATCGGTCAGCCTGCTCAATATTGGTGCCATTCCGATTGCAATCTGCTTCCAAGCGTTCTCCAAGTGATTAACATCCACAGCTGATCCAGTATGAATTACTACGCCCTTTGCGCCGATTTCCCGACCTCTTCTTAATGAATATGCTGTTGAAGCGAGCGAATTCTGATAAGTAGCAGGCGTTGGAGAACCTAGGTTAATCAGAAATGGAGCATGAACATAAGTCTCAATGTCTAGCTCTAAGGTTTTGTCGCGAAATAATTTATCGGTTTCAAAGTTTGGTTCTGGCATCGCCCATCCTCGGGGATTCGATGCAAAAACTTGAATCACCTGGGCGCCAATTTCCTGCGCATAGGCAATCGAGCGCTTTGCCATGCCACCTGAAGTCGGAGTGTGCGCACCAACTCTTGGGAGTCTAGTCATGGGCAAACCCTAACTCATATAGAGCGAAAACCTACCCCAAAGTTATTGTGACAGTTGATCCGGGGGTCACAGAACTGCCAACTTTCGGCGAAACGTCAGTAACTGTTTTTTGGCTTCCAATATAAAGAAAGGCGACGCTAAATCCAAGGTCCTCCAGAATTTTTGCAGCTTCCATTTTTGTAAGCGAATACACATTTGGAACAAAAATTTTGGATGGCCCCTTTGAGACGACCAGAGTAACTTCATCCCCAATCCCTATGGTAGCTACATCACTGGGGGTCTGCGTAATTACAGTTCCAATTGGAACAGTGTCACTGTATTCATATGTACTGCTTACAACTAATCCAACCAAGGTCAGCTCATTCATTGCTTCATCACTAGTTCTGCCTTGAAAGTTTGTAAGGGAAATTTGTTCTATGCCTTTGCTCACAATCAGATCAACTGTGCTGTCTTTACGGACGTTGGATCCACTTATTGGTGCTCCGGTAATAACTAAGCCTTCATCTCGACGTGCGTTAAATTTCTCAGTAACCCGACCGAGTTTAAGACTTGCCTCTTCGAGAGCTGCAGTTGCTTCGTCTAGAGTAAGACCGGCAAGAACTGGAACTTTGATCCGTTCTTTCCCCTTGGAAATTATTAGGTGAACAGTTCCATTTATTGCAACTCGCCCACCTCCGGCAGGATCGGAAGTAATTACTTTGTTCTTTGGCACATCTTCGCTAAAGACCGATTCGGTAACATCTGCGCTTAATCCCAGGGCTCCAACAGCCTCTGTTGCTTGCAACTGCGTCATTCCAGCGAGAGAAGGAATTGAAATTTTGGTACCTGGTCCCGAAATTTTGTACCAACTAGCTGCGACTACCAGGAGTACGACGATGAAGGCAATTGTGCGATTGCGCTGGACCCGCTTCGAGGACTTTTTCTTTCGAGCCTTGGAAGCGGTATTTTTCTCTTTGGATTTTGAGTTCTCGCGCATGACATTGCCCCTCTTTAGATCTAGCTGAGTAGTAACATTCTTTAACATTTCTAATTTGCTGCGCTTCTTCTTTGCAGAATTAGCCTTAGGCAGCGGAATATCGAGCTCCAGACTCATTTGCCGAAGTTTTGGATCTAGGCGTGAGAGAAGAGCTAGAACTTGTTCTTCCATTGCCCCGGCATCAATAAATCTTTTGTCAGGATTATTCGCAGTGGCTTTTAATACGATTTCATCAAGCTCGGGCGGAATTTCTGGATTCAACGTCGATGGTGCCGGAATATTTTGGTTAACATGCATGTAAGCGATCTGAATGGGGCTCTCGCCGTCAAAGGGTTTTTTCCCTGTTAGCATCTCAAAAAGAACGATGCCTAGGGCGTAGACGTCACTTCGGGAATCTGAAACTCCGCGGGCTACCTGCTCGGGGGAAAGATAGGAGACACTTCCTAGAATGACACTGGATTCAACGGTAAGAGTGCTTCCTAGCTCAGCTCCTTTAGCCAAGCCAAAGTCAGCTATTTTCACTCTTCCATCTTTTGAAATTAAAATATTTTCAGGTTTAACATCGCGGTGCAGGATTCCATGTTTGTGAGCGGCTGCCATGGCAGCGATAACTGGAGTGAAGTAGCGCAAACTTTCGCTAACCCCGAGCGCTCCCTGTCCGTGGATTACTTGGCGCAAAGTAAAACCCTCTATGTACTCCATGACTATAAATACTGCAGGAACGCCGCCTTCATTCCATCCTTGGTCTTGAATCGCAACAATATTTGGGTGCGAAAGGGTTGCGGCTGCTTTTGCCTCTCGGATAAATCTATTTACAAAATCATCGTCACTTGCCAAATGAGGGTGCATTATTTTTACCGCAACATGGCGATCTAAGCGTCGATCTAGGGCGTAGTAAATCGTCGCCATCCCGCCGGTCGCCACAATTCTGAGCAGGTGATAGCGATTATCGATTATTTCGCCGGTTAAGTCGGACACACCTAAATCTTAGACAGTACCCAGGCCACTTAAGCGTTTATCCGCCCATTTCCTGGTCTCTTCTTTCTCAAAATGTGAGTTTTGAGCCGCAAGAAATGCTGGCATGTATTGCGTGACTGAAGGACCATCGCGTTTAATCACCCGGGCTAAGCCCTCTTCAACCGGAACTTCGATCCAAAGAGCAAGTGAGACAAAATCACGAATAGCGCTTTGACCAGAACCAACACCCTCTACAATTAAATATCTCGGCGCTGGCTGACGAACCTCGGTTTTCTGAGAATTCTCAATCCAGTCAAAAACAGCAAAAATTACCTGAGAATTATCTCTGACCTCTCGCATTATTTCGCGAAGTTTAGAAGAGAGTTTGGGAGTCAAGGTCGACTCCCAGCCGTTATACAGATCATCCATATGAACCGTATAGGACGATGCCAGCTCTGAACTTAAGATGCGAGCCAGGGTTGTTTTTCCAGAGCCGGCTGGGCCATCAATGGTTATGACAGCGCTCTCTCCACACTTCGGCTCAAGCGAGGAAAGGAGGTCCTTAATTGACTTGAGCTGCTGTTTCACGTAACCACCGCTTCCAGCCACCAACAGCGATTAAGACAAAAATGAAATAGAGAATCCCAGTTAAGTATTGTTGGCCGGCGAAATATTGGTAGGTATAAACCGAATCTACGACAAACCAGACGATCCAATTTTCATATTTCTGTAACACCATGAGAAGTTGCGCGATGCAGCTGCCGACAAAACCAAAGGCCTCAGTAAAAGTCGCAGTAGCTCCAATTTTTTTGAGAATGGGATAAAGAGCGAACCAGGAGAGAAGGTAAGCCAAGCCCCAAATCCTTATCTCTTTCCCAGTCAATTTTTGCGGCGTTGCTCCCTTTGGGCCCCAGCCAAACCAGCCGGCGATTGCGCCCGCAATGAAAATAAATTGCAAAAATCCACTCGCATAATATTTCCACTGAAAAAAAAGAACTGCATAGAGCAGGGAGCTAATGCTCCACCAAGGCCAGGTTGTCCTTGGCCCATAGACGCCAAGCCAGACGCCGATTACCGCGGTGACAAATGCGAGCAGCTCTAAGAGCGATAATTCATAGCCCCAAGCTGTAAAGACTGTAACCATTAGATTTATATTCATCTTTAGACCCCTTTCCAATTCGCATTACCGAATTGGTTCTACGGTCGATCTGAATTTCAGATCCTCTCAGCCAATTAATCGGCTCCCGTCGCGACAAAGAATAGCAAGCTAGCGAGTTTTTTTCGCCCGCAACAGCGCCGGAAAGGCAACCTTGATTCGCCGCCAATTTGAAGTTTTAGCCCGGCGTTCAAATATTTCAAAATCGATTTTTTCTACCTCATCGACGATCCCGCAGTACAGTTCATTGGCAACCTCAATACAAGCTTGGGAATTTGGGGCCAATAATTTAATTCCCGGCTCAGCCTCACTCTGTAATTGCCTAACTCTGGCAATCTGCGCTTTAAGGAGTGACCTAATTTCTGGCGTAACGACTCGGGCTTCGAGGGTTTCTCTGGTAACACCATGTGCTTGCAACTCATCTATGGGTAGGTAGATTCGCCCACGATCTAAGTCCTCGCCAACATCGCGGATAAAATTTGCTAACTGAAATGCGGTTCCTAGTTTTTCGGCTGCCACTTGGCTTTCAGGAGAGTAGGCCTCAAGAATTGGAAGCATCTGCAAACCGATTACCGAAGCCGAACCATAGACATATTCCATTAGGTCATCAAAACTTTGATATTCGTTAATGTATAAATCCATGGCCATCGAACGCAGAAATGCCTCAAAATACTTAATAGGAATATTAAACCGAGTGACAGTATCTACTAGGGCTCGACCAATATGATCAGAGCTCGCGCCATTCTTGATATCCAATATTCTCTTATTGCCCCATGTAGTTAGCTCTATGGCCTTCTCCTCAGGAGTGAGTTCTGAGGCTAGGTCATCAACAATTTCGTCGGCATATCGAGCAAATCCATATAGCGCATGGACAAATGGTCGTTTTCCTGGAGGGAGTAGAAGTGTCGCCAAATAATAAGTTTTTCCATGTCTGGAATTGAGCCTCTTGCACTCTTCGTAAGAGGCACGAAGAAGTGGGTCGGTTATTCCCGCGGCAGTTAACTCATCCATTTATTTAACGGTACCAACGATTCGTTCAGCAGCAAGGCGGCCAGAAATTAGAACCATCGGTACACCAACTCCGGGTTGAGTCCCTGAACCGGTAAATACAACATTCTCGAAGCCTTTTGCCATATTGCGGGGTCGGAATGGGCCGGTTTGAAAGAAGGTATGTGCGCTGGCAAATGGCGCCCCTTGCTCCATGCCTTGGGCTTGCCAATCGAGCGGTGTTGTCATCTGTTCCACTTCAATTGAACTACTGAAGTCGTCATATCCGCGCTTTTCCATAGTACTTATCATCTGGTCACGATATTTAGCGCCTTGGGCTTTCCAGTCAATATCGGCAGATAAATTTGGCGTCGGGAAGAGTACGTAATATGAGTGTTTTCCGTTGGGGGCTAAATTTCTGTCATCTTTGGTAGGTACGGTGACAAGCAAACTTGGGTCAGACATAAACCTTTTCTTGTTGATCAGTTCGTCAAAGACTCCATTCCAAGATTCACCAAAGTGAATATTGTGATGGGCTAAGCGATCATAACTTTTACTAGAACCGATAAGTAAAGTAACGCAAGATGGCGAATAATTAAGCCGTTTAATAGACCTTGGTGTTTCACCAAGTAATTCTCGCCAAGCTACTGGTAAATCGGGATTTAAAATTAGGGCATCACAGGCTATCCGGTCACCATCTTTGGTAATTACGGCCCGTGCCCTACCCCCGGAATGTTCGACGGTTGTAACCGTTTGGTTGTACCTAAAATCGACGCCATGTTTCGCTGCTGCGCCCGCAAGTGCACGAGGCAGAGCGTGCATTCCACCCTTAGGAAAGAAGACGCCATTTACTGAATCCATGTATGCAATAACGGCATAAAGGGCTAGCGCTTGCTGAGGACTGACGCCGGCATACATCGCTTGAAATGAATAAACTTTTTGAGTACGTGGATCCTTTAGAAATTGATTAACTTTTGGTGCAAGCCGGCGAAAGCCGCCTAGCGCTACTAGTCGTGCCAGGTTTGGTGTCAAAAGATTGAGCGGAGAATCTATGTTGCGGTCAATAAAATCATTCATTTCCAACTTATAAAGCTTGGTTACAAAATCTACATAGCGGCCATAACCTGCCGCCTCTTGGGCACCAATTACATTACGGATCTCTTCTTGCATTCGCCCAGTCTCTGCATGTACATCGAGCGTTGAGCCGTCATGAAAGAAAGCCCGGTACAGGGGTTTTAGTGGAAGAAGTTCAAGCCAGTCTTTGAGCTCTTCACCAACGCAAGAAAAGGCATCTTGAATTAAATCTGGCATTGTCAAAACAGTTGGGCCCGTATCAAACGAATAACCATCTTTATTTAATAAACCATTTCGCCCACCGGGCACACTTTCACGTTCTATGACTGTAACTTTTCGACCAGCTCCAGCCAAGCGAAGTGCTGCGCTCAGACCACCTAGTCCTGCTCCGACGATGACTACATGATCAGTCGGACCTTTAACACGAGCTGGCATCAGACTTCCAATTCTTAAAGAGTTCTCCGGGTAACGATTGTGATCAACTTCGCTAGAGCTTGCTTGGAGAGTGGCTTAATCTCACCACGGTCGAGCGCAGATTGCGCACTGAAAGTTAGTGAATCGATTAGCTCCTCAACTTGGGCTAAAGCACCTGTGTTAGTGATGATTTCTTGAACTTTAGAAAGTTCTTCGGAGTTCATTTTTGGATTACCTAGCGTCGATTCAATTACAAGCTTGGACTTCTCATCTGCAAGTTCCATAGTCTTTGCCAGGAGAACAGTTCTTTTTCCTTCTCGAAGGTCATCGCCAGCGGGCTTTCCGGTTTCACTCGGGTCACCAAAAATTCCAAGAATGTCATCGCGAAGTTGAAAAGCCTCACCAAGGGGCAATCCATACTCTGAATAAGTTTCAAATAACTTGGGCTTGCCGCCACCTAGCGCAGCTCCGAAATGCAGCGGTCGCTCGATTGTGTATTTCCCAGATTTATATCTGGCAACTTTCAAAGAACGCTCGACGGACTGACTTCCCAAGGCCTGTTCAAAAATATCTAAGTATTGCCCAGCCATAAGCTCAACTCTCATTTCGTCATACATCGGCAGAGACCGGACCAATTCACTTTCACCAAGCCCGGCTTGGTGCAACATCTTTGCTGACCAGACAAGGGCCAAATCACCCAAAAGTATTGCGGCAGAAATTCCAAATTGTTGCGCTGAACCAGACATCTTCTCTTTCATATGCATTGCTTCGAATGCTTTATGTATTGAGGGTGCGCCTCGGCGGGTATCAGAACCATCCATAACATCGTCATGTATTAAAGCGCAGACGTGTATTAGTTCCAGGGCAGCACAAGAATGCAAGATTTCAATTTTTGGAGCCGCCCCAGAACCAAGAAAACCAACATAGGCAAAGAGGGGGCGCAGACGTTTTCCGGTATCAAGAAGAAAGCGTTCCATTGCAACAGCCACTGGAACTAACTCTGATCCGATTTCTCTTAGATACTGATTCTCTCGGGCAATGAATTTGAGAAGTTCACCGTTGATTCCATCTCGAATCTCATTTAACTCTGAGTTAACTGAAAAAATCACTTCGTAAGGGTAGCCTGACTCGCTATGGGAAGCATCTCGGTTTCAGTGGAGTTTTTCCCACCAAAAGACGAGGCTGGAGAGGCGCGACTTTGGGAAGCAACCACGGCAGTTAAGGCAATTAAGCCTGATTTTATCTCTGTCACTTATGGGGCTGGTGGCAGTACAAGAGATCGCACAATTAGAATCACCAAAGAAATAACGGAGCGAACGGGGATAAATACTGTTGCCCATCTAACGTGTGTTGGCTCTACTGAAGAAGAATTAATGGAAATTCTAAAGCAATATAAAGAAGCAGGAATTAAAAGTATTTTGGCACTTAGGGGCGATCCAACTGAAGGTCCGACTGCAACTTGGATGTCAACGCCTGGGGGTTTTGATCATTCTGATCAACTTGTTGAACTAGCAATGAAAGTTGGCGTCTTTAGCGTTGGAGTCGCCGCATTTCCCGACGGCCATCCAGCCAGTAATGGCGATTTTGAAAAAGATGTCGAGGTCTTGCTTCGAAAAGAGCAACTCGGAGCTAGTTTCGCGACGACGCAATTCTTTTTTGATAGCAGCAAGTGGCAAGACCTCGTTTCCAGATTGGAAGTTCGGGGCTCGAGACTGCCTGTGATCGCAGGAATATTGCCGATTACAAATGTGAAACAACTGCATCGGATGGCCGAGTTGAGCGGAACTCCAATACCCAGAGAGATTAATGAAAGATTTCAGAGCATTGCTCAAGATTCAGAAGCGGTACGTGCGGCGGGCGTGGAGCTGGCAACTCAGCTTTGCACTGAGTTGATCTCATTGAAGGTTCCTGGACTGCATTTTTATACAATGAATAGCGCCGATGCGACCTTGGAAATATACAGAAATCTTAGTTTGGAAGAACGTGCTTAAATCTGAATTCTTTGCAACCTGGTCAAAACTTCACGGCGGCGCAGAAATAACAGGGATAGTTAAAATTTGGTTGAGGATTTCCTTCGCACTAGTTAAACCTATGGCGAGAATTCACATCACCCCAGCTATGTTAACGAGCGCTGGTCTACTTTGCGCCATCGCGCTTTCGATATTTCCCTACCATTGGTCTGCTGCGCTTTTTTTAACTCTCTCCCTATTCTTTGATGGGATAGACGGTTCACTAGCTGTTGTTCTGCAACGTACATCAAAATTTGGCGCTTTCCTCGATTCATTTGCGGACCGAATCTCAGAAGTCTTTTGGGCACTTGCCCTATATAGGCTGGGTGCGCCAGTTCAATTCATACTTATCGCATCCATCTTTGCATTTACTCAAGAATATCTCCGTGCTAGGTCGGCAGGACTGGGCCACGGTGAACTTGGAATCATAACGATTGGAGAGCGTCCAATACGCGCCAGCTTTATCTTTATCGCCATTATTGCAAATATCCTGCAACTTAATTGGATTACGATAATTACCGTAATCTGGGCGCTGTTTCAGTCAATAGCCCTATTTCAGCTGACTTTTAATTCTTACCGGCGTTTTAAAGATTAGCACGAGCAATTGCATCGGAAACAATTTCTGCGCTAATGGCAACGAGCGGAAGTCCACCACCAGGATGTGCCGAGCCACCAACGCAATATAGATTCTTTAAAGGCGAGGAATTTTTGGCTCGCAGAAAAGCCGATTTGGCACCATTGCTCGAAGTCCCATAAATCGATCCACCTGGCGCAGCTACTGAATTTTCTAGATCATAAGGTGTTCTAAACTCCATGACATCTAACCGTTCTGAAACTCTAAGTCCTAGGGCATCGAGTTTGCTAATTATTTGCTTTGCGTATTTTTCAGGCTCTTTACGCCAGTCCCAACCGCCTACCGCTTCATGCCTCGGGGCATTTATTAGGACAGACCACGCTTCCTTATTTGCCTTGGCCATTTTGGAATCATCTGGAGAGCAGATATAAATTGTCGGATCCTGGACCGGAATTTTTCTAATAAAAATATCATCAAATTCGGCATCGTAATCGCGCGGAAAATAGATTGAATGGTGTGGCAATTTCGGTGGCGGATTGGAGACTCTACTATTGTCTAAACCGAGAAGAAGGGTAAAGCCAGCCAGCGACTTTGTAGCTTTCGCCATCTTTTTTCGCTCAGCCTTAACAACTCGTAATTTTGGTGGAAGCAATTTCTTGTAAACAATTTCGGCATCAGCATTAGCTACAATAAAATCAGCGGCGTAAGTCTCACCTCCAACCACAACCCCAGTTGCCGAATTTGCCTCAAAAGTTATTTTAGAAACTTCGCTATTTAGTAAAATTTCAACTCCTAGTTTGCGACATCTCTCGTCAAGTGCAATAGCAAGTTGACCAATTCCGCCCTCTATATGCCATGCGCCGAAAGCAGATTCTACAAATGCGATCGTAAGCAGAACTGCTGGAACTTTTCTAGGATCTGATCCTGAATAAGTTGCGTAACGATCAACAATCGCACTCAAATAGGGATTTTTTGTGTACTTAGAAGTAAGTGAACGAAGTGACATAAAGGGGGAGATTGTACGCAGATCGGATATCAGATTCTTACGTCTAGCTAGCGAAGCGATTGATTTAAGTTCGGATTCAACAAATGGCCCGCGGGAAACGTCCCACATATGTTCGGCACGTTGCATTAAGTTATGCCATTCATTAGCTGCATCAGGACCTAAAGTTGATTCGATAGAGCGGCTAACTTCACCTGGTGAAAGATTTGGAAATGCTATCTTTGTCTTATCAGCAAAGTTATATACAAATGCGGGATCTACAGGATTTATTTTTAGAATATGTTCAATACGTTTTCCAGTTTTTAGGAATAGATCACGATATACAGCTGGCAAAGTTAGAAGTGAGGGTCCGGTGTCGAAGGCATAATCTCCAATCAACTCGGTTCGACATTTTCCTCCGGTCAAATTGCTTCGCTCGAAAATTGTGACCCTGTGCCCAGCTTTTGCAAGTCTGGCAGCAGTGGCCATGCCAGCCATGCCTGCCCCGATAACAATGACCTTGCTCATCTAGGGAATCAACCGTCCACGCCATTGCAAAGTTCCATGTTGTTTTCTAATGGCCGATAAACCAATTAAATAGAGTAAGACAAGAATCGAGATTGGATGTAAAAAAGCAAATGCCGGATTTGACTTAGTTTTTAACGCTGAAAGTGATCTGGATAGGAATATGAATAACGAAGGGGCTCCGATACTTAGGTATGGGGCAATACCAGTAGCAAGAAGTAGGAAAATAGCAACGATTGTTCCCATACTTCCTCCGAAAGCTCGCCATAAAGACTTCGTATAGCCATCGATTAATTCTTGACTGCTTTCATACATCCGACAGCTGGCAACGGAACTTGCTTCGGCGAGACCACCTTTAAAGCCCTTCGAAGTAAGAAGTCTGGCAAGTTCTAAGTCCTCCAATATTTCTCCGGAAATTGATTGGTGTCCGCCAATAGCTTCATATGCGCTTCGCTTCACAATAAAAAATTGGCCATTGGCAATAGTCATCGCACGATTGGGAAATTTCTCAGCCAAGCGAAGTGGGACACTGGCAATCCATGACCATTGCAATAGTGGTTGTATTAATTTTTCGAGAAAAGTTCCGGCCAACTGTTTTGGATAGGGTGAAATATAATCCCAACTAAGGCCTTGCATTGTCGAAATAGCCGAAGAAATTGCATATGGATGAAGACGTACGTCCGCATCAATGAAGGCAAGATATTCTCCAGATCCAGCCTTTGCTAGGCAGTGACATGCCCAAGTTTTACCAAGCCAGCCTTTTGGAATATCTGACCCCGAAATAAAATTAACATTAAAAGTCTTAATTAAGTTGGCTGTTTCGTCTATAGAGCAATCGTCCAACGCATAGATCTCTGAATTTTCAAGCAACTCGGAGTTAAGAAGTGATTTAAGAGACCCTTCAGCATTGGTCTGCTCGTTTCGCATCGGAATAAGGATGTCGACCGAATCAGATACAAATTTGGCACCTTTTAGTCCAACAACCCTCATCGAAATGACATTCCAGGTCGTGATTATGAGTGCGATTGCGCTTAGCCAAAATACAATCATTTACTTGAATAAATCCGGCTTACCAAATGAGAGAACCAAGAGATACGGCGCCAACCAGAGCAGGAAAACAGCACCGCCAATTATGGCAACTCCGGGCTGGTCGAAAAAGAATACATTGCCAATGATTCCGGAAAATAGCGTCCAACCCAGGAATATATTAGGAATCGTTGAGTTGACTCCAGCTTTTCGGCGCTCCTTTGGTAGAACGAAATTGAGTAGGGCCATTAGGCCAATACCGGTCAAAAGCCAACCGGCAGTGTTTGAAAGGGGGATAGTTGGTTCCAGGGGAACGTGAGGCTCAACGGAATTCCAGCTCCATCTTCCGGCAGCAACCATTTGAGGATCTAAAAATAAATCCCAAGCTGTAAGTCCAATCCCGCCATAGAGAAATGCCCAAGTTGGAATTGTTTTACGCGCGGCAATTAAAACCGGATGAGACATCATTATCCAAGCAAGGGGGACAACCGCAGGCACACCGGCAATTTGAAACCCCAGCGAGTCATCGTAAGCGTAGGAACCAAATGGCCAACCAGATTTATTTCCAATTATCTCTATGAGTAGCGAGTAGGAAAATGTTACGAGAAGGAAAGTTACGAAATATCTGAAGCCATAAGATAGAAGAGAATGAAACAACATAACTATCGCACCCGAAATAACCGTTAAAATTGTTACATACCGAAGTAGATCACCGGAAATTAATGGGTAGCTGATCTGGCAGCCAATGGCGAAAATAAATAGAGCAAGGAGGGCGATATTTTGCTTTGTCGTAATTCCATCACGCCGATTGCGTCTCGGGCGATATTGGCGGATCGACATGGCCTGATTCTGCCTTACTTATCGCTTTATCTCGCCATGCTCGCTAATAATTGCAAAGCGGGCAAATAGCTCCTCTACGTACCAATCTAGCTCTTCAGTCATCGTAATTGCTTTCGAGTGTGGGCCTTGGCCATAGGCAAATGCTCTCAGTGCTGACATTGAGTCCCATCTAGAAAAAGTTCCCTGTAGGCCAATCGGAGCTTCGCCTATTCCTATCGCGCTGTTCAAACCTGTAGCAGATTTAAGACTTGTAGTTACGGGTGGAACTGCGCTCCAAAATTTAGGATTCATCCACCACTTAATGCGAGCTCTGGTAATTGCCGCCACCGGGCCATCCCAACCACTGATTAAGTTTTCGTTAAATGGTGAACGCTTGGCCCAGGCGCCATGCGTTGAGATTGGCTGCAGTATTCCACGATATTCGGATACAGCCAGACGTCGCCAGAGCGAAATTAAAGGTGAAGAATCAAAGAGCTCGATCTCAGAATTTGGCAATACAACTATTAGGCCCCAGCGAGTGAAATCTGCATCGCTTGGCGTGAAAGTTTCGCCTCTGCCAGTGCCAAGTGATTTAAAGAAAGTTATTTTTTTGTTGCGCTTAAGAAAAAACCTATCAAAGGCCATATGCAGAATTGCAATTGGAAGAGAACGAAGGTTTATCTTCCAGAAATAAACCAGAACGATCATTAAGAGATACCAGCTGCTGCAAATATTTCAGATACAACTTCATCTGGTCGATCCCACATCGGAGCATGTCCACAAACTGGAAGCACAATCCATTTGCAGTGCGCCGGGGCCAACGAACGCTCCTGTGAATTTTCAATCGGTAGCGTCCAATCAGAATCACCAAAGATTATTGTGGTCGGGACGCTTGTCGGAATTGTTTTATCAAATCTATGATGCAACATCGCATCCCACGTGTGGTAGTACCCATGGCAATTTCCAAGCGCTTGAACAGCATCTACGCAAATCTCGAGATCCAAATTTGCCCAATTTGGAGTAAATGGTCCAAAACCTATTTTGCGCATAAGCCCAGATTTCAGGAGTTGTGGCGCAATATTTTTAAAACTATCGGCTGCTACTTTAGAGAGCGCATATCTAGCTCGAGTTGTTGCTGGATTGTGCCAAAGCCCAGCAGGCGCAAGACCAACAAGTGATTTCACTCGGTCTGGTTTCATCGCCGCCATTTCAAGTGCGACCCAGCCGCCAAGAGAATTGCCAACTAAATTAAATTTTTCGACACCGTTCTCATCCATTAAATCAAAAACTAATTTTGCTAACACTTCTGGCTCGAGTGATTTGTGATCAACTCGGTCAGCGTTTCCATGACCAGGGAGATCAAGAGTTATTACTTTAAATTTACATTCTAACTTTGGAACAATTGGTTTCCATGCAGTTGCAGCAGAGCCAAGGCCATGAATTAAAACAATAGCCTCACTCGAACTAGGGGATTGGTAGGCAAGCTTTGGCTTATTCATTCACCAACCACCATTGGCTTTGCGCTCGTGCATTCCAATAACTCGGCAAAAGTCGTCTGATAAACCGCGTGTGGGTGGCCAGCTGCGGCCCAGACGACTTCGTAATCATTTAGCGCCTCATCGATGATGGCTGTTACGGGTTGAATCCACGCCAGTGGACTCACGCCACCAATTGAGAAACCTGATCTATTTTTCACGTAATCAGCATCAACGCGGTGCAATTTTTCTTGACCTAAATTCTTGGCTACTAAAGCTGTGTCAACGCGGTGCCGACCACTTGTGATCACTAATAGCGGGGAGTCATCATCAAGTTTGAAAACAATCGAGGATGCAACTTGTCCAACCAAGATTCCGAGCGCATCAGCTGCTTCTTGAGCAGTACGTGCACTCTCTGAGAGAACTCTTACTTCACCAGTTATGTCATGCTCCCGAAGTTTCACCAATACCCGCTGAACTGAAGCATTTTGCCGGATGTTTTCCATAGCCTTACCTTAGATTAGATTATTTCTTTAAGTAGCTTCTCCACTCGACTCTTGATTTCATCGCGAATTACGCGAACACTTTCGATTCCTTGACCTGCGGGATCATCTAGCACCCAATCTTCATATCGCTTGCCGGGGAAAAATGGGCAGGTATCACCACAGCCCATTGTGATGACTACATCGGATTGCTGAACCGCTTCAGTGGTCAATACTTTTGGTGAATTATTTGCAATATCAATTCCAACCTCAGCCATCGCTTCAACCGCTGTTGGGTTGATTGAATCTCTGGGTGCAGAACCAGCAGAGAGCACCTCAACTTTGCCACCAGATAGTGCGGTCATGAAACCAGCGGCCATCTGTGATCGGCCGGCATTATGAACACAAACAAATAAAACTGAAGGCATTTGCAGATAGTAGTTGCAAAAGCAGACTCACTTCGTTAGGGTTCGAGCGTGTCTACTTTTAGGTTAAGTTCAAAGGCGAAGTTGGCCGTGGTCGTCGGCTTAATTACTAGCGCGTTAACGCTCGCTTCGTGTGGAAGTTCGAGCGAATCAGCAACTGGCGACTCATCGCACATGCATGATTCACTACCTGCACCTGCACCAGGGCACGGAGAACCTGCACCAGGGGGCGGGACTTATTTGAATGAGCCACTTCCTGCTGAGGTATTGAATTTGCCTTTGGTTGACCAAAATGGAAAGACTTTCACTCTGGAATCTCTTAAAGGGCAGACAGTAGTAATTACAAACTTCCTAACTTCTTGCCAAGAAATCTGTCCGATGACTACGGCCAATATGCGCGATGTCGGAGATAGAGTTATCGAAAGAGAAGCTTCCGGAAAGATTGAAGTTCTTGAGATTACTGTTGATGGAAAGCGAGATGTGCCTTCAAGATTATTGGCATATCAGAGTATATTTGCCACAAAAAACTGGACTTTAGCTGGTGGTTCTGAACCAGACCTCGCAAAATTATGGGATTATTTTGGCGCACCAGCCGTTTTGGAAGAGTTCTCTGAAGCCGATAAGAAAGCCAATCCAGTTGATTGGCAAACTGGAATGCCGGTTTCTTACGACATGGCGCATGCCGATGTAGTGATTATTTTGGATGAAGATTCTAATTGGAGATGGCTAGATCTTGGCACCCCCAAAGTCGGCTCCACACCACTTCCTGAAAAATTGAAGTCATATTTGAGCCCTGGCGGTCTAGCTAATTTGGAAAATCCAGAGGGTTCGACTTGGGAAGTTGATGCTATTTACTCCGCATTGACGGACATAACTGGATTGCACATCCACTAATTATCCAAAATTTGTCTAGTCAATTTTTACCGAAAGGTAGCAAATGAAAAGAAGAGCCATTGTAATTTGGGCCGCCGTCTCCTTAAGCCTCGGGATTGTTCCATCCGCACAATCTCATTCATCATTAGCGGATTCCAATCCAAAAGCTCGTTCAGTGATTGCTAAGTTGCCAAAACTTCTCTGGATTGAATTCGACGGAAATTTAATCACCTTGGGGGATAAGAAAATCAATTTTCTCTCCGTAACAAATAGGAAAGGAAGAGAATTAAGCGATGGTGAGCCATTTATTGGAGGTGCTCGATTAAGTGTAAAAATTAAGCATCGAAAGGCAGCAGGGCCAATAAAAGTATCTTGGCGAGTGGTTTCCCAAGACGGACATCCAGTCTCTTCCTATTTAACATTTATGGTTAGACGATAAACCAAGTTTCGATTATCGAAAAAGCGGCAATAGCAAAAAGTAGAACCGCAAAACCTTTACGAAGGATTACAGAGGGAATTTTTGAACTGTGTTGCGAACTAAGAATCGAAACTGTCACGGCTGATGCTGAAATAATAAGTGGAATCTTCCAATCAACCTCATGCCATAAGCTCTGGTGGCCGATAAATGAGGTAAGACAATTGATAGCTATTATCAAGAGCGAAGTGCCGGCTGCTTTTGCCGGGGCAGTGTGAAAGAAAATTACGAGAACAGGTATAGCTAAAAATCCACCACCAATTCCAAATATCCCAGTCATTGATCCGATTACCAGTGATAGCAATATCAATTTAGCTAGGGGGATTCTTTTCTCTTCTTCTTCCTTAATCGGAGAGCGCAGCATTGAAAGCCCCGCAGCAATTAATATCAGCGAGAATCCAGTAATAATGAAGGTGTCCGATAAATGTTTTGCCAGAATTGCCCCACCGAGATTGGTCACTAGGCCAAGTGCCCAAATTGATAGGGCGATCTTTATTTGAACATCCCCAGTTTTAATTTTTGGCACCAGCCCGAATGCCGCTGCCAGAAAAACAACAAGCAGCGCTGCAGTAGTTGCATGGACAGGTGAAAAATCAAATAAGTAAATTAAAATAGGGACTGTAAGCATCGCACCACCCGCACCGATAAATCCGAGCACAGCCCCAATAAACGCCCCAGCAGTTAGTGAGAGAGCAATATCCATATGGCGCATATTGCCATTAAAGGAGAATGAAAACTGCCCCCGACAGATATATCGAGGGCAGTTAATTTATTTATTTATGATTACTTCCAGAGAGCTATGTGAGCTTTTGAAATAACCCAGCCAAAATCAATTTCGCCACCTTGCTTTGCAACTATTGCGAAAACAATAAGTGCGCCACCAGCAAGAGCGATGTCCTTCATGAAAGCCGTCATCTCTGTTTGCTTAGCTGTTGCATCTGTTTCAGCCCAGAAATTGTGAAAGATAACTGCAGTAAGAACTAGAAAGATGGCAAGAAGGAGAGCGCCTAGATCTGCGTAGTAGCCAAGAATGATGTAGAGACCGCTGATTACGAGCACTAGGCCTGAGAGAAGAACACCTAGCTTTGCTGCGGGAAGCTTTTTGTATTTTGCATAACCTGTCATTGCCTCAAGCTTTGCGAAGTGGGTGATACCTGACATTAGGAAGAAGCCGCCAAATAGGATTCGGCCGATTAGGACTGTTGCGTTCATTGATTCCCTTTTTTGTAGTTTGGGTATTGTGTAGGCAAAAGATATGGCATTTTAGTTGAACTTTCAATCAAAGTAGGGCGTGTCGAGGATTGCTACTTGCACCTGTCAGCGCCAGGAGTTATCTTTCGAACATATGTTCGAAGAATCGATATCACTCAGTTCAGGGTCCACGGGAGCGCATGTACTGGCGCCTGAAGGCGAACCAATTGAGTTCATCTACAAGGGTCGCAAGTTCCATATCCATGCGATCGTTTCAAGATGGCAAGAATCTGGTGGTTGGTGGAATCGCATAAGTGATGGAAAGAACCATCTTGCAGAGGAGAACATTCTCGACCATTTCAATGATGGCGCTCGGGCGATTTGGCGAGTGGAAGCAGCTCCAGAAGGCGCACTAGGAACTTTTGAAATTGAATTAGATGAAATAACTAAGAGTTGGCAGATTCGGCCAACATCTAGACCGCTTTAGTTAACTGACTTAAATAGAATGAAAACTTTCACCCATCTTCGAGTAGCTAGTGGCTATTCATTTAAATATGGAACCGCGCACGCTAGGCAACTAGTAGAACGAGCAGCTAAGTTCGAGATGCCGGCGCTCGCACTTACTGATATCGATAATATGGCTGGCGCAATTCGCTTCGCTAAGAGCTGTGAGGTAAATGGCATTGCCCCAATTCTTGGAATCAACTTAAGTTTTGTGCAGAAGAAATATCGCATAACACTTCTTGCCCAAGGTGGACAGCTGGCCTCGCTATATCATTTGGTAACTGAAATCAATTCAAACAGTAGTGATGGCTTGCTTACATATGGCCTACTCGAACGTTTTAGCAACTATTCCAAGAACATACTTATCTTGCACGGCCCCGAATCCCAACTAGCAGCTGCGATTGCTTCTCGCAAAAATCTTGAGGCGCTATCGATATTTAACGCAACTCGTGATCTCTTTGCCGACCAAGCTCTGGAGTGTGTTTCACATTTAACTCGTGGTGATGGACCGTTCTCAACTTCACATGCCGCACGCATGCTGGGCTTTGCTCGCGACCATCAATTGCCCGCAGTTTTAACAAATGCCGTGCGGATGTTGGACCGTAGCGATGGTCCAGTTGCTGATGTTCTAGATGCGGCGCGAAAATTAGTCCCACTAAGTTCTAAAAGCGTCAATCGCCAAAATAGCGAGGCTTACTTTAAAGCTAGCTCTGAGATGTCATATCTATCAGATGAAATTTCTCGACTTGCTGGTGAACGAGATGGAAAATCATTATTAAACATAACTGCCGATTGGGCCCAGCGAACGATTCTCTCGCCCCGTAAAGATGTTGGTATCGGTGGGATTCATCTGCCAGATGCGCAATCACTTGGAGCTAAGAGCCAGAGCGAGCTTGCGGCACAACTACGTTCAAGATGCGAAGCCGGTTTATCACGTAAATATGTTGGCGCTAAATCAGTTATTGCAGCGAGCAGGCTAGAAGAAGAGCTAAGTGCAATTCGCACTCTTGGGTATGAATCTTATTTTTTAACAGTCGCAGATATCACCGACTTATCTAGAGCGAAGGGAATTCGAGTTGCGGCACGGGGAAGTGGGGCGGGCTCGCTAATTTGTCACGTGCTTGGGATTTCTGGTGTCGAGCCAATAACCCATGGATTATTAATGGAGCGCTTCTGCTCACCACTTCGTGGCGAGCTACCAGATATCGATATTGATGTGGAATCTGCAAGGAGGCTAGAAATTTATGACGCAATCTTTGAAAAGTATGGGCAGAGTTGCGCGACGGTATCTATGGTTGAAACCTATAGATCGCGCCATGCGATTCGTGATGTTGGCGCCGCACTTGGAATATCACCGATGGAGATCGATTTAATTGCCAAATCAATGCCACATATTCGCTCTAGCAATATTTCGAAAGCGTTAGCTAACCTTCCCGAGCTAAGGAGCCTTAATTTAAATACCCCTATTTTAAAAATAGCAATCGAACTTGCCGGACGGCTAGATTCGCTACCCAGACACTTGTCGATGCACCCATGTGCAATTGTTCTTGCTGACCAAGGATTGCGCGATTATGCGCCCCAGCAAATCAACGCAAGTGGCTATTCGATGTTGCAATTTGATAAGGATGATGTTGAAGCAATTGGATTACTGAAGCTAGATGTTCTTGGGGTGCGGATGCAATCAGCTATTTCCTACACCCTCTCTGAGATTGAACGCCTTGAAGGTGCGCCTCTAGATATTGATGCCATCGCACTTGATGACAAGAAGACATTCGATTTGATTAAATCAACTCGGACCTTAGGTATATTTCAAATTGAAAGTCCAGGACAGCGCGAGCTGGTGGGAAAATTTGCACCGGACACTTTTGCCGATTTAATTATTGATATCTCACTCTTTCGCCCAGGTCCGGTGAAGAGCGACATGATCACGCCATTTCTTGCAACTAGGCATGGACTTCGACCTCGACCAAAAATTCATGAAAATTTAGAATATATTCTTAATGAGACCGAGGGCGTTGTGGTATTCCACGAGCAAGTAATTCGAATTATTTCGACCATGACTGGCGTGACTCTCGCCGAAGCTGATGAAAAACGCCGCCTACTAGGAGATATTGCTGGACAGCAAAGTATTTATGATTGGTTTTATCCAGCCGCACTAGCTTGTGGCTATACCGATGTTATTGTCACAGAAGTTTGGAAAATTTTGCGAGCCTTCGCTTCATTTGGTTTTTGCAAAGCTCATGCCGCCGCTTTTGCACTTCCAACTTACCAATCGTCTTGGCTTAAAACTCATCACACTGCGGCATTTCTTGCTGGCGTATTAACCCACGAACCGGGCATGTATCCAAAACGCGTGATTCTTGATGAAGCAAGACAGTGGGGAATAAAGATTGCACCAATTGATATCAATTTATCTGATGCAACATTTCGAGTTGAAAAGACAACAGAGATCGGAAGAGTTCCATACACAGCACCGGATGTCGCAAGTTCGGGTAAATCACTGCAACTACCGGACGCCAGGGGATTTGCAATTCGAACAGCACTTTCCGAGATTGACGGCATCGATTCAAAAGAAATTGGCACAATTATTTCTGGAAGGCCATATCTGGATTTAGCAGATTTTGTCTACAGATCAGGAGCAAGCTGTCCGACGACCGAGTCACTCTTGATGGTAGGCGCTTTTGATGACCTGCATAAACTGGCAACTTCCAAAATAAACAGACGCGATTTACTTTTACATCTTCGAGATCTTTATCGTTTGGCAGGGTCAAAAAGTTCAATCAATCAGAGTCAGATGACTTTCGAGCTGCAGCCACCTAAATTAGAAGCTAGTGGTCTGCCGAACATGACGGCGAGTGAACAGGTAAAAAATGAGATTGATATCTTAGGCATGGATATCTCCAACCACATGATGGAATTTTATGGAGATTTCTTAAACAAGATTGGAGCAGTTCGTTCATCAGATTTAATCAAATATCGATCTGGTACTTCGGTTCTAGTCGCGGGGGTGAAAGTGGCGTTGCAAACTCCACCAGTTAGATCCGGAAAGCGGGTAATGTTTTTAACAATTGATGATGGCTTTGGCTGTAATGACATTACTTTTTTTGAAGACAAGCAGGCCGATTTCGCAGCCACTCTTCGTAATTCGTGGCTATTCCTAGTCCGAGGTGAAATTCGCAGGACTGGACCGCGCGGGATTTCACTTCTTGGAGTTGGTGCGTGGGAGTTAGCTATTTCCTATGAGAAGTGGCGTAATCTCACAGTTTATGGAGCTAACGAGGCATGAGTGAATTAACGATTCTTCATGTTGATATGGATGCATTTTTCGCATCTGTTGAGGAGCGCGATAACCCAGCGCTGAAAGGCAAAGCGGTAGTAGTCGGGAATGGGATTAGAAGCGTAGTGTCTGCCGCAAATTATGAGGCACGTAAATTTGGAATTCATGCTGCGATGCCAATTGGAAGAGCTAAGCGCCTAGCACCACATGCAATATTTGTTCCACCAAATATGGCACGCTATTCCGAAGTCTCTAGCCACATAATGGAAATCTTCAGATCAGTGACCCCGCTGGTCGAGCCACTTTCGTTAGATGAAGCATTCTTAGATGTAACTGGGGCAAGGCGTTTGCTAGGCAGCGGCAGGGAAATTGCAATACACATTCGTAAAAAGATAGAGGCAAGCGAAGGCATCACCTGTTCAGTTGGAATTGCCACAACTAAATTCATAGCCAAGCTTGCATCTGGACGTTGCAAGCCCAATGGGATATTGGAAATCGCGCCTGATCGTGTTATCGAATTTTTGCATCCACTTCCAGTAAGTGCAATTTGGGGAGTGGGTCCAAAGACAAATGAAGAATTGCAAAAGCTTGGACTTCGAACTATTTTTGATATTGCCAATACTCCACGTCAAACTTTAATCCGCATACTCGGTGAGGCTTCTGGTGCTTCATTATATGAACTAGCTTGGGGTCGAGATTACCGTGAGGTAATTCCAAATGAAGTTGATAAGTCCATTAGCGCTGCACAAACTTTTGAAACCGATATTGAAGACCAAGAAATAATTTTGCGAGAATTCTTGCGCCTTACTGAGAAAGCAACTCATAGATTGCGTGAACGTGATTTAAGCGCTCGAACAATTTCCATAAAAGTTCGCTTTGCTGATTTCAAAACGATTTCGCGTTCTAAAACTTTGCCACTTCCAATTAGCGCGGCACATGAAGTTTTCGATGTAGTGAAGGCGCTTTTTCTCTCCCTAAAATTAGATCGAGCCAGACTTCGCCTTGTTGGGATAAGCCTTGATGGTTTTGAGGATGGCGTAGATGGCAGTGAGCAATTGATTTTGGGGGAGAGAGAGAAGGGCTGGCGCCAGGCAACAGCGGCAATTGACAGGGCTTCAGCGAGATTTGGCCAGGGAAGCGTGCGACCAGCCCGCTTGATAGAGGAATAAGCGTAAAAAAGAGTGGGAAAACCCTGGTATTTTTCGATTCGACTTTCTTTGGTAGGCGACCTGGCGTATTGTTGGCTTCGTGCCACTATCAGATCATGAGAAGCGTTTACTTGCCGAGATGGAAGCTGCCCTTGTAGCTGAAGATCCACGCCTGGTATCAACGCTAAATGGGAGAGTGCGGTCGCCAAAGGTAGGCAGAGCGCTAATCGGATTTTTTGCGATTTTGGGTGGAATGACCGTGCTTCTTGCAGGTCTCATTGCACAAATAATTGCCATTGGAATGATTGGTTTTGTTATCTCCTTGGTTGGTCTAGTTGTTCTAGTCTCAAATTTAAGTTTAGGTAAGTCTGATCTCAAAGGCCCAGGTGGCTCACGCCCAAAATGGTCATCACGGTTAGAAGACCGCTGGGAGCGGCGTAATTTCGAGAATTAATCGTTGACTCTTTAAGCACCACCCTTCGGGGTGGTTTTTTTATGCCCAAAACCAGTGGTGGTGAGAGGCGAAGCCTTTTGGGGCGCAAAGGGGAAATAATTGGGTAATAATGGTGCAAAGTGGGTAGAAATGGAGTAAAGTGGTGATTGCCATCAAATCCGGGGGGATTTGAGCGTGAAGTTTAGGGGAGGTGGGGCCAGATGTTTCTCGGCACCCATGAACCCAAGCTAGATGAAAAAGGGCGCATTATCTTGCCAGCCCGATTTCGCGATGAATTGGCAAACGGCTTGGTAATTACCAAAGGCCAAGAACGTTGTTTATATGTTTTCCCAAGCAGTGAATTCTCTTCGATAACTGATCGTCTGCGCCAGGCGCCCGTGACCGAAAAAGCAGCACGCGACTACATGCGCGTGATGTTTGCCGGCGCACACGATGAAGTTCCAGATAAGCAAGGTCGCGTAACAATTCCTAGCGGACTTCGCACTTATGCCGGCCTGGAAAAAGAGTGTGTAGTTATTGGCGCAAACACCCGTCTAGAAATCTGGGATAGCGCCGCATGGGAAAGCTATTTGGCTGATCGAGAGAAAACATTCTCCGATGTTTCCTCGGAGGTGTTGCCCGGACTCTTTTAAGAGCTCAAAAAAAGAGATCAGTATTTCTCATTTGTGGCCATCGTCGACCTCAGAACGACGCCACTTCCCCGGCGCCGTTGCCCCCAGATCCGTCGGCCGGCGATGACCAGAAATGAGAAATAAGAATAGAGCTTTAGGACTACGGCGTGCGATTTATGAGACGGGGAGATGATGCAAGAAAAGTTACATATACCAGTTTCACTCGAACGTTGTATTGCATTGCTATCTCCTGCCATCGAATCGAGCACTAATCCGGTAGTTGTCGATGCAACTCTTGGTCTTGGTGGGCATACAAAGGCTTTATTACTTAAGTTTCCGAAACTAAAAATTATTGGCTTGGATCGAGATCTAAAAGCGATTGAAATTGCAACTTCGAATCTCTCCGAAGTAATTGATCGAGTTGTAATCGTACATGCAGTGTATGACGAGTTAAGTGTCGTATTGGCAAAACGCGGGATTACGAAAGTTGATGGAATTTTGTTTGACTTAGGTGTCTCATCGATGCAATTAGATCAGGCTGAACGTGGCTTTGCATACTCTCAAGAAGCGCCGCTAGATATGAGAATGGATCAAAGTTCTGGCCTAAGCGCACTCGATATTCTAAATACCTATTCGTATGCTGAGTTAGTTCGAGTAATTCGCAATTATGGTGAAGAGAAATTTGCAACGAAAATTGCAGATAATATTGTGAAAGCCCGGGAGGCTGGGAAGCTTAGAACAACTAAAGATTTAGCCGACATTGTGAAAGCGAGCATCCCTGCCCCAGCAAGACGTACTGGTGGTAATCCAGCCAAGCGAACTTTTCAAGCACTGCGGATTGAAGTCAATCAGGAGTTGGACGTACTCACGCGTGCGATACCACAGGCAATTAGCTCGATTCGTATTGGTGGTCGACTTGTCGTAATGGCGTATCAATCGTTGGAAGACAAAATCGTGAAGAAAGCCTTCACCCAGGTAATTGCGTCCAAATCACCGATTGGCCTGCCATTTGATTTGCCTAATTCCGCCGCAAGTTACAAGTTGGTTATAAACGGTAGCGAGAGCGCAACTAAGGAAGAAATTGAAAGCAACCCTCGGGCGCAATCGATGCGCCTTCGAGCGCTAGAGAGAGTGGCTGCCTAATGGCCATACTCGCAAATCCGCCAACAGCCAGGAGAAGACCTGCTCTAAAACAAGTCATTGAAAGCACTGCGGAAGTTCAGGCCAATGCGACATCCCAGAAGTTAGATACTCGTAAATTCGTCTTCTTATTGGCGAGTGTTGTCACTCTTAATCTCCTCGTTATTGCCGGAATTAACATTCTTATGACCCAGGATGCATTTACTCTTCAGCGCCTAAAGTCGGAGCGAAATATTGCGCTTGACGAAAAAGATTCCATTTTAAATCAGGTCGATCAATTGAATTCACCTGCGTATTTAGCAAGAGTGGCAAAAGATCTGGGCATGCTCCCCGCGAAGAAAATCGGGTATATAGAATATTCACAATTTGATGTGGTGGTAGCGCCTTGAGCCATAATTCGCTTGTTCATAGAAGAATTCGCACACTGCTAATTGCCACTTTCACACTTTTCGGGCTGATAGTTGCCCAGCTCTTTTCGGTGCAGGTAGTACGAGCGGGGGCAATCAGTGAACGCGCAATAAATGAGTTATTAAAGACTTCAACGTTAATCGCCCCAAGGGGAGTAATCACTGATGTCAATGGAGTTGAATTGGCCAGAAGCGTCGCCGCAGTAAACATTGTTGTAGATCAGACTCAGATAGATAATCCCAAATTGACGGCCAAGATTACAAGTCCAATTCTAAATATAGAAGAGCCAGAACTTGTTGCTCTCTATACCGGAAATTTAAAGTATAAAATTATCGTCAAGAGCGCTAAACCAGCCATGTGGATTGCACTGCAAAATGGGTTGATGAATTACAACAAAGATGTACTGCAACAGAGGAATGGACTCGCCAAAAGAATTATCGGCTTCTATTCCGAACGTGGTTACGTTCGAGAATATCCGACGGGAATGTTGGCATCGTCGCTAATCGGCTTCATTAATGATGAAGGCGTGGGGGCCTCAGGAATAGAGAGCAGTTTGAATTCAGAACTGTCTGGCGTTAATGGGCAATATGTCTATGAGAATGGCGCTGGAACTATAATTCCTGGGTCAGCGAAAATCAGAACTGAGGCAAAAGCAGGTACTTCAATTCGGCTAACTGTAGATCGCGATATTCAATGGGTGGCCCAAGATGCAATCAGCAGAGTAGTAAAAAGCTCGAGCGCTAAATCCGCAACTGTAGTCGTCATGGATCCTAAGACCGGGGCAATAATTGCTCAGGCGAGTGCACCAACCTTTGATCCTTCGAAACCCATTACTGGAAAGTTAGATACTATTCGAAATCCCGCAGTTCAAGATGTTTACGAACCAGGTTCCACAGGGAAAGTAATAACAATGGCGGCAGCTCTTGAAGAGAAAAAAACAACTCCTAACTCGGTTTACACGGTTCCCTATTCCATGAGGGTTGCAGGGTCGAAATTTTCTGATCATGAATTCCATAAGACGCAGCGTCTGACCGCTACCGGAGTTCTGGCAACTTCAAGCAATATCGGCACAATCAAGATCGGCCAGCAACTTGGGAGTACGACCCTTTATAAATATTTAAGGGATTTTGGGATCGGTGAAAATACTGGTTCGCATTTACCAGGAGAGTCTTCTGGATTACTGAGCCCAGTGACAAGCTGGTCTGGAACTTCGCTGCCTACCTTCTCGTTCGGACAGGGATATTCAGTTACTGCGATGCAGGCAACTAGTGTTTTTGCAACTATTGCGAACGACGGAATTCGAATCACGCCCACTGTGGTTGCAGGAACAACCGATGCAAGCGGAAATTTTCTACCGACTAAAGACCAAAAAACTAAGCGAGTAATTTCATCGGAGAATGCTAAAGAGATTCGTAAAATGTTAGAGAGCGTTGTTTCGGTTAACGGAACCGCGCCAACCGCGGCAATTCCAGGCTATCGAGTCGCTGGCAAGACAGGAACTGCTATGAGATTTAACGCAGATTGCTCGTGCTATAGCGGTTACACAGCTTCCTTTATCGGATTTGCTCCAGCCGACAAGCCTGCCTTTGTTGTCAGCGTAACAATCCAAGATCCAAAAGGAATCCACTGGGGTGGAGCTTTGGGTGGTCCAGTCTTTGCAAAGGTCATGAAATTTGCCTTGCAGTCCGCGCACATACCTCCATCGACTACAAAGTTAAAAGCATATGCTCTTAAAGAGGCCGATCTTAAAAAGAGTGAAGTCACCAAATGATTCGACCAATATCTGATTTCATAAAGTCAGCCGCAGAGCTCGCTAATTTTATTGGCGTGGAAACTTCACTTGACCTTGCGATTACGGGGATTACTTCAGATTCGAGGGCGGTGGAAAGCGGCGATCTGTTTGTTGCGCTGCCGGGATCAAAGACACATGGCGCAACACATATTGATCAAGTTGTAAACAATGGCGCGGTGGCAGTCTTGACTGATGAGCAGGGTCGAGAAATCATTGCGGGAAAACTTCCCGTGATGCTTGTCCCTGAGCCACGCAGAAATCTTGGTGATATTTGTTCTTGGTTCTATGACTCTCCTTCAAGGTCAGTACGAATATCCGGAATTACTGGAACAAATGGCAAGACAACTACGACAACTATCTTGGCCCAGATCTTGAATTTTGCGGGAAAATCTACCGGACTCATCGGAACTATCGGAATTGAAATTGGCACTGAAAAGATTGCTACAAATTTTACAACTCCTGAAGCAAGTGAATTGCAAAGCCTCTTTGCCATCATGCACGAGCGCCATATCTCACATGTCGCCATGGAAGTAAGTAGCCATGCGCTAGAAGCACGAAGGGTGGCAGGCACTAAATTCGCTCTTGTTGGCTTCGCAAATTTGACACAAGATCATCTGGATTTTCATGGGGATATGGAAACCTATTTCGAAGCGAAATCGAAGTTGTTTTCACCACAGTTCTCGGAGCTTGGTTTTGTGAATATCGATAACAGTTATGGCCTAAGGCTATTTAATAACTCAGACATCCCAGTGATTTCTTTGGCGAAAGAAAACCGTTCAGCGCAATGGCATTTTGAGCGAATTGAGTCAACTGATTGGGGTTATCTTGTCGCGATAAGAGGCACGGGCGGTGTGCTAATCGAAGGTCAAATAAATTTGATTGGCGATCACAACTTAGACAATGTTTTGATGGCCGTTGCCATGGCTTTCGAATTTGAGATTGATCCTCTAGTGATTGGTAACAGTTTGGCTCAACTGTGTGGCGCGAAAGGCCGATTAGAAAGCGTGAATATTGGGCAGAAGTTTCTGGCCTTAGTTGACTACGCCCATACGCCAGATGCGGTCCTTCGCACATTAGCGACCCTTCGCAAAAGTTCGAAAGGGCGCATCATCGCAGTTCTTGGGTGCGGCGGCGACAGAGATAGGTCCAAACGTTCGGCAATGGGGCGAGAACTAATCGCAGGATCTGATTTTGCAATATTCACCAGTGATAACCCACGAGGCGAGAGGGCCGAAGATATTTTATCTGAGATGACAGATGGTCTATCTCTAGGAGAGAACGAGTCAATCATTCTTGATCGTCGTGAGGCCATTGCTCTTGCAGTAGCAACGGCTTTGCCTGGAGATTGCGTAGTTATATTAGGAAAAGGTCACGAAACGGGGCAGGAAATATTAGGGAAGAAAGATCCTTTTGATGATCGAATTGAATTGGCTCGTGCAATCGAGGAGCTCTCATGATCAAAATGACATTGAATGAAATCGCTCAAATAGTAGAGGGTGAAGTTATAAATATTGACGGCACCAAAGTCACGTCCGCTCATGCGGTTATAGATTCCAAATTGGCTAGGGAAGATACTTTTTTTGCGGCATTTGTCGGAGATACAGTTGACGGACACGATTATATAAGTGATGCGATTTCTAGGGGAGCGCAATTCGCATTGGTTAGTAAAGAGACCACTATGCCGGCAATCAAAGTGAAAGACGTTTTAGCTGCATTAACGAAACTTGCTATACACGTTAGAACAAAATTGGATTCCCTTACAGTAATTGCTGTAACTGGATCTCAAGGCAAAACCACTACGAAAGATTTACTGCGCCACATTTTAAGTGTCTCTGGTGAGACAGTTGCTCCCAAGGAGTCACTCAACAACGAACTAGGCGTTCCACTCTTAGTTTTGCAGTGCACTCAAAAAACCAAATATTGTGTAGTGGAAATGGGCGCCCGTCACATCGGAGATATTTCGCACCTGGCGAAAATTGCTAAGCCCCAATTAGGGGTAGTCCTTGGCGTTGGGAAAGCCCATGTTGGCGAATTCGGAAGTCGCGAGATGATTGCCCAAGCTAAATCGGAGTTGATTTCTGCATTAGATGAAGGCGGAGTGGCCATTTTAGGTACCTACGACGAGTTCACGCCAGTAATGCAAACTCCAAGTGGTGTTCGTAGAATTCTTTTTGGCGAAAAATCAGCCAGTGAAGTCCGTGCGGCTGATATCGAAGTTCGTGAAGGGAGAGCACATTTTGATTTAGTTACCCCAAATGGCCGCGCCGCTGTCGGTCTGCAACTCCTTGGCTTACACCAAATCTCCAATGCTCTTGCCGCAGCAGCTGTTGCAACCGTCCTTAGTATTCCCATTGAGTCGATCTCCGCCGCGCTTTCCACGGCAGAGGTAGTAAGTAAGTGGCGGATGGAAATCCTCGAAATCGGCGAGATATTGCTGATAAATGATTCATACAATGCCAATCCCGAGAGTATGGCGGCCGCGCTGCGCACGCTAGCGCTGATATCACAAGAGACCGGCGGCGTAAGTTGGGCTTTTCTCGGCAAGATGCACGAACTCGGCGAGTCATCCGCGAAGGAGCACTCAGCCATTGGCAGACTCGGCACTGAGGTAGGGATAGATCACTTGGTCTTCATAGGTGCCAAGGAATATCTTGAAGATTTAGAATGGGCCGACAACGGAGGTGAGAGCGCATTGCATTATTTTGCAGAGAGGGACGAGGCGCTTTCGATGGTCGAGCATTTTCTACCAGGTGATGTCGTTCTGATTAAAGCATCTCGTTTGGAAGAGTTTAATTTACTTGCCGATATGATTTTTGAGAAGCTTAGGAATAGCGTTCAGTGAAGGGCATAGTTTTCGCAGGTGCACTTTCCCTGCTTATGAGCTTAATCCTAACTCCGGCATTTATTCGCATACTTTCGCGCCGGGGTATTGGTCAGATGATTCGAGATGATGGTCCAAAAACTCACCACGTAAAACGCGGAACTCCCACAATGGGAGGTATTGTTCTAATTATTTCCAGTACTGCTGCCTATTTTGCTAGCCATTTGATAACTGGAGTTGGAATCACCGCCTCAGCGATTTTAGTTATGGGATTGATTTTTGGTCTTGGCCTAGTCGGATTACTGGACGATTTTCTAAAAGTATTTAAGAGGCAGTCCCTTGGTCTAACGGCAAAACAGAAACTCTTTGGCCAGGCAGTAGTCGCAACTGGATTTGCTTACACTGGACTGCACTTCAAGGATGGCTCACAGCTAACGCCGATTTCGTATTATTTCTCTGGAGTACGAGACACTTCAATTAAACTTGGGATGGCAGTTGTAATTCTCTGGATTATTTTTCTAGTTCTGGGCAGTTCAAATGGAGTGAACCTTACTGATGGTTTAGATGGGCTGGCTTCAGGGGCGGCCATTATGACTTTCCTATCATTTGTCGTGATCGGGGTTTGGAAATTTGGCCAGAGCTGCGCGATTGTGGATGTTGCACAGTGTTATAACGTTCGTGACCCTTTAGATATGGCAGTTTTTTCTGCGGCGCTAGCCGGAGCATGTGCTGGATTTCTTTGGTGGAATGCTTCACCCGCAAAAATTTTCATGGGAGATGTCGGTTCACTTGCACTTGGCGGTGCCATCTCGGGAATCGCAATTGTTTTAAGAGTTGAAGCACTTCTTGCCGCACTGGGCGGACTTTTTGTTCTAATTACTCTCTCGGTAATAATTCAAACGGGATACTTCAAGCTATCTGGTGGTAGGCGAGTCTTTAAGATGGCACCGCTTCAGCATCACTTTGAATTATTGGGCTGGGGAGAAGTCACGATAGTAATTAGATTTTGGATTTTGGCAGGGATGAGCGTGGCTGCCGGCTTAGGGTTGTTCTATGGGCAATGGGTTGTATCGCAATAATGTCCTATATCTCTGATCTGAGCGCTAAAAGAACCTTGGTTGTAGGCGCGGGAGAAACTGGGAAGGCAATTGCTAAATACCTAGAGAGTTTAGGAGTCAAATATTCGCTCTTTGATGAGAACTCATCTGCGACTGATGAAATTCAAATATTGAGGGCTATCCCTGAGGGAAGAATTTTTGATCTAGCAATAATTTCACCAGGTTGGCGCAAGGATCACTTTATAGTCGAAAATCTTAAGTCCATGGGGATAAAGTTGATAAGCGAGTTGGATTTTGCTTGGTTAATCAAACAGGAGCTCAACCCCGAACAGAAATGGCTTGCGGTCACTGGGACGAACGGAAAAACAACTACAGTACAGATGTTGGAATCTATCTTTTCATCAGCGGGAGTCTCTGGAATCGCCTGCGGAAACATTGGGATTCCGGTCATAGAAGCTGTTACTAGTGAAAACAATTTTGAATATCTAGTTTTAGAACTCTCCTCTTTCCAAATTGAGTGGAGTGAGCTTCCAGAATATTGTGGTGTCGCCATTCTAAATATTGCTGAAGATCATATTGATTGGCATGGTTCCTTCTCTGATTATGCATCTGCAAAAATGAAATTATTAACGAAAGCCAAGCTCGCTGTTCTTAATTTGAGTGACCCGGAAATTATTCTGAGAAGCGCTGGTTGGGAGGGGCGAAAAGTTTTTTTTGGACTCCAAACGCCACAAGCTGGAGAGATTGGTTTAGTCGAGGAGCTGATTATCGATCGGGCATTTGTTAATTCCCCCGAAGCGGCCGAGGTAATCACTGAATTATCTGAGGTTCTGCCTACAGTTCCACATAACATTTCTAACGCTATGGCTGCCGCTGCATTGGCGTTATCGATTGGAATTCCACATCCAGTAGTAAAGCTTGGAATAGTGAATTTTAAGTTGGATAAACATAGGCTAGAAAATATTTATTCTGCCGATGGAATAGATTGGGTTAACGATTCGAAAGCAACCAACCCACATGCCGCTAGTGCAGCTCTGCTCTCGCACCTTTCGAATATTTGGATTGCCGGTGGCTTAGCGAAGGGCGCAAAAATGGATGCTTTGATCGCGAGAACAAGTGGGCGCATTAAAGCTGCGATTATCATCGGCAAGGATGGAGATGTAATCATGCAAGCCCTTGCAAAGATTGCTCCAGAAATTCCTATCTACAGAGTTGGTGGCGCTAAGAGTGCGGCCGAACTTATGGATTTGGTTGTCTCCAAAGCCCTTTCTGTTGCTACCACCGGCGACACCGTTTTACTTGCACCCGCATGCGCTTCGATGGATCAGTTTTCCTCTTATGTCGAACGTGGTAACTTATTTACGGATTCAGTCTTGCGTTTGGTCGCTAAATGAAGAAGATAGTGCGCGAGAAGAGCCAAATTTACGCGAATTTTCTTTCAAGACCGACTGCTTCGTATTTATTGATTATCGGCAGCGCCGGAGCGCTAGCTGGATTAGGACTAGTGATGGTCCTCTCGGCATCTTCGGTGATGGCGCTTTCTGAGAGCGGCAACACTTATTCAATTTTTCTAAAACAGGCTTTATTTCTGGCACTTGGAATTGGGATATCGGCCGTAACAATGCGTATGAAGATTTCCCACTGGGAGAGCTTGGCACGAATCGCATTACCGTTTGGAGTAGTTGTTCTTAGTCTGCCGATTTTTTTCGGCGAAAGTATAAATGGAAACAGAAATTGGATTCCCATCGGCCCATTTACGCTACAACCTAGTGAATTTGCGAAGCTAGCTCTGATTCTTTACTGCGCTCTAAATTTGCGAAAGCATCTGTTGCGCAAGGAGAAAGGTCTGAAATCTAGCGCGCTTGGAATAGTCACCATTGGAACAATAAGTTTTCTAACCCTAATACTTTTAGGCCGTGATTTAGGTACTGCAGTCATAGTTGCCGGCATTGTTTTTGGTATGTTATTTATCTCTGGAATCAATTTGCGAGCTCTTTTTGGTATTTCTTCGGTGTTTGTATTTGCTGGCCTAGCGCTGGCGCTGACTGAGCCCGCCAGATTTAGAAGATTCAAGGCGGTAATCGATCCTTTCGCGCCAGAGGTTTACAAATTGGCAGGCTGGCAACCAGCCCACAGTCTTATGAGTTTGGCTAGTGGCGGGTTGTTCGGAGTGGGAATTGGCGCAAGCAAACAAAAGTGGGCAAATTTGGCTGAAGCTCATACTGATTTTATTTTTTCGGTGATAGGCGAGGAGATGGGGCTGCTTGGAACGGTTATGGTTGTTCTCCTCTTTGCCATACTGATTTTCGCGATATTTAGAGTCGCAATAGCGACCAAAGATATTTTTGAAAAATATGCTGTAACCGGAGTGGGTTGTTGGATGATTCTTCAAGTTCTAGTGAACTTAATGACCGATGTTGGGATAGTTCCTGTAATCGGAGTGACTTTGCCATTTATCTCTTACGGCGGTTCATCTTTGATCGCAAATTGCTTGGGCCTCTCTTTCGTCTTGAATGTAGCAATGAGAAACCCGGAATATAGAGCTACACGCAAGGCAAGAAAGGTGACTGCCTAATGCACCGCGTCTTGTTGGTAGGCGGAGGAACTGCTGGGCACGTTGAACCGGCACTGGCGGTAGGGCACTGGCTCTTGGCAAACGGCGGAAATATTTCTTGTGAGTTCGTGGGCACGAAAAGCGGCGTTGAGAAAGATTTAGTTCCAAGCGCCGGACTCAAGTTACATACGATTTTGAAATGTCCGATGCCTAGAAAAGTAAATGCATCTACTTTTATTTGGCCGCTTCGATTCTTAGTCGCCATCTTTCAAGCGGCACAGATAGTCAAAAGCGCAGATTTAGTGCTTGGTTTCGGTGGCTACGTGAGTGCTCCTTGCTATATTGCGGCGAAAATATGCGGCGTTCCATTGATCGTTCATGAAGCAAATGTTCTGCCTGGCTGGGCAAATAAGCTAGGGGCACGTTTTGCTACCGAAAGGCTCGTCGCTTTCGAGGGAACTAAGCGCACCGGAGATCTTTGGACAAATTCACGAATGGTTGGGATGCCAATACGTGAAGACATTTTTGCTATATCGAAAATGTCAAAGTCTGATCGTTCTGTTCTCTGGAATGCCACATATCGCGAGCTCGGTCTGGATAGAACCAGAAAAACCATATTTGTTTTTGGTGGCTCACTCGGTGCCCAATCTATAAATAGAGCGATCGAGTCGGCGCTGCCTCAAATGCTTGAGCGCGGGTTCAATATTATCCACGGTATCGGTCAAAGAAATAACTTGGCTAAAAGAGCCCCCGGATATGTACCACTCTCTTACATATCAAATATGGCGAGCATGTATGTTGCCAGCGACTTAGTTATTTCCCGAGGTGGCGCTGTAACTTGTGCTGAACTTGATGCCGCAAATTGCTATGCGCTTGTCGTTCCGTTGCCAATAGGCAATGGTGAACAGGTCGCAAATGCTTCAGAGCTGATTGCCAAAGGTTCGGCGGAAATTTGTGGAAGCGTTGATTTCACGGGAGATTGGCTGCTGGCAAATATTGATCGCTTAATGGCCGATGCTCAGATCTGGAATACCAACTGCACTCCAGAGTTAAGAACCCCCGCAGCTGAAATAATCGGCAAAGCAGTTTTAGAAAAGTTGGTTGGGCGGGTCAAATGAATCTCTCGGAATTAAGTTCAAAGCGCGTTCACTTTATCGGTATGGGCGGCGCTGGAATGAGCGGAATCGCCAGAATTATGTTGGCTCGAGGTATTAGTGTTTCGGGTTCAGATGCCAAAGATTCTGCTGTGCTTAACGGTTTAGAAATCCTGGGAGCGAAGGTTTTTGTCGGACACGACTCTGAAAATTTGGGACTCTCGGAGATATTGGTTGTTTCAAGTGCAATTAGTGAAGATAATCCGGAATATGTTGGTGCGAAGAGTAGGGGACTACTAATTCTCACGAGAGCAGAGGCATTGTCCTTGCTAATGTCTGAATCTAAATCAGTTGCAATCGCAGGCACGCATGGAAAAACTACAACGACCTCGATGCTTACCGTGGCTCTGCAGCAAGGCGGACTTGACCCGTCTTTTGCCATTGGAGGAATGATTAATCGGGGTGGGACCAATGCGCACCTTGGTTCGGGAGAAATGTTTATCGCCGAGGCTGACGAATCGGATGGTTCATTCTTGGTATACAAACCATTTGGCGCCATAATCACAAATATAGAGCTGGATCACGTAGATAATTTCCCTGATATGGCTTCGGTAAATCGCATTTTTGCCCAATTTGTTGCCTCGATTCAACCTGGCGGATTCTTAATCGCCGGAGTCGATAGCCCAGGAGTAGTTCAGCTTTTAAGTACGATTGATAGGAGTGATATTGAAATTATTACCTACGGCGAGTCAGGAGATATCGTTATTTCTCACATGTCCTTGCAGCCAAAATCATCGCATGCGAGAGTGACTGATTCAGGCAAAGTTGTTGGTGAACTTTCCCTCGGCATTCCGGGCGCCCATAACATTGAAAACGCTACAGCAGCGCTGGCTGCTGGGCTCAAACTTGGGATTGCCCCAAGCGCACTGCTGGCAGGCCTCGCTACTTTTAGCGGCGCAAAACGCCGATTTGAAAATAGAGGCAGCGTAAATGGGATAACGGTTATCGATGATTACGGACACCATCCGACTGAGGTGAAAGTGACTCTAGAAACTGCAAAGAGATTTGCTGGCCAGGGAAAGGTTATCGTCATCTTTCAGCCTCATCGTTATTCGCGAACTGCAATGTTCGTTTCGGAATTTGCAGACGCGTTGAGTATCGCAGATCAAGTCTATTTACTTGAAGTTTATGCGGCCAACGAGGCACCAATTGCAGGCATATCCTCGGTTTTAATTGCAAGTGCAATGGGGAGCGCTGATGTCGAGTTCGAACCCTCCATGATTGATGCGATTAATTCCGCTGCTTCAATGGCCAAAACTGGTGATGTCATCATGACTTTAGGCGCAGGGGATGTAAATCTTTTGGTGCCTCTTATTTTACAAATGCTGGAAGAAAAAATTGAGAATTAGGTACAAGGGCATTGCCGGAGGGCTCTTTGTTTTTTCAATCTTTGGATCACTAACCTATGGACTCGGTTGGTCGAATTTATTGGCTATCAAAGCTATTTCCTATAATGGCACGGACCATATTTCCTTGATCAACGACCAATTAGTGGAATCTCAATCTCGCTTAGTAATCGGTACCCCGCTAGCTAGAATTAATCCTAGAACTGAAGAGAACACGATTGCTCGTCTCGAGTGGGTAAAAGAGGTAACTGTAAATAGGGATTGGATAACTGGAGAAGTTAAAGTTGATATCAAACCAAGAATTGCAGTTGCAGTATTTCGGGAAAATAGTCCCAGGGTTGGGCCCCCTAGATATCTGGGGGGCGACGGGACTGAATTTACTAGCCCGATTAACTTTAAAGATCTTGCATCGATCACTCTTCAGAATCAGTCACTTGCCGACAGAGAATTGGTGGCAACTTTTGTTTCAAATTTACCTCCTGATCTTCTCAAAACTCTCCTGGGCCTGGAAGTATCCGATGCAAGTGAGATCTTTATGACAACGAATCTGAAAAAGTCTGGTCTCAGGATTAATTGGGGTAGTGGAAATAGTTCAAGTGATATTCGGGTTAAAAGTGGTGTTTTACGCAGCCTTCTGGCGCTCCGAGAAAATCGAAGAATTTCCGAGGTCAATTTGTCCTTGGCACATTCACCTATCGTTAAATAATTTTTATTTCGTTTCGGAGATTTAGCCATTTACAAATTTAAACTTTTTAAATCGTGTCGGTGATTGATTGCTGGTGCGAAGACGCATAGTTTTACCATTCATTAGTGCAACACGTGAATCTCAAGTAGAGATTTAGGGTTAAGGAAGAGGCAGATTGTGGCTACACCGCAGAATTATTTAGCAGTCATCAAAGTTGTTGGAGTGGGTGGCGGCGGTGTTAACGCAATCAATCGCATGATTGAAGCGGGACTCAAAGGTGTCGAGTTCATTGCTATCAATACAGATTCGCAACAATTAATTATGAGCGATGCTCATGTGAAATTGGATATTGGGAGAAAATTAACTCGTGGACTTGGCGCAGGCGCAGCTCCTGAAATTGGAAAGCAAGCGGCATTGGATCATGTAGAAGAAATTGAAGAGATGCTTCGCGGTGCAGATATGGTTTTTGTTACTGCAGGCGAAGGTGGTGGCACTGGCACCGGTGGCGCACCGATAATCGCAAAGATTGCTAAAGATTGCGGTGCTTTAACTGTAGGTGTTGTAACAAAACCATTTTCATTTGAAGGCAAGCGTCGCACAATGCAAGCCGATGAAGGCATTGCACTACTTCGCGAAGAGGTAGATACCTTGATTGTAATTCCAAATGATCGACTTCTTGCAATATCTGACCGCTCGATTAGTCAGCTCGAGGCTTTTAGAAGCGCCGATCAAGTATTGCTATCTGGCGTTCAAGGCATTACAGATTTAATTACAACACCTGGCCTAATTAATCTTGACTTTGCTGATGTTAAAAGCGTTATGTCTGGTGCAGGTTCTGCTCTTATGGGAATCGGTTCAGCAAGGGGTGAGGACCGAGCAATTAGAGCGGCAGAGTTAGCAATTTCAAGTCCACTGTTGGAAGCGTCTATAGATGGTGCGCACGGCGTTCTGCTCTCCATAGCAGGAGGATCTGATATTGGATTATTTGAATTAAGCGAAGCAGCTGAATTGGTGGCGCAATCAGCGCACCCTGATGCGAATATTATTTTTGGAACTGTAATCGATGATGCGCTGGGCGATGAGGTCCGGATAACTGTTATAGCAGCAGGTTTTGATGGTGGTCTTCCAAAGCGAGTGTCAGTCCCGGTCATTGATGCAGCTTCGTTATCGGGCAACGCTGATCCGATTGCGACAAATGACCCACTTGCAGTGGCGCTGGATTTACCCACGGGGACAGGCTCGGCAATGAACTCACCACGTAAGCGAATTACTTTTGAAGATTTGGTAACTGAGGATGATATGGATATCCCTGACTTCATGAAGTAACCGGGATTGCAATACATTTAACTGATGGCTCAGATACTTTTCACAGGACGTTCGGGTGGTGTTTCACGTCAAGAGTTTTTATCTCTAAATCTTGGCGATCACGTTGGTGACAGCTTGGGGGATGTTTACGCTAATCGTGGGATTGTTAATCGAGCGCTTAGCCAAAAAACACCTTTGTATATGAATCAAGTACACGGAGATAACGTGGTTGAAGTCGATTCAAATACGCAATTCCCCGTAACTGCAGATGCCATGGTGACGAGGGAGAGAGGATTGCCTCTTGTTGTCCTCACGGCAGACTGTTTACCGATTTTAATTTCTGGAGAATTTTCAGTTGCCGCTATTCATGCCGGTCGCCGCGGGGTCATGAATGGAATCATCGGTAAGACCATTTCTTTGATGAAAAATTTCGGTGAGAGCAAATTTATAGCGACGATAGGACCGGCAATATGTCGAGATTGTTATGAAGTTGATCTGAAAATGTATCAAGAGGTTGTGAAAAACTTTCCATTGATGGCAACTTCTGACTCGCAACACTGCCTGGATTTGGCGAGAGAGAGCAGTTCGCAATTGGATAGTGCGGGAGTCCAAGTGAAACAGATTAATGTTTGTTGCTTTGAGGAGAGCAATTATTTCTCGTATCGACGAGAGGGCAGGACAGGCCGAGGGGCTGGAGTTGTGGTCCTTTGATGACGCGGCAAATTGAGGTAGCGCAGAACTTGGCTGCTCTTAAGTCGCGAATAACACGAGCTGCGCTCTCTTGCGGTCGAAATCCAGAGGAAATTACTTTGATTGCTGTCACTAAGACTTTCCCCTTGAGTGATATTCAGATTCTTTACGATCTAGGCGAACGAAATTTTGGTGAAAATCGCGATCAAGAAGGTTCTGCCAAGGCCCCAGAATTGGCCGACGATTGCATCTGGCATTTTCAGGGACAGATCCAGAGCAATAAATTGAAATCAATCGCTAGCTGGGCTGATGTCATTCATTCCATTGATGATTTCTCGCATGCGCAAAAACTTAGCGCTTTGGTAGAGAAGAAGGATATTTTCCTTCAGGTGTCGTTAGGTGATGGCCTGAATCGAGGAGGGATAGACCCTGAAAGTTTGCCTGGATTGATAGATCAGATTTTGGCTCTTGAGAATTTGAAAATAAGAGGCCTAATGTCTGTGGCTCCGCTGGAGATCGATCCGGATATAGCGTTTTCAGCCCTGGCCAAAGTTCGTGATGAAGTGGCCCAAATTCACCCAGAAATCCGTGAGATATCCGCTGGTATGAGCCACGATTTCGAATCGGCAATTAAGAGCGGTGCGACACATATTCGCGTAGGCAGCCAAATACTCGGAGTTCGTGCGTAACTATCTTAGGCTTGGGGCATGGCTAATGCATTTAGAAAAGCAGCGAATTTCTTGGGACTGGTAGACGATGAGGAAAGTAACATCGCCACCTCGGAAGTAGCACAAATCCCACCACGTTTTAATCGTCAAGTACGAGCTACTTCGGTTGAGGAAGTACCAACTCCTTCTTACCTTCGCCCGAAAGCCGTACGTACCGTGACATCTGCTCCTGCAGTTGCCCTAAGCGAGAATGGTGTTGTCGATCGAATTATTACTTTGCATCCTCGTATGTATAGCGATGTCCGTGGAATTGGCGAGCATTATCGTCTTGGACAACCAGTTATTATGAATTTGAGTGACATGGAAGAATCTGAACGTAAGAGGATGATTGACTTCGCGTCTGGTCTAGTCTTTGGTCACTACGGAAGTATTGAACGCGTTACCTCAAAGGTTTTCTTATTAACTCCACCAAATGTAATGGTAAGCAACGAAGATAAGACGGCTGCAGCAGAAGCAAGCTTTTTTAATCAGAGCTGAGCGTTGATTTGAATTTACTATTTAGTTTGTTACATACTGCGCTAAATATATTTATTTTGGCGCTTGTTGGTCGGTTGATTCTCGATTACATCAGAATATTTGCAAGTAGTTGGCGTCCTCAAGGAGTGGTACTTGCAATCGCTGAATTTATTTACGCAATCACAGATCCAGCGGTAAATTTCGTTCGTCGCTTTGTTCCACCACTGCGATTGGGGCCGGTATCACTCGACCTTTCATTCATCGTTATATTTTTTGGAGCGCAACTGCTTTCGAGCGTGCTAAGTACCATTTCTCGCAGTTTCTAAATTGCTTTAATTAGCTCCAACCAGAGTCCAAGTTCATTGGTTTCAGCTACTTGAGTCGAAACGTTTTCAAAATGAACCGCCAGAGTTTCCTCACCAATTAATTCGACGTTCTTTGTAATAACAGCGCTGACATCTGAATTTGCACCCCAACGTACTTTGATGCGGTCACTGATGTGAAACCCAGATTGCTTGCGTTCTTCTTGAATTGCTCGGATGACTTCGCGAACGAGTCCTGCCTCAATTAAGGAAGGCGTCAAGGCGAGATCTAGGGCAACACTTTCACCGCTGTGGCTAGCAACGGACCAACCAACTTTTGGAGTTTCAGTGATTACTAAATCCTCAATCTGGATACTTGCATTCTGGCCGGTGCTGAAATTGATCTCCGCCGATCCATTTGCACGAATCGTTGATACCAAATTGTTATGGTCGCACTCGGCTATTGCCTTTGCGATTGCTTGAACGTTGGCCCCGTGGCTAGCTCCGATAGTTCTAAAATTAGCCTTTACTGAGACATTTACGAGGTCAGCTCCGGCAACTGAAATCTCATCCAAACTAAGAACGTTAAGTTCATCAGAGATATGTGAGCGAATTTCATCATTCATTTCTTCCCATCCCTTTGCCGCAACGAGTGCTCTGGCAAGAGGTTGGCGTATTTTAACTTTAGACTCAGCTCGGGCCGCGCGTCCAAGTTCCACGAGCCTGCGAGATAGACGGACAGATTTAGAGAGCTTGATATCTATTGTCTTTGCATCACTTATAGGGAAGTTCGCTAAGTGAACAGATTCAAATTCACTCGGCTCTAGATTGCGGATCATCTCTTGCCAGACATGTTCAGTAATGAAGGGAACCATTGGCGCCATCACCAAAGTGAGTTGCTTTAGAGAGTGATAAAGAGTGTTTAGAGCTGCACTTTCACCATCCCAGAACTTTCTTCTAGATCTGCGGACATACCAATTTGATAAGTCATCGATGAAGGACCCAATAAGTGAGCCGGCTTCCTGCGAATCGTAATTCGCATAGGCAATATCAACTTTTGCTATCACGTCATTTAATTCAGAGAGAATCCAACGATCCATTGTTGAGAGTTCGGAGGGGATACCAGTTAATTCAAAATCTGAGGCCTTGGCATAAAGGGTAAAGAAGGAGACAGTGTTCCAATAGGTAAGTAAAGTTTTTCTAACTACATCCGAGATCGCATCGTGGCCAACTCTACGAGCGCTCCACGGAGATCCGGCTGCCAACATGTACCATCTAACGGCATCGGCTCCATGTTGGTCCATCAGTGGCATCGGCTCCAAGACGTTACCAAGGTGTTTACTCATTTTGCGGCCATCTTTATCGAGAATATGTCCAAGGCAGAGCACAGTTTCGTAGGAGCTTTTGTCAAAGACTAAAGTACCAATTGTCATAAGCGTATAAAACCAACCACGCGTTTGGTCAATCGCCTCGCAAATAAAGTCCGCTGGGTAAGAAGCTTCAAATTTTTCCACCGAGCCCTCTTTGTGGGGATAGCCCCATTGCGCGAATGGCATTGCGCCAGAATCAAACCAACAATCGATTACTTCCGGAGTCCGATACATAGTGTGCTCGCACTGGGCACACTTGAAAGAGATGTCGTCTACAAATGGACGGTGTGGATCAGTATTAGAAATATCAGTTCCGGTCAGTTCGCCTAACTCCGCTAGAGAGCCCACGCATATTTCATGGCTATTTTCGCAACGCCAGATAGGAAGCGGAGTACCCCAGTAGCGATTCCTTGAAATAGCCCAGTCGATATTGTTATTTAACCAATCACCGTAACGGCCAGTTTTTATAGTTTCTGGATGCCAATCTGTTTTAGCATTTTCGCGTAGCAACGCTTCTTTAATCTCTGTCGTACGGATGTACCATGAAGGCTGCGCGTAATACATCAACGCCGTATGACAGCGCCAACAATGCGGATAGGAGTGCTCATATTGCTGCTGCTTAAAGAGCAGCCCATCAGCCTTCAGAACTTTTATCAGAGGCTTGTCAGCCTCCTTAAAAAATACCCCTCCGATTACATCCAGCTCTGCTTGGAAATGGCCATCTGAAGTTATTGGATTGATTACCGGCAACCCATATTTGCGGCATACGGCAAAGTCATCAGCTCCAAATGCAGGAGATTGGTGGACCAAACCCGTTCCATCCTCCACCGTGACGTAATCCGCCAACACAATAAAGTGAGAATCTGGAATCTCAACAAGGCTAAAAGGTGGTGAATATGTGGTGTGCTCAAGTTCAGCGCCAGTGAAGGTAGCGATAACTTTCCGCTCCTCGCCAAGGAGCGCGGCTAGATTTGTTGCAACCACTAATCTTTCGACTAAATTCTCATTGGTTATTTCGATGACTTGGTACTCGATTTTAGGATTGACCGCGACAGCAGTATTTGATACCAAAGTCCAAGGAGTCGTGGTCCAAATAAGAAGACTCGCATTTAATTCTGCTAATTTACCTGATGTAGCTGGAAAACGAATGTATACAGATTGATCCTTAATAGTTTCATAGCCTTGCGAAAGTTCGTGGTCTGATAATCCAGTTCCACATCTCGGACAGTACGGCGCAACTCGAAAATCTTGTACCAGCAAGCCCTTCTTCCAGATCTCCTTTAGCGACCACCAGACACTTTCAACATATTCACTAGACATAGTCCAATAAGCTTCATCAAAATCTACCCAAAAGCCCATACGTCGAGTCATGGCTGTGAATTCGCCAACATGTTCCTGAACCGAAATTCGGCATTCATCATTGAATTTTGCAATTCCATATTTTTCAATGTCGCCCTTGCCGGTGAATCCAAGTTGTTTTTCGACAGCTATTTCCACAGGCAGTCCATGGCAGTCCCATCCAGCTTTTCGAATTACTTGATTCCCTTTCATGGTCTGATAGCGTGGAAAGAGATCTTTAAACACGCGGGCCTCAATATGATGAGTTCCTGGCTTACCGTTAGCCGTCGGAGGCCCTTCATAAAATGTCCAAGATGGTTGGCCATCTCTGGCGCTAATTGTCTTCTTAAAAATTTCTTGAGTTTCCCAGAACGAGAGAATCTGGTGCTCCACCGCGGGTAGATCAATTTGCGGTGCGAGTGATTTAATCGTTGACATTCACGAGCCTCTCAAATTTAGCCGTGAAAACCCATGTCAACACGGTCAATCTGGAGGGACGGTGAGAATTCCACCGCGGTACCACCCGCCTTGTGTTGCATGAATTAATACAACACCTCTTATATACCCTCATTGCTAGTTCTACCCCGAACGCCGTTTTAATGACCTTTGGCTCTTCCAGCGGGCTCGGAGGTGATGGCCTCTTCGACGCCCGGTAATGAGATTGGAGCATCTTAGCGCGGCAAAGTTGGTATTTATGCACGACAGGTCCTAATCTTTGCCTCTTACCCTTTAAAATTCGCAAAATTAATTATGTTCAAAAGACTGGTGGATAAGTGGCAAAGAAGAGTGCAGTAAAAAAAATAGCCAAAAAGGCTCCAGCCAAAAAGGCTCCAGCCAAAAAGGCTCCAGCCAAAAAG
>CALEGP010000033.1 GCA_937876245.1 uncultured Actinomycetes bacterium | reverse complement strand
CTACGGATCAGAAGGTTGGGGGTTCGAATCCCTCCAAGCGCACAAGATTGATTCAATAATCCTTGCTATAGGAACTTGTATGTAATAGCGTCATTAGATGAAGAAAATTCGTGCTGCTGTTTTGGTAGCTCCAGGTAAATATGAAATACAAGAATTTGATCGCCCCAAGCTAGAAGATGGCGCACTTTTAATGAGAATCGAACTTTCTGGAATATGCGGCACTGATAAACACACATATCAAGGAGAGACTAAACAATATGCGGGTACCGAAGCTGAGACGGATACTCCTTTCCCAATTATTCAAGGACATGAAAATGTAGGAATTGTGGATGAATTATCACCTGCGATTGAAGAATCAGGGGACTATTACCAAGAGAAAATAAAAGTAGGAGATCGAATCGTGATGTGCCCAGACATGATTTGTGGAAAGTGTTATTACTGCACCCACGTCATGGGATATACCTGGTGCACAAAGTCAGAATGCTATGGGAATAGTTTCACCTCTGCTCAATGGCCACATTTACTTGGCGGTTGGGCTGAATATATGTATTTGAAGCCTGGAACTTTTTTTTATAAGGTCCCAGATACTATTTCACCAAAAGTCGCTGTTTTAGCTGAACTGATGGCATGCGCGGCTTCATTAGATAAATTGCAGGACTTTAGTTCTTATTCTATTGAGGGTTTTACAACAGGCGACACTGTTGTTGTTTTTGGAGTTGGCCCTTTAGGCCTATTGCATGTTGCAAAACTGGGCATGATGGGAGCCGGCAAAGTAATTGTTATAGATAAGTCTGATTACCGGCTTGATCTTGCAAAGAAATTTGGTGCTGATATTGCTATCAATGTAGACAAGACAACCAAAGAAGAGCGCTTAAAACTTATTCATTCCCTCACAGGCGGGATTGGTGTTGGCTTGGTACTTCATATGACAAATCGTCCAGAACCAGTAATTGAAGGTATCGAGATGCTTAGAAGGGGCGGAACACTGCTCGAAATGGGAAATTTTGCTGACACTGGTGAGGTCTCAATCAGCATGCACAGACATATACTGAGTAAAAATATTCGCTTAATTGGCCTTTCAAACCACCCAATAAATGCTTATGGTCCATCACTAAAGCTTTTTGAAAAATATGCCAAGCAATTTCCGTTTGCCGATATGGTCACTCATGAGTTTGCACTTGCAGATGTTGATGCAGCTATGCAAATGTCAATGTCACCACAATCTGGGAAAGTAGTGATTAATCCTTGGGGTTAGGGGTTCGAATCCCTCCAAGCGCACCAGTGTGATGTCTCGAGACATCGTTGACAGATGTGGCGAGACATCGTTGACACTTTCACTTTGCTTTTCGTGTTCTCTTCGTCGCCTCATCCACTAAATAATTTGTCCAATATGTTCTTGTCGGTTGGATCTCATGCTGGGAAATAATCTCTCCGGTCTTTTTTTCCACGACCGAAACCTTGTAGTGATCGGCAACAACAAATACTTTCTTGAATTGATTATCAATTCCAACTCCAAGGTGATGCATCTTTCCCGCTCTTCGCAGTGAGAGTTTGCCGAACTTGTCGACGCTGTCATGTCGAACTCGGTAGTGCTCTTTGTCTTTAGCTTCTTTGGGAGTTGCTTTGATTGTTGATTCATAACTCGTCTGCGGAGTTCTCATCTCCAGGGCCCTATGAGGTCTTTGAGTGTTATAGACCGTTCGAAATTCATCCAGTTGTCTCTGTAGTTCTTTGAGATCCTTTGCTCTCTCCTGCTCGGTTAACCACTTCTTTAAAGTTTGGTGGAAGCGTTCAATCTTTCCTTGGGTCTGTGGGTGGCCAGGAGAGCCATTCTTTTGAACGATATCCAACTCTGAGAGCAGATACTCAGAGCCATTCTTGCCTTTATCGAAGCGCGCGGTGTAGACATTTCCATTATCGGTAAGGGTTGAAATGGGCGTCCCATACTCGTTTCTAGTCTCATTAAAGGAATCAATCACAATCTTGCCCGTAATTGCCTTAAAGACAGTGCAACTCAAAAGAAGTCGTGAGTGATCATAGAGCCAGTTGATAATTTCAACATCGCTGCCGTCGCTAAGGCGCCAATGAGTGAAATCAGATTGCCAAGTTTCATTTGGTTGCACCGCTTCAAAGCGTTGGATATATACCTTGGGTCTCTTCTTGGGTTGCGGTGTAACTAGCCCTTCTGCTTTAAGGATGCGCCAGATAGTAGAGAGCGCTGGAGATCGTTGATTACTTTGTAACAGATGCCAGGCAATGGAGGCAGCGCCGGCATCTAGACCTTGGATTAAGAGCTCACGGCGCAATTTGATGATCTCACTGCGCAGCTCGTTACTTAGGCAGCGAGGATTAGTGTGAGGCCGGCGAGAAATAGGCTCAAGTGCCTGTAAACCACCGGCCCTGTAGCGGGCAAGGAGCTGGTAGATCCACTGCCGACTCACTCCAAAGCGGTGTGCCGCCTGGGTCGGAGTTAGGTGCTCGAAAAGCAAGGTAAGAATGATGACTTGGGACTTGGAGTTAGGAAGCGATGAGGTGGGCATCCTAAAGTGTCACCTATGTCTGGAGACATCTGTAACCTATGTCATGAAACAGAACACCTTCAACCGCACAAGATCTAGGCTCATTCCTACCTTTCTAACTCTCAACTTTTCTAGTGTTTTCATTTTTGGTAGTTTTTTGGTCGTAAGCGTTGAGTGCTTTGAACTTTCTCGAGAACTTCGCGCGCGTGATATTTGGGTAATTCTTTCCTACCAAAGCTCCGAGAAAGGACTAGTCAAGAAATAGTTGAGCAAACCTTGACTACTAAACCAGCAAGTTGGCTAGCCTTCTACCCACAAGTGTCGACTACCAAAGGAAATCATAAATGTCTAGAAAAGTAAAAATGATTGCACTTCTTAAAGTGACCCCAGGAATGACGCGTGATGAGTTTATTAAGCGATGGGTAGATGACCACGCACCATTCACTCTTCAATTTCCCAACTTAAAAGGTTATCTAATCAATATTCCTATTGAGGAATTCCAACAGATCGAAGGTCCACTTCCTTACGATGGAACTGCTGAACTTTTCTGGGATTCGATAGAAGATGCAAAAGCTGATTTTGCTTCAGCGGCGGCAGCCGCCGCTGGTGCAGATGCTGATGAATTCTCTTATGTCCGCGAACACATCTTTGTGGAAGAATTCATAGCGAAACCACGTTCATAAAATGTCTGGAAATTGTTCAGGGAAAATTACTGTTGTAGGTGCCAATATGATTGACTTAATTGCTTATGTCCCACGCTTCTTGAATTCGGGCGAAACCCTACATGGTTTGGAATTTGTAATGGGCTATGGTGGTAAGGGTGCAAATCAAGCAGTGATGGCAGCAAAGCTCGGATCAAAAGTTGTAATAGTTACTAAAGTTGGTGAAGATATTTTTGGTAGCGGAACTAAAGAGAATATGGTGGAACAAGGAATTGACACTCGCCATGTGCTTTCGACAAGAGATGAATTTTCAGGAGTGGCGCCGATTATCGTTGTTCCGGGTGGCCAGAATCAGATTGTTATAGTGAGTGGTGCAAATAATAAACTTACTAGCGCTGAAATTGAGGCTGCCCGAAGTGATATATCTGAATCTGCATATTTGGTCTGTCAGTTAGAGATTGATCTCAAGTTAACCTTAAAAGCCCTACAGCTGGCGAGAGAAGTTGGTACACCGACAATACTTAATCCAGCGCCAGCAGTCGAATTTCTACCTAAAGAAATCTATGAATTGACAGATATTTTCTGTCCAAATGAAACTGAAACACAAATACTCACAGGAATGAAAATTGATACAGTTGCTAGTGCTGAACTTGCTGCAAAAGAATTTCTTGCACGTGGTGTTAAGACGGTGATAATCACACTTGGTGAAAATGGCTGTTTAATTGTTGATGCCGATGGTGCAATCCATATTCCAGCTGAAAAGGTAAAGGTAGTTGATACAACTGGTGCAGGTGATTCATTCATAGGGGCGCTTGCTCATTTCTTAGCAACTGGCTTAACTGTTGAATCTTCGGCGACAAGGGCAGTTAAGGTTGCATCAATAAGTGTTGGAGCAAAAGGCACACAATCTAGTTTTCCGGAACGAAGAGACATTCCTGAGGCGATCCTGAATTGAAGCCATTCTTCAAAATGTTCAGCGCCCACCAAGGTTTATCTTTTGAAGAACTTTCCATTTTCAATTTCAACAATTTTCACCTGGTCATATAATTAGCCTGGAGAATGCCATTTGAATGTTTTAGTTTCGTCACAAAATATTTTCCTCTAGGGGCTATCACTCCCAAATAATCGAGATATAGTTCAACTTGAAAGCAGTCGAACAATCATTGGAAGAGGTCACAGTGATAAATGTCGGGATTATAGGTGCCGGAATTATGGGTGCTGGCCATGCCAGATTTATTTCTAAACACATACCGGAAGCAAGAGTAGTTGCATTATCCGACCTAGACCTAAATAAAACCTCTGACTTAGCATCCGAAATAGGATCTGTACTTTTTTCAACAGCCGACCCTGAAGAATTAATGAACGATCCTCGAGTAGATGCAGTAATCATTGCATCCCCAGATTCCTTGCATGTGCCACATTTAAAATTAGCAATCTCCTCTGGAAAACAAATTTTATGTGAAAAACCTATTGCTACCTCTCTAGAAGAGGCCCGACTGATTGCAGAAGAAATTAGAACTTATCAAAAAAATGTTGGAAAGAAAATGATTAATTTCGGTTTTATGCGGCGATTCGATCCTTCCTATCAAGAAGTAAGACGACTAATTAGAAGTGGTGATTTTGGTTCGCCTACATTCTTTAGAACTGTGACCAGAAATGTTTTCTCAACAGGCATAACATCAACAGGACTATTCACAAATATTGCAATCCATGACTTTGATGTTTATAGATGGTTATTTGATGACGAATGGGAGTCTATTCAGAGTTTTTATCCAAGGAACTCAACTCTTTCACCCGAAGGGTTAAGTGATCCATTAATAATTATTGGAAAACTTAAAAGTGGAATTATGATGGTGGGCGATATCGTGGCCTTCAACAATTATGGCTTTGACTGTCGCATTGAAGTTGTCTGCGAAAAAGGCTCGATCCAAATTGGAACACATGGGGATGTTGTGACTCAAATAAATCGAGTGGGTGGAGTCATTAAGGCTGGCCCAATGGCGGAGAACTGGATGGAACGCTTCGAAGCCTCCTATATTGAAGAACTGAGGGCCTGGATTCATGAAGTAAGCACCGGTGAAGTTAACCTAGATCTGGCCACCGTTGAAGATGCGCTGATCGCTAATGAAGTCAGTGCAATGGGATTGGCATCTATACCTAAATAACTATCTTGCTAAGTCAGATTCAGCTACGACTCGTAGCGCCTGGGCCGCAATAGTTAGCGCGGGATTCATGGCACCTGAAGAGGGGAAAAATCCACCGTCAATTAAATATAAATTGTCCACATCGTGTGTTTTACAATACTGGTCAACAACACTCGTTTTAGGATCTTTGCCAGCGACAGTTGTGCCACATTGATGAGCGTTCATTGAGATATCGTGCTCTTGAATGAAGATCGCCTTATAACCTATCTTCAGCAATATTTTTCTCGTCTTTTGCATTAATGCTGTGTGTGTTGAAACTCCTCGAGGATTTCTAGTTGTCTTAATACGACCATTCGAATCAACCGTAACTCTATTTTCGGGGCTGGGAAGGTCTTCAGACATAACAAGAAATTCGACACTTCTACCTGCAATGTAATTAAGAATAGGCAGCGGAACCATTTTCGCAATCGACTTCATCATAATTCCTTGAACTTTGCCAATTAACTGAACAGTACCAAGCGGATAACCTTCTCCGCCATCAGAGTACCAATCGGAGAACGAAAGAGTTTTCTGGAAAATTACGTTATTTCTTCGCCTCCAATCAAAGACGAGAATATGAGAATTATTATGCTTCATGAAGTTTCGCCCTACTTGGTCAGATGAGTTAGCAATACCATTCGGTGAAGAATCTGATTTAGAGTTTAAAAGAAGTGCAGCAGTATTAACAGCCCCTGCGGAAATTACAAACTTCTTTCCCCTAACCTTATATTCACCGGATACGCCACTAACCAAAAGGTAGTCCACAGATTTTCCATCTGAGGTAAGAACAATTTTTGTGACATGTGAATCAGTTCTCAATTCGACATTTCCAGTTTTTATAGCTGGGTTCAGGGCATTGATCTCAGCATCGCTTTTCGCATCCAACTTGCAAATGAAACCATCGCAGGTATTACACCGGATGCAGTTTCCCTTAGGGCCGATATCAATCCCCATCGAATTAGCTATCGGTGTGACTCCAGCTTTGCTCAGACGGTCGGCCAATTCTTTTACGTAAGGTTCATGCTCTATAGATGGATAAGGGAATGGTTTCGATCGCCATGGTCCTCCTGGATCTTGTTCCTCGGACCCATGAACTTTGTACAACTCTTCGGCTTGGTAATAGTAGGGTTCAATATCGGCGTAGCTAAACGGCCATGACGGGGAGATTCCCTCTCGATGTTTTAATTCCAGAAAATCACATTCCTTAAATCTTGGAAGGGATGCTCCGTAAAGTTTGGTGTTACCACCTACAACATAATGAACTCCAGGCTCAAATTCTTTATCATCTTTATCAAGCCAAAGCTCACTAGAGCGATAACGTTTTTTAATAAATATATCTTCTGGGGACCAATTTTGAGATTCTTTTGGAATTCTAGAACCGCGCTCAAGAACCAATACTTTCTTACCCTTTTGAGCAAGTCCAAATGCTGTTGTGGAACCCCCCATACCAGAACCAACCACAATAACGTCAAAATCATTTTCCATTAAAGTCACATGCTCCATCCAGGTTAAATTCCTCGGGAGTAAGCGTAGCAACTCGCGCGCGCCAAAGGTAGTATCACTTTATTGATCTCTATCAAATCAACAAACGGTGGGAGTCACGACTTGAATTTCTTAAGCAAACTAACTGGAAGTTTTTCAATGCAGTCCTCAGTAAATCCCACCGTTGTAATGGTGGAGGCAGCATACCAATTTCATAATCTGAATTTCAGATATATAAATTGCGAGGTCTTACCCGAGCAACTTGAAAATGCCGTTAAAGGCGCAAAAGCCATGGGGTGGCTTGGATTCAATTGCTCGTTGCCACATAAGGTTGAAGTAATTAAGTACCTAGACGGGCTTGGGGAATCCGCAGCCCTAATGGGGGCGGTCAATTGCGTCGTCCTGAGGAATGGGAAATATATTGGAGAAAATACTGACGGCAAAGGTTTTCTTGAGTCATTAAAGACAGTCGTAGATCCTAATGGTCTTAAGGTTGCAATTCTTGGTGCCGGGGGAGCTGCTCGTGCAATTACTGTTGAATTAGCCTTAGCCGGGGCATCGGAAATTCGAATTATCAACCGTGATGTTAAGCGCGGGCAGGAGCTGACTGACTTGATAAATCAGAAGACAAAAGCGCGGGGAATTTTCACCAAGTGGGATGCCTTGTATGAAGTTCCAAAGGAAATCGACATACTAGTAAACGCTACATCTCTTGGAATGGCGCCCAATGATAAAGATCCGATTAATTTAGATATAGATTCATTGCATTCTAATCTAGTAGTTGCTGATGTAATCGTTAATCCACCGAATACTCAGTTAATTAAGGATGCAAGAAGTAAGGGATGCAGGGTTATAGATGGTCTAGGAATGATTGTAAATCAAGGAATACTTGGAGTTGAATATTGGACCGGCACTGAAGTAAGCGCCGGGGTCATGAGAGATGCACTAGAGAAAGTTCTCTGACCAATTAGTTTATTTAGCGGACTGGCCCGAGAGCTTGGTCTTTCTCATCAATTTCAAGTGCCCCAGTCATAACAGCAACCACGTCGTTCATTGTGTGACTTTTTGGAGTTACAACAGCTATGCGTTTGCCCAGTCTCTGGATATGAATTCGATCAGCAACTTCAAAAACTTGGGGCATGTTGTGGCTGATTAGAATCACAGGAATCCCACTGTCTCGAAGCTTTTCAACCAAACGAAGGACTTGAGAGGACTCACGTACTCCCAGAGCTGCAGTTGGCTCATCCAAAATTATAAGTTTTTGTCCAAAAGCGGCAGCTCTTGCAACTGCCACTGCTTGACGCTGGCCTCCTGAAAGAGTTTCTGCAGTTTGACTAATATTTTGAATAGTTCCTATGCCCAGACCGGAAATTTCTTCCTTTGCGATTCTTCTCATTCCGGGACCGTCTAGCATTCGCAGAATTGAACCCAGGGGTCCTTTTCTCCGAAGTTCTCTTCCAAGAAAAAGGTTGGACGCAATATCCAGAGCGGGCGAGATAGCGAGGGTTTGGAAAACTGTTTCTATGCCTGCTTCCCGGCTATCTTGAGGACTCCGAAATGAAACTGGTTTCCCATCGAGCTCGATTACACCCTTATCGTAGGACTCAGCACCGGATAAGCATTTAATTAAAGTCGATTTTCCAGCCCCGTTATCACCAACAACTGCCAGTACCTCACCAGGAAATAACTTTAGATCTGCACCATCTACGGCCACAACTTGTCCATAATTCTTCACAAGGTTTTTAGCTTCAAGAATTGGCGCGATTGATGTTGTCATTTTCTTGCCCTTCTAATCCATTGGTCAACTGATACTGCAACTAAAATCAAAACTCCTACCGCAAAAGTTTGGTAGTAAAGGTCAACTCCAGCTAGAGAAAGGCCATTTCGAAAAACACCGACCATGATTGCTCCGAGCAGTGAGCCAAAAATTGCACCTCGCCCACCAAATAGGCTAGTCCCGCCGATTACAACAGCCGTAATTGAATCTAGATTGAGAGTCGAGCCCGTATTAGGGCTTGCTGCAGCCACTCTGCCGATTACAATCCAAGCAGTAATCGCAAAGATAAAACCTGCGGTCATATATACACTCATTAGGACCCGATTTACTTGAATACCCGCCAATCGAGCAGCTTCAATGTCATCTCCAACTGCATATACGTGACGTCCCCAACCCGTGTACCTGAGGACAAAAGATAAAACTATATACATAGCGAGCATCACAAGAACACCAGTTGTAACTTTGAACTCACCAATTTTTATTAGGTAACCTAGCTTTAGATAGAAGGGATCAAGTTCTTGATCCATAATTGTGCGACCCGTAGCATAAAAAAGTGTTAGCGCCAAGAATATATTAAGCGTTGCCAATGTGACAATAAAAGGCGGCAGCTTAATCTTTGTAACAAGGAAACCATTAAAAGCACCTGCACCAGTACCAACTATAATTCCGAGTAGAAAAGAGGCCCAAGCGGGCCACCCATTTACAAATGAAGTTTTAGCCATGACCATGGAAGCAAAAATTGCAATCGCCCCGCAAGAAAGGTCGATGCCAGCTGTCATAATGATTATGGTTTGACCCGCAGCAATCGCACCAATAATCGCAACTTGCTGGAGAATAAGTGACAAATTATTCGGTGTCATAAAATTTTCATTAAAGAAACTAAAAGTAATAACAGAAACCAATAAAACTACCGCCGAGCTAATCCAAGGAAACCTATTGAGAATAGCCTGAATTTTTTGGGCTTTTGAGGCGCGATTTGTGAATTCTGCCGCCGGATTCACCAGATTCTCTGTATCTTTCATGCGAACCTCACTCTGCTTGTAATAAATAATTAACCAAATTCCAACTAATTACAAATAATATCGCTTGTTTCGAAATAGAAAGGGATTAGAGCGGATATTTTAATAACCGCTCTAATCACTTAATTCAGATAACTATCGATTTCTTAAACCGAAAGCTATTTTTTAGCCCCAAGCGTTCTTTAAGCCGTAGCTAACTGACTTAGATGGAACACCTGGCTGAGGGTCATCAGTAATCAAGATAACTCCTGTGTTGTAGAAGTCAAGACCTGGTGTTACTGCTGGTTTTACTCCTGAACGGATGAGCTTGGCAATTGCCTTAACACCCTTTTTGGCCATTAGTAGTGGGTACTGCTGAGAAGTAGCACCGATAACTCCGGCCTTTACATTCTCAACACCAGCGCGTCCACCATCAACAGATACGATTACTGCCTCCACGCCTGCAGCTTTTAGCGCAGCATTCGCACCAGCAGCAGCTGGCTCGTTAAGTGTGTAAACGAGGTTAATTTTTGGATTCTTGGCAAGGAGAATTTCCATTCCAGTTCGTCCACCTTCTTCAGCGCCAAGTGTCGCTACGTTTCCAACAATCTCGTAATCTCCACCCTTTCCGCCTGTGTACTTACCTGTCTTTGGTTCATCACCAAGAAGCTTTGGATTTCCTAGTGGTACGCCTAATCCCTTAAGGAATCCATTGTCACGGCAGTAGTCAGTTGTTACGTTCTTGTCATCGAAGATGTCAAGAAGTGCGATAACAGCTTTCTTACCATCCATCTTTGATGCTGCCCACCTACCAATTAATTCTCCAGCTAAGCAGTTGTCAGTCGCATAAGTAATATCGACTATCGTTGCTGGATCAGTTGGAGTATCTAGAGCAATTACAAATAGACCAGCTTTGCGGGCCTTAGTAATTGCAGAATAAACTCCTGGAGATATGGCAGTAATTAGAATTCCGGCATCTTTCTTTGAAATTGCATTTTCGATAGCTGTAATTTGAGCAGCATCATCTGTCTCATCTTTACCTGCTGCAACGCTCAAAGATACATTATTTTTCTTGGCCTGAGCTTTTGCACCCTTAGTCATTGCGATGAAGAATGGGTTTGTCAGGTTCTTCAAGATTAGCGAGACGCCAACCTTCTTTTTTGCGGCTGTTGCCTGTGATGTTGGTCCGGCTACTAGTAGCAGTGCCGAAACACCAACGAGGGCAACAGTCGTGATAGTTCTACGGGTAAAGAAGTTCTGCATAGTTCCTCCATATTGCACTAGATAAAACCTCGGATTGGCTCGGGAATGAGTTGAGGCGTGCAGTAAGTCTGGACTACCTGGGGATGGCGCGCAAGCCTTTTAAGAGTGAAAATCTTTTGGGTTCTAGCTTAGTAAACCTTGGACTAGTCAACCCATCCCAATTATTGGGCCAAACCAGCCGGTTTAAGATGGAATTGAGTTCGCTAGCTGGGTTAAGTAATAAATTATATGAGTAGTCTAGTTATGGAAGAAACCGAATGACATTAATTCCTAGAGAGAGAAAATTAAGCATGAGTATTGGGCGCGAAGTTAGGCTTAAGAATATATTTTCAAATCCAAGCGGAAATTTATTTGGTGTCGCGATAGACCATTTTGTTGGATATGGCAATGCGGTGCATGGCGGCTTGGCTAATCTTCCCAAGGCCCTAGAGCTGACAATGGAAGGTCGGCCCGATTCAGTAACAATCCAGCCAGGTACCGCGAAGAATTTGTGGGTTTCTTATGCTGGAAAAGCTTCCTTAATTGTTCAAGGCGGTTGTTTTACGGTGGACGATCGGATTTCAGAACTAATTACTCGACCAATTGATGCAATTCGGTTAGGGGCGGATGCTTTGGCTGTGGCGATACCGGTCCGCGGACAAAGTGAAGGAAAGTATCTTAGTTGGTTAACTGATTCAGTTCGCGAAGCAGCAGAATTTAATTTGCCAGTAGTAGCGCATATATATCCAAGAGTTTTTTCAAAGAGCGGAGATGCGGAAATTGTATTTACGCCCGATGAGATTGCATGGGCGGTTCGTTGCGGTATTGAAACAGGCGTGGACGTAATTAAGGTTGGTTATCCAGGTGACAAGAAATCTTTCATTGACATAGTTAATTCGTGTCCAACTCCAATAGTTATTGCCGGAGGGCCAAAAGAACCTACCCTCGGTGCTGCATTGAATAGCACTCGTGACGCAATTGATGCGGGCGCCAAGGGCGCAGTTGTAGGACGAAATGTTTGGGGGGCACGGGATGTTAAAAAGGCATCACGCGCCTATTATTCGGTAATACATGAAGGGCTTGGGTTCGAGGCGGCACTCAGCAGTGCCGGACTTTCTGCAACCGATTGATGTCTAACAGGATTTAACTATGATAATCGGAATAGGGTGCATTGCCTTAGATCATATTTTGGTCACGGAGGCGCATTGGAAAGACGAGAAAGGCAGAATAATTCGAAGTGAAAATCGCTTCGGTGGGAATATTCGGAATTCCTTAGTTGCCTTAGGTGCTCTTGGAATGGAAGCGGCATACCTTGGAACAATGAGCGGCGAGGAGCAGTGGCGTTCAGCCTTTGATGATTTTGCGGCTCATGGCGTGAGTACTGAATTTGTTGACTTGGATTCTGCATCGCACCCCGCTGAGGCTACGGTTGTAATTACAGGGGATGCCCAGAGGTTTATTGTTTATGACGATACGCCGCTACACCACATTAAACTCCCAAGCTCGGAAAAAATTAGCAAGGCGCTCGAAAATGCAAAATTAGTCATGGTTGATGGCGGAATTTGTCCCGAGGGAACCTTAGACATCATAAGACACTGTAAAGTCCATAACATCCCTGTAGTACTAGATGCAGAACAGTTTGTTGTAGCAAAACCGACTGTTTTAGCAATGATAGAAATTGCCTCAGACCTTATTCTCCCTATCAGCTTTTCTGAAACAGTCACTGGTGAAAAAGAAATATCAAAGATATTTGACTCACTTTGGAATGACGATAGGAATATTGTTGTTATTACTGACGGAGCCAATGGTTGTTACTTTCAAATTCCCGGGGAGGGCAAATTTCGCCACTTATCAGCTTTTAAAATCGACGCCGTAGACACAAATGGTACGGGAGATATCTTTCATGCTTGCTACGCCTATGGAATTCTAAATGGATTAGATGCCATTTCTAGTCTGCGCTTTGCTAGTGCGGGAGCGGCAAGTGTTGCCAAGCTAGAACATGGAGAACCACGTCTACCGAACCTGGAAGTTATAAAAGAATTTATGGAACAGAACGCCGAACTTTTATTGAATTAGTTATCTCACAATAACTATGCGGAATAGCAATATGGAAAAATACACAGTATGTAACTATGAGAGGGAATAATTTATGGGAAAAGTTTATCTGTTCGTTGAAATTGATGTTAAAGCAGGGGGAAAGGCGGAATTTCTGGGAAAACTTTTGAACCATGGGGCTCATATTCGGATTGAAGAAGGTTGCGAAGCGTTAGAAATTTTCCAAGATACCCGAAATCAGGATCGGATCTGTGTATGGGAAATTTGGACGGATAGGGATTTGTGGGATTCCCATATGGTCAATGATGCGAGCAAGGCATGGCAAATTGTGGCGAAGGAATTTGTGCATGGCGAAAAAATTACCGTAATGAACTCGCTATAGAAATAGACGATGAAGATCGGTCGATAATTGAGTCGCGACAAATTGGCACAGGGACTGACTGCGGATCAGAAGGTTAGGGGTTCGAATCCCTCCAAGCGCACCAGCAGTTCACGCGTGATTCTTCTGATTTTAGATCCCCATCTTGGATGCAATTACGGTGTTAGGCAAGATTCGGGAATGGTTGCCGGTTCACTACGCCTTTTCTTGGTTTGATGCCCTGGCCACAACAATTGATTGGTCGATCATGATCCGCGGTGCTAGTTACTGCGCCATCTCAGGCATTATCTTCTTTGCACTTGCAATTAATCGCTTTGCACACAAAGACATTACCTCTTAAATTTTTCCAGCTCGGCTTTTAATTTTTATATCTTTAGCCAGTGCCCACGCCCAATAGAAAAGTCCCAATTGCAAAGGCAACCGTGCATACGCAAGTAGCATCAGGGCAACAACAATCTCTGCCACACCACTTAAGTAAGTCCAGATTGGATCCTGAGAAACTACGTCATGATTGCGCTTTGGCATCCTGTGCTAGGAGCCGACAAACAGCCAAAATGCCCAAATGTGAGTAAGCCTGCGGATGATTCCCTAAGCCTTGCCCGGTAGTTGGATTCACTTGCTCCGATAAGAGCCCAGTATTGCCAGCCAAAGCCAACAGCGAATCCAGAAGTTGCAGAGCATCTTCTGCTGAGCCCATCCGAATATAGGCGCCGGCAAGCCAAGTCGCGCAGATATGCATGGCTCCTTCACCACTAGGCAAGCCGTCGTCGAATTGATACCGATACACGCCGCTCTGCTCACGAAGGTGACGTTCAACGAAGGCAACGGTTCCCATGATCTGCTCCATCGATGCCGGATAGCCTTCCAAGAGTCCGTGGAGCACTGATGCATCTGCCTCGGGTTGGTCGTAAGCGGCAGCGAAAGAATCCAGCTCGTCACTCCACCCAAATGTTGAAATGTCGCTGGCGATTTCGCGACGCAGGTCGACCCAAGCTGAATTGGATTGACCAATTCGCTCAGCTATGGAGATACCTTCATGCACGGCAATCCAGCACATCATCTTTGAATAGGTGTGCTGTCGCGGAATATCGCGGATCTCCCAGATGCCGTGATCTGGCTCGCGCCAGCGTCGATGCACAGCGTCCACCATGCGACAAGTGAGATGCCACTCGTCTGCCGTAACTTCTCCACGTTTCGCTGATAGCTCATCGATGAGTAGACAGACTGCTCCAAACACATCCAACTGCAACTGCCCGTGCGCAGCATTACCAGTGCGAACAGGGCGACTACCTGCATAACCTGGAAGGGAATCAACGACACCTTCTGCCCCCGCTGCCCCTCCATCGAGCCGATAGAGCGGCCGCATGCTTTCCGCTCCGTCAAGGGTGGAGTCAATTTCCTTGATCCATCTCACCAGTGCATCGCCCTCTTCCATCGAGCCAATAGCTACTAACTCACGAGCGGTAAGCGCGGCATCTCGAATCCAGCAATAGCGATAATCCCAATTGCGAATACCACCCAACCGCTCAGGCAAACTTGTGGTTGCTGCCGCCAAGATCCCGCCCGTCGGAGCGTGTGAAAGCGCCCGAAGGGTGAGCGCAGCGCGCACCTCAGCGCGAGGACGAATACCAGGAAGGCTGAGCCCAGCAAGCCATGAAGTCCAAGACTTCTCTGTTGCCGCACGAAGTAAGGCTTCGGACAGCTCATCAAGCATCTCTGCACCTTCGTGCGCGCCAAATCGCAATTCGAGAACAACATCGCCGTGGCTCGGATCAACAATCGCCGTGGCAGTTTGGTGACCCGCTTCTTCATGAATTTCCCACTCAACGCCAGGCGCAAGAAGTTCGATTGGGTCAGTGCCGCCGATAACAATGAGTCTGTCTTGCTGCACTTCAAAGCGCACAGCGACAGACCCAAATTGAGGCCGAGGCGCAAAGGAAATCCGAGCCGGAACCGTGCCTCTGATCCGACGAATCAAACGCAAGTGCGAGTACTCACTAGAAATTGAGATCGGCATGTAGTCCACAACACTGAGATCAGCCCACCTTGTGCGCGCGGTGAGCGTTCCCGGGATATAAGTTTGCGCTAAAACGCTTGTATTTTTCGCTGGCTGCACACTGAAATGCCCAGATGAGTCGTCACCGAGGAGCGCTGCGAAAATTGCAGGTGAATCAGGGTGTGGTGCGCAAAGCCAATCAATGGAACCCGTCGGCGATAACAACGCAACACTATGTCTATTCGACAACAGCACGAAATCTTCAATCGGCTCAGCATGGCCGCCAAGCAACCAGCTTTCCCGAAGTGAATACAAATCTTCAAGCAGGTGCATAACATCTTGAGGTTCATTAACGTGCCATGGCGCTGCCGTTGGGCCATCACCCACTTTCACTCCAACATCTGGCCCGCTCAAAATCTCAAATACCGACTCATCGGTGACATCATCTCCAATGAAGATAACTGCGGTCGCGCCAACTCTTTGACGAAGCACATTCACGGCATCAGATTTCTGCGAATTCACCACACTCAGTTCGACAACGCCTTTGCCGTGGCGAATAACGACTCCTGGGAATTGACCTGGCCCCATCACCACTTCACGCAAAAGACGTTCACGGTCAGGATCACTACTTAGACGCACGTGAACTGCTGCGCTGCTTGGTTTGAGTTCGACGTGGGCCCCGGCCACACCGGCGACTAGATCTTTCACGGCCGAGATAACTTGATCAAGAAGATGAAGTTGTTGTGCATCTAAGGCGAGTCCGCGATCAAACTCAGAACCATGGCTACCTACGAGGTGAATCTCTGAAGGCAGTCGCGAAAGTTCGGCAAGATCACGAAGTGCTCGACCAGAGACAACGGCAACGGTTGTTGATGGCAACATGGACAACTTGCGCAATGCTCGGATGGCGCCGTCGAGCGGAATTGCTTTCTTTGGATCATCGACGAGTGGAGAGAGCGTTCCGTCGTAGTCACAGCAGATCAGGAGCCGAGGTGTACTGGCTAATTCCTTAAGTGGCGGTGCTGGGTTCGTTGAAGGTTCACTTTTCGTCTCTTCGAGACTCGAACTTGATTGCAGCGCAGTCAGAAACTGCGATGCCCACAGGTTTACATTGTCTTCGAAAACTCCGCGACGTAGCGAACTCATACGAATAGATTTTTCAGAAGGAGAGGCAAGCACCGCTGCGCAAATCGCGTCCTCTACTCCCGCCGTATCAAAAGGATTGACAAGCCAGGCGTCGACTAACTGCGCTGCAGCACCAGTAAATTCACTGAGCACAAGTGCACCCGAGTTATCATTACGGGTTGCCACATATTCTTTTGCGACGAGGTTCATCCCATCACGAAGTGGTGTCACCAGCATCACATCGGCAGCAACGTAGAGCGCCACGAGTTCTTCTCGAGTGAGAACTCGACGCAGATAATTAATCGGGTTTGTGCCCACTCTCGCTAGTGAGCCATTGACGCGTCCGACAAGTAGTTCCACCTCATCACGGATGGCGCGATAATCCGATAAGTTTTCGCGCGATGGAACAGCAACTTGCACAAGCACGGTGGTAGCAGGATCGAGGCGCTCCGACTCCAGTAGCTCGGCAAAAGCTTTAATGCGCACGTCTATGCCCTTGGTGTAGTCGAGTCGATCAATCCCGAGCATCAGTGTTTGCGGATTACCCAACTCTTCCCTGAATTCACGGGCTCGTTGCTGCACTGCAGGATCCCTTGCAGTGTCCGAATAGGACTGCGCATCAATACCGATAGGAAACGCTGCAACTCGAACGGTGCGTCCGTCAATCAGTACTTTTCCATCTTCAACTCGAGCACCGAGTATTCGCTTGCAAGCGTCGATGAAATGGGATGCGTCTTGGTGCGTCTGAAACCCGACGAGATCAGATCCGAGCATTCCGCGAAGAAGTTGTGCGCGCCAAGGCACTTGAGCAAACAAGATTGCTGGCGGAAAGGGAATATGCAAAAAGAACCCAATGAGGACATCTGGTCGAAGTGACCGAAGTGCTTGCGGGACCAATTGGAGCTGGTAGTCGTGAACCCAAACCGTTCCACCCTCAGCTGCTAGTTCAGCAACCCTGTCTGCAAACAGTGAGTTAACACGACTGTAGGCATCGAATTGTGGACGATGGAACTCGGGAGCAATGACAGCTGCGTGATACAGCGGCCAGATTGCGGTGTTTGCAAAACCTGAGTAGTAATCAAGGTAGTCCGCAGCCGGGATTGATACGGCATCGAGGCGAGTTTGCTCGAAGGCACCCACTTGGTCAGGGGCTAATTCTCCTGCTCCTACCCAAACAGAATTGCGTCCCTTCAGCACCGGATCAAGCGCACTTACTAGGCCACCAGGACTCGTGCGCCAGCCAATGATCTCGAGGTCGGGGTTCATATCCTCATAAATAGGCTCGATCGGCAATCTGTTCGCGACAACTACGAACTCGGCGTCTCCCTCAACAGTATTCATCTATTGAAGAAACTAACCTACTTTCCTACTTTGTGACTAGTGAGCGCCACCCTAGAAAGGTACTGCTCACCAGTTGCTAACAATCACTTCAATTCGATAATTGATCGTCAAGATAGTGCCTTGAAACAAGCGTGAAACTGAAGAATTGTCAGGAAAGCCCGCTCTCGCCTTCGCTAATTAAGAGTTAACGGAAGTAAGGTCTTACGGACTACTAGTCACGCCCATTACCGCATGTAATAAGCCTAGTAAAAGCTCAATTATCGAATTTCGCATTCATATGAAAGTACAGGTCTACGTAGACGCCCATATATTGTGCGCTTCTCTACTATTACGCTAGTCAAGGCCGGTTGATTGGCTCCCAGATTATTCGAAACCTCTAATTGAGGTCAGCCACGCGGTCAGCCACTCAAGTGAAACACCCTGAGAAACAGGGGCACAGCAATATGGATTTACCGTGTAAAATAGGCTTGTAACAACAACAAATTGACCATAGGGCCTACCTAATTCAATGGTAGCGGGTTCGAATCCCTCCAAGCGCGCCAAGATCACGCTCAGATTCATTAGTCGAACCCCCTTTTTTTAATGCCTCGCACTTTTGCTTTCAATTTGCTTTCAGTAGTTCAGGTGACGAAAAAATCCTGAGGTTATCCCGTTAACCTGCGATGATTTGCACAGGTGAATTGACTGGAATTCAGCCACTCAGCATCATTCGTAAATACTGCCTTTCAAGAGGAGAGCACCATGGCTTGGATTAAAACAATTTCGTTTGAAGATGCAGAGGGTCATCTAAAAGAACTTTATGACCGCATAAAAGGACCAGACAATAATGTAGACAATATAATGATGGCCCATTCTCTGCGCCCCCATACTATGGAGGGCCACATGGCTATTTATAAATATGTACTACATCATTCGGCTAACACTATTCCAAAATGGTTTCTAGAAACTCTTGGAGTTTTTATAAGTTCGTTAAATAATTGTGAATATTGTTTTGAACATCACTTCGCAGGAATGAAACGCCTACTTGGTGATGACCAAAAGTCTGAAGGTATTAAGGCAGCGATTATCAACCGCGATATCTCTGCCGCTCCATTGGATGAGAAAGAAAAATTGGCTCTGATATATGCACGAGATTTAAATCTGACGCCACCTAAATCTTCTGAGCTGATGATCGGTCAACTTCGAGAAGCCGGCTACAGTGATGGAGAGATATTAGAAATTAATCAAGTCGTTGCCTACTTTGCCTATGCTAATCGGACGGTAATTGGCCTAGGGTGTTCCACGAACGGAGACATTATTGGGCTCTCACCGAACAATTCAGAAGACCCGAGCGATTGGTCACATAATTAGTCTGGAGAATGCCAACTTCGAGAATTATAGAAAAATTGCGAAAAAAGCGCTGCTATGTGGAATAGCGGGGTTTTAAGTTTTCCAAATTATTTATTTAACTTCCCAGGTGTCCCCACCTGTAAGCAGGCTCTCCAGATCGCCTGGTCCCTGTTCGGCAATTGCTTCGGCTATTTGGTCATTAACTTGCCCGGCGTACTCGGCCCTACTTACATTTCGGAAGATGCCTATTGGAACATGGTCCAATACCGAAGCTGAAAGCCTGGAAAGAGCGAAGGCATAAGACGGGTCCGGGTTATTGGCATTATGTATAACTAGTTCACTTTCCGAAACACTCTCAAGTTCGACCACTTTCATTGATCCTTCTTGATAAATAACACCGTGAGTTTGAGATTTAATGGGCTGGCCTTGGACTAATTGCAAAATTGCCGAATTCTTTGTCTCGCCATCTTTCAAAATTTGGTAGGCATCGTCATTAAATATGGGGCAGTTTTGGTAAATCTCAATCAGAGCCGAGCCATTGAACAGAGACGCTGCACGCAAAATTTCAGTCAAATGTTTACGATCGCTATCTATTGACCGGGCTACAAAGGAAGCTTCGGCTCCAAGAGCAAGTGAGATTGGATTAAACGGAGTATCCAATGAGCCAGCGGGAGTGGATTTCGTAATTTTGCCTTGCTCGCTAGTTGGGGAGTATTGGCCTTTAGTCAGGCCGTAAATTCTGTTATTGAACAGCAATATCTTTAAATTTACATTGCGTCGCAGGGCATGAATCAAGTGGTTTCCACCAATAGAAAGGGCATCTCCATCACCCGTAATAACAAAGATCGAAAGATCAGGTCTCGATATCGCTAAGCCTGTTGCAAGTGTTGGTGCCCGACCATGGATTGAATGGATTCCAAAAGTTTCTAAATAATATGGAAAGCGAGAGGAGCAACCAATTCCCGAGATGAAAACGATATTTTCGCGTGGCACTCCAAGCTCGGGCAGAAATGATTGCACTGTCGAAAGAATTGAGTAGTCCCCGCACCCAGGACACCACTTAACTTCCTGGTCTGATGTGAAGTTTTTCTTTGTCAAAGCTATATCAGTCATGTAGCACCGCCATTGCTGCCTCGATTAATTCGACTGTCGAGAATGGCAGCCCTCGAACCCTGTTATAACCAGTAATATCCTTTAGGAATTCTGATCTAAGCAACATAGCCAATTGTCCTAAATTCATTTCAGGAACGATGACTCGATCATATTTTGAAAGAATTTGGCCTAAGTTTTTTGGAAATGGGTTTATGTATCGCAAATGGGCTTGCGCAATCTTTTCGCCATTAAGTCGAAGGGCCTCTACTGCGGCTGAAATCGGTCCGAATGTTGAACCCCAACCTAGTAATAGAACTTTGGCGTCGTTGTTTGGGTCATCTACTTCTAAGTCAGGAATTTCAATGCCGGCTACTTTGGCGGCGCGAGCACGAACCATAAGGTCGTGGTTAACTGGATCGTAGGAGATTGCACCAGTCTTATCTGCCTTCTCAACTCCGCCAATTCGGTGTTCCATTCCTTTTGTGCCTGGAATAGCCCATGGCCTAGCCAAAGTTTTTGCATCGCGTTCATATGGCAAGAAATTCTCTTGACTTTTTGCAAATTCGACCCGTAGGTCAGGCAAGTCCGCTACTTCCGGAATTCTCCAAGGTTCAGAGCCATTGGCAATATAGCCGTCCGAAAGAATAAAAACTGGCACGCGATAAGTCGTGGCAATCCTTACAGCTTCCATAGCGATATCAAAACAATCACTTGCAGTAGAGGGGGCAAGAACAGCTGCTGGAGACTCACCATTTCGCCCAAACATAACCTGGAGCAAATCTGCTTGTTCTGTCTTGGTTGGTAGGCCAGTTGAAGGACCGCCGCGTTGCACATCAATTATTATTAAGGGCAATTCCAGCATGACCGCTAAACCGATCATCTCTGCTTTAAGTGCAATTCCCGGACCAGAAGTTGTTGTTACGCCGAGTGCACCGCCATAAGAAGCGCCAAGCGCAGATCCAACAGCCGCAATCTCATCTTCTGCTTGAAAAGTTATGACACCAAACTTCTTATGTTTTGAAAGTTCATGCAAAATATCCGAAGCAGGTGTAATCGGATACGAACCCAAGAAAAGTTTCAGATTGCTGCGACTAGATGCAGCGATTAATCCATATGAGATAGCAACATTTCCGCTCATATTTCGATACTTACCAGGCGGCATTTTTGCCGGAGCTATTTCGTAGGAAACGGCAAAATCCTCGGTTGCCTCCCCATAGTTCCAGCCAGACTTGAAAGCTATTAAATTAGCCGCTAATAGATCCGGTTTTTTTGCAAATTTTGCCGCGAGAAAATTTTCAGTAGATTTTGTATCTCGGTGGTACATCCACGTCAGAAGCCCAAGTGCGAACATGTTCTTGGAACGCTCTGCATCTTTGCGAGTTAGATTTAATTCAGAAACTGCTGCAACTGTAATGCTGGTTAATGCTACGGCGTGCACTTTGTAACTATCCAGCGATCCATCCTCAAGTGGATTCGATTCATACCCGACTTTCGTAAGATTCCGTGGTGAAAATTCGTCACGATCTACGATGATGGTTGCACCCCTCGGCAAATCTCGAATATTCGCTTTGAGAGCCGCCGGATTCATCGCGACTAAAACATCTGGAGCATCTCCTGGGGTTTGAATATGATGATCAGCGAAGTGAAGCTGGAAGGATGAAACTCCGGGAAGTGTTCCTTGGGGAGCCCGGATCTCGGCAGGATAGTTAGGCAGAGTTGAAATATCATTTCCTAAACTCGCAGTGTCCATAGTGAAACGATCTCCCGTGAGTTGCATGCCATCGCCACTATCGCCGGCGAATCTAATAGTTACTTGATGAAGCGGAACTACAGTTTTGGTCACGACCACATCCTCTCACTTTGGATGTCTTGCAATGAAGGAAAATCTGGAAAAATAAATTAGTTACATCACAAAATATCGGCCTCGTGGGGGCTAGCACTCTTTGAGCTTCTAACATATATTCAAATGGCTAGTAGTACGCTATGGAACTATTTCCAAATCAGGATTGAGGAAGCCATGAAAAAGATATACCTGTTCGTTGAAATCGATATTAAGACCGGTCAGAAAGCGGAATTTTTGGGAAAACTTTTGAACCATGGAGCGCATATTCGAAGTGAAGAAGGGTGCGAAGCGTTAGAAATTTTTCAAGATACGCAAAACCAAGATCGGATTTGTGTATGGGAAATTTGGACAGATAGGACTTTGTGGGATTCTCATATGATCAATGATGCTAGCAGAGCATGGCAAATTGTGGCGAAGGAATTTGTGCATGGAGAAAAAATTACTGTAATGAACTCACTATAGAAATGAAAGAAGAAGATCGATCGATATTTGATATGGAGCCAGTGACTCCAACGAAAAGTACGCCCTATGGAAATTCTGAAGACCAGGTCATTGATTTCTATCTGCCCGCCAATATAGCTAAACCATTAGTTGTCTTAATCCATGGTGGGTATTGGCGCTCTGAATATGATCGGCGCCATTGCACTCCGCTGGCAAGCAACATCGCGAAGGATGGGTGGCCTGTTGCGCTGATTGAGTATCGAAGAATAATTGGAAATCCTGATGCCATGATTTCAGACGTTCTAACTGCAGTAGAAGTCGTAAAGAAAGAATTCTCGAAAATTATCTTGCTTGGTCATTCTGCTGGCGGGCATCTGGCGCTACTCGTTGCAAATCAAACTAGTGCGGTGGGCGTCATTGCACTTGCTCCTGTTACAGATCTACTGCGGGCAGAGGAGCTGGATCTTGATGAAGGAGCAGTATCTGATTTTCTTGGCTGCCCGGCAGAAATTCGAAGGGATTTAGATCCTATGCGATGCAATCAACCAAAAATGAAAACGGTTTTGATACATGGAGCATTGGATATGCGAGTACCAATCCAATTCTCGAGGGATTATCTATTCTTAAAGCAGCTAAATGATCTTGACCTTTTAGAGGTAGCTAACCTCGGTCATTTTGAACTTATCGATCCACGGCAAGAGGTCTACCAAGTGCTAAAAACTGCGCTTTCACAGATTAATTAGCCGATTATTTGACAGCTCTTTACCTTAGAGTAGCAAGCACAAGGTAAAGTTTCTTGCATGGCCAAGAAGATTATTGTTCACGCGGGTTTTCACAAGACCGGAACAACTGCAATCCAGTCAAGTTTCTTCGCCGCCACTAAGGAATTAGAAAAAGCAGGAATCACCTACCCTCATGTTGGGGGAAAAGCTCACCACAAGGCCATCTCATCTTTAATGGGCAAGACTTGGGGCTGGGAGGACCGTGGCGGTGTACCTGCTACAGATAAGAAGTGGCAAGAATTCCTGACCAAAATAAAGAGAGCCAAAGGAACTGCTCTAATCAGTTCCGAATTCCTATGCGAATTAGATGACGAGCAAATCGCCAAATTCAAGCGAGATATCGCGGTAGATGATGTAAAAATCTACTTCACTCTCCGTCCCCTACTTAAAATTATTCCATCTGCCTACCAACAACATTTAAAGATCGGCATTAAGAGCAATTATGAAAAATGGCTACATTCGATTCTGGACGAGCCAGGGGTCTCCACTATTACACCTTCGTTCTGGGTTCGCCATATGCACTCTGAGGTACTCGCGAAATGGGCGAAGCATTTTGGAAAAGAAAATGTATTTTTGATTGCGGTCGATGAAATGCAGCCACAATTTATTTATGATCAGTTCAATAAGGTATTTGAATTAAACCCAGATTTTTTGAAGCCCCAAAATGATCAGGATAGCAATAGATCACTGACACTAAATGAAATTGAATTACTCAGAGCCGTGAATAAGAAATTTCCTAAAAAACGAAGTTGGCATGATTATGAAACTTTTATTCGAAATGGCGCCTTCAAGTACCTAACAAATAAGGTGGTTCCTGGCCCAGAGGAAGCAAGGCTTTTAACTCCACAGTGGGCAGTTGATATTGCTGAATTTCTTTCACTGAAAAGTGTAAAAGAAATCAAGGAATTGGGAATTACAATTATTGGGGATTTGGATTCCTTTAAAGAAGCCAGGATAGCGATCGGAGAAAATTCAGATGTGAAAATGATCCCGGTCGAACTTGCTGCCAAGGCTTTAATCGCCATGGATTTAGGTGTTGTCGAAAAATTGCCCACCGCGTATGTTGCTAGAACTCTTTGGAAAATGGCCAAGCGGGATCTCAGAGCAAAAATTAAATTCAAAAGGTAAAAAAGTTTACTTTAAACCTTCGTTGGCGCGATCCAGGTCTGCTTGAAAATCAACTTCGACTGCAAACAAATCTGAAATATCCACTGGTTCTAATTGGATTCCATTTTTCTCGATAGCTAATTCCAGCCCACGTTCGAAATAATCCTGATCTTCGCAAAGTTCAAGCTGGGTTATCACTTGCTCTTTTTCATAAGCAGAAATAAAGTTAATGCCCACAGCTTCACCAAGGGCGTTCTTTACCGTCTTGGAAAGTTCCTTAATAAAACCCTTTTCATCGACGGTGTACTTAACTTCTTCATCCGCTGTAGTAGAAGTATTAACGCAGATAAATGATTTTTCAGCCGTGATTCTTTCGGAAATTCTTTCTAGAACTTTTGAATCGAAAACCACATCACCATTGAGCCATAAAACTCCTGATTCTTGGCTGGCACGGAGGGCTCTCATTAAACTTTTTGAAGTGTTTGTTTGATCGTAAACTTCGTTATAGACAAAGGAAGCGGTCGGGTGGGCTTCCATGATCATTTCTAACTTAAAGCCAACAACTACGGTAACGCGCGCTTTATCGCCGAATACTTTGGCAACATTTTCCATCTGCTGTTGCATGATTGACCGACCATCGGATAATTCGGTCAGTGGCTTGGGCCAGGGTTTTCCCAACCTAGTTCCCATTCCAGCCGCCAGAATTACAACTTGAATAGCCATATCAACCTTCTTTACCCGTCATTTTCTTGAAAAATTGCCATGTAGGAGCGATAGATTACCGCTTATGACCTCGAATCTTAGGACCATGGAAGTCAATGAGGAAACCACGATTGCTGAAGTTTTGAAGGCTTTTGAGGCCAGCAACGAGGACCTGCTATTGGTCGATGCAAATACGGTAGTTACACAGCCCCATTTGGAACTCGTAACAGATTATCCAAGAAAAATCTCCACAGCCTTAGTTGCAAAACTTAAAAATGGTGACACTCGAGTTGGAAATTCTCAAATAACAGGCGCAAGCTCAGGATTTCATGAGGTTGGTTACGGGAACCATATATTTCTCGGCATTATTAGATTAGCTCAGTCCCAACGAGTTCAAATTTTGGAAGTTTTTTCAGAGATTCAAAAGACCAAGCACCAGGGACAGGCAATTGATTTGATTTTGGTGGGTTTGGTAAGAAGTGCAATAACAGTTGCGCCCGCAGAAGTGGTGGGAGCTCCTTTTATAAGATCTTCCGAAAAGGCTGAGCGCGAAAAAGTTTCAGAAGAAATATCGAATCTCAATGAGGCAAGACTTCGACTCAAACTGGCCAATCGAGCTAACGATGGTTTCTACTCGGTATTTTTCTTGCGCAAAATTTCCAAATTGTTTACTTGGCTTGCAGTCCGATTGAAAATGACGCCCAATCAAGTCACCCTAGTTTCCTTTGGTGTTGGCCTGCTTTCTGCTTATGAATTTAGTCGCGGAAATTTCTGGGCAATTTTTATGGGCGCAGTCTTGTTGCAATTGAGCATCATTATTGATTGTGTTGACGGTGAACTGGCAAGGTACACGCGCCAATTCTCGCCCCTGGGTGCTTGGCTTGATGCAATTACCGACCGCATTAAAGAGTATTTAGTTTTCTTTGCGCTGGCATTTGGCGCGGCGAAGAGTGGGAGGGATCTTTGGATTCCTGCGATGGCCATGATGCTGCTGCAAACATTTAGGCATCTATCGGATTATAATTTTGCTCGAATAAATAAATTCCGAGCGCCGGCATTGCAAGCTCTGCCATTTGAAATTAAATCAGATGGGTATGTGGTTGTTGAGCGAGAGAAGCGAACACGTTTTGAGTATTGGTCAAAGAAGGCGCTGCACTTTCCAATAGGTGAGCGATGGCTTGCAATCAGCGCTTCATCAGTACTTGGTGGAGCAGCTTTCACTTTCACGATTATGCCGATTCTCTCGTTAATTTCGCTGGTATTAGTGTTTAGGGCAAGAATCCGAAAGAGTCGAACTTGGCCGAAATCGCGAGTAAATAAGAGTTTCATCGACGATCAATTAGATTCCTTTAAAAACAAGAATTCTATAAATAGGTTTGACTGGCTCGAACCTTCTCTACTTCGCCTTGCAGAGGGCGTAATAATTATTGAATTAGCATTTGTAAGTGATTTAGATCGTTCAAAATTATTCTTGATTCTATTCGCAATTCTTTTCAACCACTATGACAATATGTATCGGGCCTTACAGGCAGAGCGCAAACCTAGTTGGTTGGTGATTGCTGGAGGACATGTCTATGGGCGTTTAGCGCTAATTCTATTATGGACTTGGCTGGAACTTTCACTTGATTACCTAATATATTATTTCTCAATTCTGTTCTTTATCGTTTCTTCCATACAATGGGTACTCAGTAATAAAGCGAGAAATTCTTAAATGAACGCTCGCCCTATTAGACCAACCATTGCGCAGATTCGTGAAGTGTCTCAGCCACCTTCCGTTACAGGAAGATCCACATCAGAGCACTGGATCGCCGATCTTTATCAGAGAAAAATTTCTCCCTATATAACTCGGCTACTTCTAATGACTCCAATCACGGCTAATGGAGTCACCTGGCTGATGATTTTCATCGGAGCATCTATTGGCCCCGCACTTTTAATTTCAGGCTGGACTGGGATTTTCTTGGCATTTATTCTGAGTCAATTGCAGATGTTAATAGATTGCTGTGACGGTGAAGTGGCTAGATGGTGCGACACGAAATCTGCGGCGGGAATCTTTCTAGATAAATTAGGGCATTATCTGGCCGAAGGGCTAATTCCAATCTTTCTTGGCCTGCGTTTGGCTAATTGGCCAAATGAATCGATTAGCGGCACAACCTACCCATTTATTGGTGCACTCCTGGCTTGTTTAGTTATTTTCAATAAAGGTTTAAACGACGCAGTTCATGTGGCTCGGGCATTTTCCGGAATGTCGAAGATCCAAGACCTACCAGAAATCAACTTACCTGCCTCAACTTGGTTAAAGCGAGTAAGAAGACTTTTTGACTACATACCAGCACAGCGCATTTTTCACTCTATAGAGTTCACAATCTTAATCGTAATTTTTTCTAACTTTAATGGATTCATCAAGATTGCTCTTGGAATATCAATCTTTGTAACAATCGGTCACGTAACAGCTATAGTTTCTTCACCTAAATTAAGGAATAATTAGCCCATGAAATTGATTCTCGGCCAGTTAAAAGCAGCTTTTTTCCAGCTTTTTGCCACCCCAAAACATCGAACAATTCTAATTGTGTTTGTTTTACTTGCTGCTCTAGTTTCAGTTTCAGAGCTCGCGATTGCTAAGTTATTTGGTCATATTATTTTGGCCGAAGAAACTTTGCCTAAATCGCAGCTGATTATCTATATCGGAAGTTTTTTGTTGCTTTTCATCGTAGTACGGACCGCACATTTCGTGCAACGAATTTATCGAGTAAATGTGTTTGATAATGCATTTAAGGAAACAAATCTGGAGTTAAAGAAACGGAAGATGCTGTGGCGGTGGAAACTAGCCTTTGAGCTTACGACGATTCTTAGCAAACTGACTTCTTTAGTCGTGGTCGTAGTTTTCCTTACAATCCTAAACTGGAGATTTGGAATCATCAACATAATTGTCATAGTTGTAATACTGCAAATATTCGGCCGTCTATTTAAGAAGCAATTAAAGGTGCAACGAAAATTTGTCAAGGCAAGGATAGAGAAAATGCATGTCCCTCATGCAATTCGATTTGGTGCCCGAATAAGGTCAGGAGAGCTTGGCAATTTAATTTCAGGAATAGCCATGCTAATTCTTATGGTTGCATTATTGGGGCTGGGAATTTCTGGATCTATAAAGGCGGCTAATACGATCGTTCTATTTTTCGGAATAAGAATGCAGAATTCGAATCTTTCGGCAATTGCAATTGGGCTAATGAGATTTGCAAAGGCAAAAATCCGTAGTGTTTAAGGATTTGATCGTGGGCTATTCAACACTACCGTCTCGATTGAGATCGATTCATTTTTTGCCCAACGTAAGTTCTCTTGTAATTATCCAAAATCCTGATTCGGAAGTGATACCCGAACTAGATGTCCAGGTCAGAACAGTTGAATTAAATAGCATTGGTGTTGCCAAGAGCAGAAATGCAGCAATCGATAATGCGCAAAGCAAGTACCTTCTCTTTGCAGACGATGACATTGAGTTTGTTCCAGAGGGCGTTTCCAAGATTATCGATTATTTGGAAGCGAATCCGAATATTTCGATAGCGCTCTGCCAGACCGTGAACGAGGCAGGAGAATTGCGAAAGAATTATCCAAATAAGGCACGCCGGTTAAAGCTTAGGAATTCTGCCAAGGCCGCGACCTATGAAATGTTTATTCGAGTCGAAGATATTAAGCGGGCTGGAATCCGGTTTGATGAAAATTTTGGCGCCGGTGTGGCAAATTATTTGGGCGATGAGTACATTTTTATCGCCGATGCGCTCAGATCTGGCTTGAAGGGAGTCTTCTTACCAGTGGTTGTGGCGAAACATCCTGCTCTGAGCTCAGGAAGTTTCCAAGATTCTTCGATAGATAGAGTGGCAAGAGGCAGAGTATTTCAGCGAGTATTTGGTTTTTGGGCGCCGGTGGCTCGGCTACTTTTTCTTGTCAAACCGCCATTTAGGAAATTAGGGTTAGTTAACTCAATTCTTTTCATTTTTGGAAGATGAAAGTTTACGCGCACAGGGGAGCCTCGGGTAGAAAACCCGAAATGACGATGGCGGCATATCTGGCAGCCATCGAGGATAAGGCCGATGGTTTTGAATGCGATGTACGTTTAACGAAAGATCTTCAGATCATCTGCCATCACGACCCAACTACCAAGCGATTGTCGGGAAAGAATCTACGAATCTCTGGCACTGATTATGACGAAATTCGGGCCACTGGTGAGGTCCTAAAGCTTGCTGAATTGCTGGATTTAGCCATATTGAACAGAAAGAATTTATTGATTGAGACAAAACATCCGGTAAAAAGTGGCGGGGTGATTGAAGGAAAAGTTTTGGAACTCTTGGCTGAAAATAAGCAAGAAATAGCAAAAGCTGAAATTTCGATTTTCCTTATGTCTTTCTCAGCTCTCGCTGTTAAACGGATTGGGAAGAATGCTGAAAAAATCAAGATTACAAAGTATTTAATCTCCACATTGCTGAGCCCAACTGAAAATTTAGCCATTGACTTGCATCTAGCGAAACGTTATCGCGGACTTATCAATTACTTATTAGGGCGCAGGAAGATGGTTTTTGTTTGGACAGTCAATGAGTATATTGATCTAGAGCTATGCAGGCGGGCAAAAGTGAGCGCTGTTATTTCGGACTTTCCGGCGCGGGCACACGCTGATGAATAAATCGAAGTTGGATTTGTCTATCTTAATCTCTACTTACTGCCTGGTTTTGATCACCATCGCAGGATTAATGAATATATCTACAAGCTCAACTCATGTTAGACGCTATGTTCAAAAGATTGAAAAAGTTGCACCACCCCAACCAGAACCCATGCCACTTCTCTGCTTCAACTTAACGACTAAGGAATTACGTACTAGTGATGTAGTAAGCATGTGTGCAGATGGCGAGGAGTCATTGGGAACAACGGAGATTGTTCATTTAGAAGTTCCTCCAACCTCACTGAATCGCACGCTAGAAATTCGCTTCTTGGCCGCACAAGCAGAAGCCTTGAAGTTAGGAATTTCTTTGCAAATTACTTCAGGGTTTAGGTCTCGCGATCTGCAGGCACAATTGCACGCCAACGCTGTCCGGAAATATGGCTCGGAGGAAGAAGCATCAAAGTGGGTACTTCCTCGAGAAGTCTCACACCACCCATGGGGAACAGCCATTGATATAAATTATCCAGGTGATCCAGTGGCCGATAAATGGCTGGAAGAAAATGGAAATCTCTTTGGTTTGTGTCGTGTATATGAGAACGAGTGGTGGCATTTCGAGCCAACAATTGCTCCCGGCGAAAGTTGTCCGCCGATGCTATCGAACGCGTTAGGCAGTTTGCCTAGTGACGAATCAGTTAATAATTAATATACTCAATGCATGACAATTCAACTTCCAAATAAATTAGGCGTCCATGCTCTTGTTTGGGTTGGAGGTTGGTCGCAAGCCGAATGTAGAGAGGCAATTAAGAATACAGTCGAGGCCGGTTACGATCTGATTGAGATTCCAGCACTCGACCCTTCATTAATTGATACTGCCCACACTCTGGCAACTTTGAAAGAATTCGGAATCAAAGCGGCCTGTTCAATGGGGTTGTCGTTCGATGCCGACATCAATAACGAGGACTCAGAGATAGCAGCCAAGGGCGAAGCGCGACTAATGGCAGCGTTAGATGTTGTGTCAGAAATCGAAGGTGATTATCTTGGTGGCGTTCTATTTAGCGCACTTGGCAAGTATTCTCATCCAGCAACTTTAAAGTCTCGTTCGAATTCAGTTGCTTCACTAAAACGCCTTGCGATAGCGGCACAAGCAAAAGGAATAACAATTGGACTGGAGCCAGTAAACCGATATGAATCGAATTTAATTAATACTATTGACCAAGCTGTGGAAATGATTAAAGATATCGGCGAGCCGAATGTTAAGGTGCACATAGATATCTATCACATGAATATAGAGGAACAAGACTTAGCGTCTCCTATTATCAATAATGCGGAACATATTGGCTATGTACACATCGGCGCCAGCCACAGAGGAGGACTCGGAACTGGAAACGTTGATTTTGATCAATTATTTGGCGCACTAGCGAAAATCAACTACAAGGGTGTGATTACTTTTGAAAGTTTCTCATCAGCAATCGTTCACCCTGATCTTTCCCTAGCATTAGCAATTTGGCGAAATCTTTGGACCGAGAACAAACCAATGGCGCTAAATGCCCGAAAATACATGGTGGAACATATTGTTAGGGCAAACAATCTTTCTTAAATCAAACCGCTAACGGTGCATCTTTTGCAAGAGGTGGTCGGCAGACAATGCCACTCGCACCATTAAGAATCCAGCTTCCCGCAGAGTGTGGAATCAAGACTGCATCGCCTTTCTCGGCGCTCATTTCAGAGTGATTTTCAAAAGCGATCTTTCCACTTCCATCTAAAATCAGGGCAATGCTAAATCCAGCGGCCACTTTACTTTGGATCCCAGCGAGATAATCAGCGCGGAAATATGGATCAGCCACAGCAGTAAAGACCGACTGGTCACCCTGGCTAAATAGGCGATTGGAAAATACCAATTTACTTGCCTCATCTTTTTCAATTGGGGTATACCTAAGTGCATCGAGTACCGTGTCAAAACCCAAACCAAGGTGTCCATCTTTAACGCCATCGACAGCAAAGTCATTCCACTCCAATAGTGCGGAGAGATCAGTTGGCTCTTGGAGTTCTAAGACAAATATTCCGGCGCCAATAGCATGAGGAGTTCCGGCTGGAACAAAAACGGTATCCCCCGCTTTAACATCAAATTTCTGCAATGAAGCAAGTAAACCATCGGCATCACGAGCATCTACCATTTTGGAAACTTCTGGTTTCTTCATCTCGGTATTAAATCCGAGCCCAACGTTAGCTCCTGCTGGAGCTTCCAAAATTATCCAGGCCTCAGTCTTTCCATGATTTAGCGCGAGGTGATCCTTTGCAAACTTACGATTAGGGTGAAAATGAACGGGAAGTCTTTGATCTGGATCAAGTAATTTCATTAACAATTCTGTACTAGCACCAAAAGTATTTAGATGCTCGCCGCCCAGCCATTGTTCTGGATTAGCGATGACAGAATCTCGCAAAAAACTTCCATCAGATAAGACAGAAAGTCCCATAGTCTTCTCGCCAAATCGCGTGGTCATCGATCCGATCCACTCCTCAGGGCGCATTGGTCCGCCTGGGCCATTACGGAGGGCTCCGATGCGGTAGCCACCCTTATAGAAGTGATCAAATTGATTGGATGCGAGTTTTTGAGGAGTAATCATAGAAGGCAATTTACACTGAATAAAATATTATGGCTACGATAAAACTTTCCTGGCACTTAATCCAAAAGCAAGCGCTAGGGCAGCCGGAACTAACATTGCCCAACGCAGAGTTAGTAGGTCGGCAAGGACTCCTAGAAGTGGAGGTCCAATCACAAAACCAAAGTAGGCAATTCCAGTCACAAGGGCCACTCCCTGGGCCGCAGAAATTTGCCCAGCATTATCTTTATTCGCCACACTTCCGGTGGCGCTAATCACCATAGGGATTACAGTTGCAAGTCCAATCCCAAACATCAGCCAGCCAAAAATCATGCCGTAAATATTTCCAACCATTAACCCACTGGTCAGCCCGATTCCTGCTACTAAACCAGACCAAGTTAGCAGTTTTGTAGCGCCAAATCTCTGTGCCAAGAAATCACCAGAAAATCTTCCAATGACCATAGTGAGTGAGAAAAATACATATGGCAGAGCCGAGACAAAGGGTGTTGCTCCGAAACTTTCACGTGCAAGAACCCCACCCCAGTCACTTGCTGCTCCTTCTCCTAGTGCGCCGCATAATCCAAAGAGGCCAAGAACATAGAATTTACGGGGCATTTTATATTTTTTCCGAGCACCCAGAGAGTGCATATCTGCACTTGCGGGTAGAAACCAATTTCGCGTAGTCAGTGCTACTAAGAATGTAAATATTGCAATTGCCAAAACGTGGGCACGAATTGGGACTCCGACGCTAGCCAACGTCCCGCCGATCGCCCCACCACTTAGGCCGCCAATTGACCACATTGCATGAAAGGTGCTCATGACCCGTTTCCCTGCTTTATTTTCTAAAGCTGCTGCATGTGCATTCATTGATAGATCATGAATCGAGGAGAGGGCTCCATAAATAAATAGAGAAAACAAAAACCAAGGAAGGTTAAAGAGAAGTCCGACCAAAGGGAGGGCGAGACTTAGAGTGAAGGCCGAGTACCTTGTTAAGGGCCCACTTCCATATTTAGCTGCGCTTCGACTTGCCGGACGCAACGCAGATAAGACTCCGATCGATGCGCAAAATAGCGAAGCACCAAGTACCGCATTTGAAATTCCCAATTCAGTTTTAAAATCTGGGATTCTAGAAACAAAATTTCCGATAGTGAATCCATTGATCAAGAATGCAATAAGCGTTGCGAGCCTAGCCTTTCGGAACTCATCGCTCTTAAACATGCGGTCATCCTAGTATTACCCCTACTCTTAACCTCATGCTCGAGTTAAATGGTACGAATGTAATATCTGAATCTGAAAGAAGTGGCTCGCCTCGAAGTTTATTTTGGCCCTGGGCGGCAGGCAATGTCTCCTTACTAGCACTTTCATATGGCTCATTCTTTTTAGGCTTTGGCATTTCGTTCTGGCAGGCAACATTTGCGGCCATAATCGGAACAGTCGCGTCATTCTTCCTGGTTGGGATCAGTTCCTTGGCCGGCAAAAGGGCCAATGCCCCAACAATGACCCTCTCCCGAGCAGCATTTGGCGTCAAGGGCAATATTGTTCCGGGCCTACTTTCATATCTAATTTTCGTGGGCTGGGAAACCGTTCTGGTTTCTTTAGCTACCTTAGCCACAGAGACTGTTTTCACCAGAGTGGGCAATATTGAACCAAATGTTTCCAGAATTTTAGGTTTTGCAATTGCTGCGGGCTTAACTATTTTTGGTGGGGTCCTAGGTTTCCAAGTAATCATGAGAATTCAAAAAGTTTTAACAATTGCAACAATCATCTTGACCGTTGGCTACATCATCTTGACCCTTGATCAAGTCAGTTGGAGCGCCATCTCGGCAATTCCAAGTGGAAGTTTCGAGGCTTTTATTGGTGCACTTATCTTTGGTGTGACCGGAATTGGATTGGGCTGGGTAAATGCTGCCGCCGATTATTCACGCTATCTGCCCCGTAGCGCTTCGAGTCGTGGAGTGATTGGCTGGACAGTTTTTGGGGCTTCGATAGTTCCAATTGTTTTAGTTATTTATGGCTCCCTTCTTGCTGGCAGCAGCCAAGAACTCGGAGAAAGAATTGCGATGGATCCGATTGGTGCACTTACAACTCTTGTTCCTACTTGGTATCTAATTCCATTTGCAGCCGTTGCCATTCTTGGCTTAATTGGCGGTGCAATCCTTGACTTATATTCCTCTGGCATAACGCTTGTTTCCGTAGGCCTACCGGTAAAGCGCCACGTGGCCGCATCAATTGACGCAGCAATAATGACGTTAGGCACCATTTACATCGTTTGGATTGCCGGAGACTTCTTTGCGCCATTTCAGGGCTTTCTCATAACTCTTGGCGTGCCTATCGCGGTCTGGTCTGCAATCTTTGTGGCAGATGTAGTTCTTAGGAAACGAGATTATGTTGAAGCTGACTTGTTCGATCCAAAGGGTATTTATGGTGCTTGGAATATCCGCTCTATAGCCCTTGTCGCAGTCGGAACGGTTATTGGCTGGGGTTTTGTCACCAATACCTTTGCCAGCTGGTTGAATTGGCAGGGTTACTTTCTGAGTCTAATTGGCGGCAAAGATGGACCTTGGGCTTATTCAAATATCGGCGTAATTCTTGCCTTGGTGATTGGCTTCCTTGGACATATTTTATTGGCAAGAAAAACTATCAGAAAGCAGGAGCAATAAAAAAGCCCCCGATCATCTCGGGGGCTTTTTTGTACTTCTATTTACATAAATGAAGGCGTAATAGCAGAAGCTGCTACACCAGCAATTGCAATCCAAGTGAACCAAGAACCAGCAGTGCGCATGCGCCATGATTCAAGTACTGGATTAACATTTGTACGGCCACTTCTTAGCACTAAGCCAAGAGCCAAGAAAATAGCGACGATATAGTGGAAGAGGTTTCCTCCAGCAATAAGCGTCACGCAAGATGCATATGCACCCTCAAAAGCTCCAGATTCGCCATCAATAAATGGAAGGTTAGCGAGTTGATCGAACTGCGCATACGCTCCATAAGCCAATGAGAGTAGAGCGATCGCAGAGAAACTTCTCTGATGACTTGGATCGCGCATCGCTAATCTGTGAACCAGAGCAGCAATGATTAGTGGGATTACGACTTTCCAACCAGTAGAAGTTGCAAGAGTATGTCCGCCATCTGGGATCCATCCGCCATTTTGATCAAGGTTTCTCAGATAGAAATAAGAGAAGATCAATGCGAAGACGAACGATCCATCGGCGACAATTAGGAGGCGAACTCCAAGGCGTTCACGACGGCCAACAACTTCCGGTGCATCATGATGGACGTGAAATTTAGTATCTGTTGACATTATTTTGCACTCCTTCCGTATCCATAAGGATCACTTGTTACAACTGGTGGGGTATCGAAGTTAGTTAGTGGAACAGGATAAGGAACAGTCCATTCCAGAGTCTTTGCGCCCCATGGGTTCATAGGCGCTATCTTTCCGTGGCGCCATGAGTGAACAACAGCCCAGAGAAGAATTATGAATCCAATTCCAACTGTGTAAGCACCGACTGTGCTTATTCTGTTGGAGTTAATGAATTCAGATGCATAGTCAGCTACGCGTCGTGGTTGTCCTTCTGAACCGGCAATAAACATGCCGAGATAGAGAATCTGGAAGCCGATTTGGATTAGCCAGAATGAAACGTAACTTGCGCGCTCATTTAACATGTGACCAGTCATCTTTGGATACCAGTAAACCAAACCTGCAACGGCTCCAGTAAGTGCTGCGCCCATTAGCGTGTAATGAAAGTGTGCAGTTACATACATTGAACCATGTAGATATTGATCGGCCGGAACATCTGAGAGGTACAAGCCGGTTATGCCACCGATAAGCATGTTCCACAAGAAGGCGTAGGCACCAAGCATGGGAACTTTAAGCCAAGGCTTGCCGTTCCAAAGAGTTCCAAGAATTACGAGGAAGATAAGTCCAGTCGGAACTGAAATCATTTCTGTTGTAACCATGAAAGGTCCGTTTAGCATTGGCATCCAGCCTGACATATACATGTGGTGTGCCCAAACCAGAACTGAAAGTCCGGCGATTCCGGCAAATCCGACAACAGCTGCGGTATATGAGAAGAGTGGTTTTCTTACAAAAACCGGAACAATTTCCATAATAATCGCAACACCAGGAACAAGGATTACGTAGACCTCAGGGTGGCCCATAATCCAGAATAGGTGCGCATATAGCCAGCCAGTGCCGCCGACATTTGCATCAAAAAACCCAGTCATGAATGAGCGATCCATCGCAGTCTGAATCATTGCCACCATAAATGTTGGGAATGCTGGGATTGCAAGGGCAACAGAAACTGTGGCACCAATTACGAAAATTGGCACACGGTTCCAAGACATTCCTTTCGCACGCATTGTTATGACAGTTGCCGTGATATTCATACCAGCAACTGCAGTAGAAACAGCGAAGATAATGATTGTTGCCAAGAAAGCGTTCATTCCTGGACCGGCCTGAACGCTAAGTGGCGCATAAGCTGTCCAACCAGTTGGAATTCCTCCTAGGAACCAAGCGCTGCAAAGTACTGGGATTGCGGTAGCAAGAACCCACCAAGAAAGAGCATTTAAGCGGGGGAATGCCATATCAGCAGCACCGATCATGATTGGCATGATGTAGTTACCGAATGGTCCAGTTGCAACAATAATCAACGCGATAATCATGGTGATTCCGTGAAGACCAACAAGTGAGTTGTAGATAGGAGCAGTGACGAAGTGGCCGCCTGAGTTAAACAGGTCGGTACGGATCATCATCGCCATGCTGCCACCAACGGCAAGCAGCGTGATTACGCCCCACAGGTATTGGATTCCAACCACTTTATGGTCAGTGCAATATTTAAAGTAACGAGATATTCCTTGCCCGTCACCAGCCATATAGAGCTGCTCTTCAGCTGTTAGGTCTTTTCCAACCAACCAACGAACAGGTCCGATGAATGCACCAATTCCAACAAGAAAGCCGATGCTCCACATAAACATAGTGGCGAGCAAGACTTGATTGTGAAGGTGATAAACACTGGTATCTAGTGTGTTGGAAAGTCCTTTGTAAGTTCCAATTGCAAAAAGGATTCCAACAATTAAACCTGTTCCAGCATTTAATTTAGTAATTAAACTGTTCTTTGGATTCGGAATTGCCCGAGATCCTACTTGGCTATCAAGAGTTGTCATTTGGTGTTCCTATCTCCGTCTTGAGTTGATACCCAACTATTGAAATCTTCTTCAGTCATTACTTCACCGGTGGTTTCCATGTAAGCGTGGTAAAGCCCGCAAAGCTCTGCGCACTTAACATCAAATTCGCCTAACTTAGTTGGAGTGGTATCAGCAAGAGTTTCAGCCAATTTATTAGCATCAACCTTGACGCCAAGTTGAACTGGCCAGAATGAGTGGTTTACATCAACCGATACAACTTTGAATGAAACCGGGCGATCAATTGGCAACATTAATTCGTGAGAAGAAATTCCATACTCTGGATAGTCAAACGACCATGCCCATTGTGAACCAATTACGTTAACCACCATCGCATCTTCAGCATTTCTTGCCGAAGCAAGCGATGTTGAATTCTGCTCGGTCAATCCATAAAGAACTGCAACGAGCGCAAGCGCACTTGTAACAACTGACCAGAGAAGTACGACTGGTCCATTAGTTCGTGTTGCTGGGCCGTCAGGTGGTGGAGTATCGCCCTTGTGGCGATTTAGGAATGAGTAGAGAGCAATTCCTAAAACAACTCCACAAACTGGGGCTGAGATCCAAGTGAAGACCGTCATTAACTTCACTATTGCTTTCATGTCGGTACTCATGGCTGCAGGCATCCACTCTGGGTAGTACTTACCACCAAGAATTATGAACACGCCCGTGATGATCAGACCGAAAAGAGTTGATTGTAATACATCTGAGCGTCTTAAAAATTTCTTAAGTCGTTCTCCCGGTACTGGCTTTAAATCTAGATTGTCATTTTGGCTCATGCTGTGACCGTAACCTTCCCAGACATATAACCATATCCGCTCATAGCTGCACCGAATTTGGCGTAAGTATCGTCACCACAAGGAAATTCGCAGTTCCAAACATATTCGCCGGCGCCCTTAGTTAAGAACGAGAAGGTAATTGTGTGACCTTTGAAATTTGTAATTGGGTCTTCAGTTGGCACCCAACCAATTTCGTCATCTTCTTCAACTCGGAGTAGAGGAACACTGACAAATAAAGGATCCTGTGTTGATTGAGGTATTCCGTGCAAGGTCCAAGTGTGCTGAATTTTATTGTAAGGCAAGGAGTCATATTCCACACCGTCAATATTTACAGTACCACTTACCGTGCCCATAACTTTTCCGAAGAATGGATTGTTGAGTTCTTCGCCGCCGTCATAACCATGGATGGTCATTGTGATGTAAGTATTTGCTGGGAGTACTAAATGATTTGAAGGCCCATATTGAACCCAATCATTTTTCATTCCAGTGAATCCATCTGCGTGCGCCTGCTCAGTATCGGCATAGACGCCCATTGTTAGGGAAGCCTTTGGATATTCTTTGCCATCGACATTTATCGTGTCTGCTTCTTTGGTCGCAAATAACTTGCCATTTGGATCTGCGCTGAATTTATTAAGCGTCACGCCAACGCCAACAACGACGGAGATCGAAAGTGCGGTTGCAAGAATTGCGCTCGCCGCCCTTTTTCCCGCCGTCATATTAGATTTAGCCATATGTTTTAGCCTTCCCTTATTTAGTCCCTATTTAGTTTTGCATTTGTGGTTGTTCTGACCTGTGGTCCAGGTCATACAATGGTCAATATGGTAGGGGTATAGGTAGGATATCGGAACACTTTTATGGCAAAATGTCGGGAAAATTATGAGAAATCGGTGTGATCAATGGGGCTAAACCCAGTTTGGGACCTTTTCTTCGCCATAGCGTTAATCGCCAAGACCACCTGGTATTTCAGGGAGAAACCTAGAACTCACGGGGTCTCAACCCTGAGGCAGATCTCTTTCTATACTGGGATGGGACTGGCCTTTCTGCTCTTAGTTGGCCCAATTTCCCACGCCGCGCTCTCGAGTTTCTGGATTCATATGATTCAGCACGTTGGCCTCATGATGCTTGTTTCTCCCTTGATTGTTCTGGGTTCCCCTATCAAGATTTTGGTGAACTCCAAAGACCCAAAGGCAAGAAAGTTCGCTCGGGCAATTGGTGGCAATGTCCTAATCAAACAACTCTTCAGGCCAGAGGTTGGTTTTGTGGTTTTCCTATCTGTTTTAATCATCACACATTTCTCGCCACTGGCAGATGCTGGAATGACAGACCCAAATGCTCACATGTTTGAACTAATTCTCTTTTTAGTAGGGGGATTTATTTATTACTACCCAGTCATGTCTGGAAATCCCCAACCCTTTAATGTTTCCTATGCGGCAAGAGTGCTTTCTTTATTTGCAATGATGCTTCCTGAAACTATGACCGGTTTCTTTTTGTATTCTGGAAATAAAATATTACATCACCTCCCAGATGGAGTAAGTATGGCAACTGGAATTGCGGATCAACGCCGAGGTGGCGCCATTATGTGGGCTATGGGGATGCTAATTGATGCGGCTTGGATCGCACTGGCGGCCAGTGATTGGATTGCAAATGAAAAAGCAATAGAGGGCGCTGATGACTAGAGAAGTTGAGCCAAAACGTAAATGGTTACTTGTGTTTATCCCAATCTGTTTAATTATGGGACTTTTAGAATTCTCCCGAGCTCTCGATGGAAAAGAACGCGCCTGGCTCTATGTTTTTGAATGGCCATTTTTCGGACTATTTATTTATTACATGTATTGGAAGCTTGGGCAGCCGCAGGAAGATTGGGATGAAAGCGACGACCCTAAACGAGAAATAGATTAAATTACCAACTAGTGTGAAGTGGACGTCCTTCGGCATAGCCCGAAGCGGATTGAATGCCCACGACTGCGCGATCGAAGAAGTCACTTATTGTGCTCGCTCCAGCATAAGTAAAAGAGGAACGCAGGCCGGCGATAATTTCATCAAGTAAATCTTCAACTCCTGGACGAACTGGGTCAATATACATTCGGGATGAGGAGATGCCCTCTTCAAATAAGGCTTTACGAGCCCTGTCAAAAGCCCCATCCTTAGATGTTCGCGCTGCTACTGCTCGGGCAGAAGCCATTCCAAAAGATTCCTTATAGAGACGACCAGTAGCGTCTCTATTTAAATCACTCGGCGATTCGAAAGTTCCCGCAAACCAAGAGCCGATCATTACTTGAGATGCGCCAGCTGCAAGTGCCAAGGCAACGTCACGCGGATGTCTAACGCCACCATCTGCCCAAACATGTTTGCCGTATTTTTTTGCCTCGGCTGCGCACTCAAGTACTGCCGTAAATTGCGGACGGCCAACCCCAGTCTGCATACGAGTCGTGCACATGGCGCCAGGGCCAACGCCGATTTTGACTATATCGGCACCTGCATCAATTAACGCTTTTGTTCCTTCGGCAGTGACAACATTACCCGCGACAATTGGAATTTTAGGCGCAAGTGCTCGAATCGCTCGAATCGCTTCCATCATTTTATCTTGATGGCCATGTGCGGTATCAACCACCAGGACATCTGCTCCAGCATTTATCAGCGCTTCAGCTTTAAGCGCGACATCACCATTGATTCCAACTGCGCAAGCAATACGCAAACTATTTTTGTCATCTAATGCAGGTTGATAAAGGGTTGCCCGTAGCGCTCCCGTGCGAGTTAAAATTCCAACAAGTTCGCCTCTTTTATTTACAACGGGTGCTAAACGACGCCGCTGGCTATTTAGAAAATCAAAAGCCTCTCGTGGTTCAATTGAATCCGACACTGTTACTAAATCTTTGCTCATAATTTGCTGAAGTTGAGTAAAGCGATCGACGCGCTCGCAATCATCTTCAGTGACTATTCCTACCGGCTTGCCATCTTCAACAACTATTAGCGCCCCATGAGCTCGCTTATTAATAAGGTCTATCGCATCAGCAACAGTTTCAGTTGGCGAGAGCGTTACAGGGGTATCAAAAAAAGTATTTCGGGATTTCACCCAGGAGATCACTTCGGCAACAATCTGAATCGGAATATCCTGAGCAATAACGGCTATTCCCCCGCGCCTAGCGATCGTTTCGGCCATCCGCCGTCCAGAGATTGCGGTCATATTTGCTACAACAATAGGAATAGTTGTACCGGTGCCATCATGAGTAGAGAGGTCGACATCCATGCGGCTTGCAATACTTGATGCGCTTGGGACCATGAATACATCGTCATAGGTCAGCTCGTAGCTTGGATTATTTAAGAAACGCACGTGAAGAAACTATACCCCTGCCCGTGCGGATATCGGAAGGTATTGCTAGAGTCATTGGCATGAGTGATGATGAGGATTCCACAGAAGATATTGTCACCGAGGAAATGCTCTGGGAGCGCATCCCAGAAACCCAAGGTCTAGACCGAGCCAATACCTATTACGAGCTGAGCGCTCGGATTTATGCTCGTGGCCAATATGACGAAGCCCTTGCACTGGCAGAAACTGCCCGTGATATTTATGCTGCACTTGGCTCAGTTGTTCCGACCGATGGACTGGCCCAGGCTTATTCAGCAATTGGCTATAACTTAAATCAGTTAAAGAGAATGACCGAAGCCGCGACTGCAATGAGCAAAGCTGTCGAGCTGCTTCGTGAATCTAAGTCTCCGCTGGCAATCGAGCTGGCCTGCACTCTGGGCGAATGGTGGTTCTCCTCGAAAGAGTACGAGAAGACAATCGGATGTATGACAGATTGTGTTCAAGAACATTTAGTAGATGGAAATGACAGCGGTGCCGCTAACGATTTACATTTAATTGGATGCGCCGAACGCGAATTAAAGAATTATGGCCAAGCGCTAGAGTCTTTTCAGGAAGCTCGAGACTTATTTAAGAAATTAAAAGAGGTAATTAACGTCGCGAGATGCGATCAAAAAATTGCCCACTGCCTAAATGAGATTGGTGACGGTGATGGCGCACTCGCCGCCGCACAACGCTCGCTTGATGTTTTTGTTACCGCTCACGATCATTATCGCGAGACTTATTCATTACTTGAACTTGGAAAGGCGCAAATTCTCTGCAATCTCAAGGAAGATGGCCTTAATACTTTAGATCGTGTTCTCGAAGTTGCGACGGATAATGAAAATAAAGATTTTGAATTTATTTTGGAAATCGAAAATCGAATGGCTGACCTTCTGCAATCACTCGGAAGAATGGAAGAAGCAAAAGAAATTCGCCGTCGGATTAAAGCGGTTGCAGAGGTAATTAAGGAAGCTTAATTATTTAGGTGTTGCATTGCCCAGGCATACATAGCGATGGCGCCTGCGGCAGATGCATTCATCGATCTTGTCGAACCATATTGCCTAATAGCTAAAACAGTCTGGCAAATTTCAACCGCCTCATCAGACATCCCCGAGCCCTCTTGACCAAAAAATAGAACACACTTCTTAGGTATCCTAGAAGTTTCTAGCTCTTTGGAAATGGGTAAATTGTCAATCCCAATAATCGGAACTGCATTTTCATCGCACCAAATTTTAAAATCGGCAACAGTCGGATGATGTAGAACCTGTAAATATTTATCCGTAACCATTGCTCCGCGCTTGTTCCAATCACGCTTTCCAACTATATGGACTTTAGAAACGTTAAATGCGTTGGCTGTTCTTACGACTGAACCAATATTCAAATCATGTTGCCAATTTTCAATCCCAATTTGTAAATCATGTCGCTTAGTGTCTAAATCCTCGACAATTGCTGCAACACTCCAGTAACGGTAATGATCTAATACATTTCGGCGATCTCCGTTTGCCAGCAATTCTGGGTCATATTGCTCTCCGACTGGCCAAGGTTGGGGATGAGGGCCAACACCAACGACTGGATAGAATTCACCAGGTCCAATTTCAGCAGTAGTCATACCCAAACATTAGAGGGAGTTGCCATGAAGCAAAAATCCTGGCTCCCAATATACCTAGCGCTAGGAATTGTTTGGGGATGTTCCTTCATATTTATAAAACTTGGGCTTGAATTTCTAACTCCAGTGGGGGTCGCTTTTGGTCGTTGCGCGCTCGGCGCGATGATACTTCTTTTAATAATCAAAATAAGAGGTATTTCACTTCCTAGCGATCGTCGAACTTGGTTCGTTTTATGGATTGTTTCGCTACTGCTAAATGTTTTCCCAGGTGTTTTATTTGCCTACGCCGAGCAGAGAGTCACTTCAGTTCTGGCAGGAATAATTAACGCCTGCACTCCTTTATCCACTTTGATTTTTATTCTATTCTTTTTTAGGTCAGAGAAAATCGCCCTGCACCAAATATTAGGTCTCTCTCTCGGCGGTATTGGAGTTTTAACAGTTCTGGGTATCTGGAAGGGGATTGGATCTAATTCAATAAGTGGCTCTGTTGCCCTACTCGCCGCAATCACTTGTTATGGACTTTCTTTTCCAATCATTCGAAAATATCTAACGCCTCTGAATCTGCGCGCCGAATCCCTTGCCGCAGGGCAGGTAACTGCCGCTGCAATCACGCTCCTGCCTTTCTACTTGATGAATGGAATCGCAAAAGATGAATATCGGATGGGCCCTGTATTTGCTATGGTCGCACTTGGGGTATTTGGAAGCGGTATCGCTTATATTTGGAATTTTCAGATAGTGGAACGGGCTGGAAGTTCGATTGCCAGTTCAGTAACTTATTTGACTCCAGTTGTGGCAGTCTTTGTAGGCTGGGTTTTTTTGGGTGAGAAAATTTCTTGGCATGAACCACTAGGAGGAGCCATTGTTCTACTCGGTGCTGCTACTTCTCAAGGTCGCTTGAAAAGAAAGGTAAGGGGATAATTTCACAATGCGCAAAGGTGTAACTATTCCAGTTGCTTTAATAGCGATGATTTCGCTAGTACTAATTGTCATTTCCCCGGCAAATGCTACTTCAGTTCCCAATGCCTTTAAAAAATTTGCTAGATCCTCAATGCTTGCCAAGTCTGGAATTTTAGTGATTGACCCAGTAACACAGACAGAAATATTTTCGAGCGGAGCTGATATTCCGAGAGCACCTGCTTCGGTCTTAAAACTCGTCTCGTCAGTTACTGCGCTAAGCGCCTTTGGTGAAGAGAAGCGATTTAAAACGAGCATAAATGCCACTTCGGAGGCAGATACCTTTCTTTTACTCGGCGAGCATGACCCTTGGCTAACGACCAGTTCGGCAAGTGCAAAGAAGTTTAATCGTGGTTTTTCTCCCAAACTAATAAGTGTTATGAATCAAGCAAGCCAAGGAGCTCGAGCTGTCAGAATTAAATACCATGGCCTGTTTGAAAAAGATATAAAAAATTTGCGGGCTTTTTATGGTAAGAAATATAAATTTAAATGGATTTCTCAATCCCAAGTAAATAAATTATCTGGAGTTTCACAATTAGCTGGAATTAGATCACCTCTACTCAGTGAAATAATTGGCTTCACCCTGCTTTGGAGCGATAATACTTTAGCCGATCGACTGGCTAGAATTTCAGCAAAAGAAATGGGATTTCCTAGAGGTAGTCGAGGAATGAACCAGGCATTTGTTCAGACTTTAAGTGGCCTAGGAGTCGGTTCGACAGGTTTACGTGTTAAAGATGGAAGTGGGCTTTCACATGGAAATCGAGTTTCGGTACGGACAGTCGCCGAGTTACTATGGAAAATTAGAATTGAGCCGCAATTTCAGGCAATTTATGATGGGTTGCCCGTTGCCGGAAAAAGCGGAACTTTGGTAAATCGTTTTAAGAAGTCTGGAAAATCCGCAGCAAAGTTAGTTAGGGCTAAAACAGGCTGGATAAATACCTCGGTATCTTTGGCTGGATATGTTGAAGTAGAAAATAACGAGTATATATTTGCCGTAATTGCAAATCATATTAAGCCGACGGAGAGTTCTCGCGAGCTTGCAAGGCAAACAATTGACAAAATGTTGGCAACAGTAGCCAGGCCTGCATAGAAAGCTTCGGTACGCTAACTGGATGAAGAAGTCAAAAATCTCGCCTTATATAGAATTGATGAAATTGCGCGTAGTAGAACTCTTGCTAGTGACCACGTTGCCCGCATTATTCCTAGCTGCAAAAGGTGTGCCGCCCCTTGGTATAACTGTCGCAACTTTAATTGGCGGGACCTTGGCAGCAGGCGCATCAAATGCTTTTAATATGATCATTGAAGTTGACTCAGATCGATTAATGGTTCGTACAGCAAATCGCCCAATTGTCAGTGGCGCAGTAACGGAAGCCCAAGCTTTTATTTTTGCTTCAGCTCTAACAGTTATTTCCTTAACAATCTTTTCAATCTTTACAACGCTATGGGCAACAATTTTGACTGCTGCGGCAATTGTGTTTTATGTATTTGGCTACACTATTGGGCTTAAGCGCCGAACTTCACAGAATATTGTTTGGGGCGGAATTGCAGGCTGTATACCGGTATTGATTGGTTGGGCTGCAATTACGAACTCCCTTTCATTAACAGCATGGTTATTTTTTCTAGTTATTTTCTTCTGGACACCACCACATTTCTGGGCTCTTGCAATTAAGTATCGAGATGATTATGCCGCAGCCGGAATTCCTATGTTGCCGGTAGTAGCATCAATTGCTTCTGTTAAGAAACAGATGTGGTTTCATACGATTGGAATGGTCGTAACATCCCTTGCGGTTAACTGGAGCGAACATCTTCCTTGGTGGTGTTGGGTCATCACGATTGCGATCGCGTTAGGCTTTATTCTTGAACTATTAAAAATTGATGGGCCAGATTCAAATAAGGCAGCAGCCAAACTCTTCCAGTGGTCAATAACCTATTTGAGCGTCTTCTCACTACTACTGGTTATCGCTGCTCTTGTTGTAAATCCTTAGCCCACTCTTATTTTTGCGCTTACTCCCGCGTATAATGGGAGAAGTTGCTGTGCATAAAGCAAACTCGTCTGGGTAATTGGGATACTCTCTCAAAATGAAGAAAATTGCGATCTCCATTTCGGACTTAAGTAAAATTTATGGGAAAAATGCTGCACTTTCCCACGGGAACTTTGAGGTTCCAGTTGGAACAGTATGTGGGTTTGTTGGACCTAATGGCTCTGGAAAGACAACAACGATTCGCATGTTGCTTGGGCTAATCACTCCAACCGAAGGTAGTGCCACAGTTTTAGGTGAAAGCATCGAGCACCCAGAAAAATATTTGCCAAGAGTTGGGGCGATGATTGAAGGACCAGCTTTTTATCCGGGCCTCTCCGGGCGTGAAAATTTGAAAGTACTAGCAGAACTGGGCGGTTTTCCACTTTCGAGAGTTGATGAATTACTTGCCAAAGTTGATTTAGCCGATCGAGGCGGATCTAAATTTAAGACTTATTCACTTGGGATGAAACAACGACTCGGTATCGCTGCCGCTCTTTTGCCGAATCCAGAGTTATTGATTTTGGACGAGCCAACAAACGGCTTGGACCCATCCGGCATCCAAGAGGTCAGGGAAATAATTCGTGATCTTGCGGCGAAAGGCACAACGGTCTTTGTTTCCTCCCACATCCTGAGTGAACTTGAGATGATTTCAGAGTACTTAGTTATGTTAAGAGAAGGAAAAGTTATCTTTTCCGGGAAAACCCAAGAACTCCTTGCCTCACAAAAACCAATAATCTTGGCAAAGCCAGAATATGAAGTGGATTTAACCAAACTCGCGAGCCAAGTCGAAGCAGCTGGTTTCTCATCGGTAGTTATTGATTCAACTTTACACATTACTGCGCCGAAAGAAGCCAGTGCGGCCATCAACCGTGCGGCATTTGAGGCAGGCATAACACTTTCATCCATTTCCGCAATTCAACAAACTTTAGAAGAAACCTTCTTTGAAATGACAGGAGAAAATACATGATCCGCGTGGTGATTGCCGAAGTTCGAAAATTGCGGCGCCCATCTCTACTTTTGGGCACCATTGCAACAGTTGGTGGCCTAAGCGCTCTATTTACCTCAATTGTTTTCTTAATGATTAACTCAAAAGACGGGAATTCAAAGCGGGGAGAACATGTTGGGGTTGAAGAGTTAAGCCAAGCGTCGGGCTTAATTTATGGATTTAGGTTGGTCGGAATATTTCTCGGCATCGTAGCGCTATGCATTTTCGCTTCTCAAACAGCTCAGGAGTATTCACTAGGGACCTTGCGTAATTTACTTGTGCGGCAACCATCGCGAATGAAAATTTTGGCAGGCAAATTTATCGCAATGAATCTATTCGCTCTTGTAATGGTTATCTTTGCAGGAACCATGAGTATCGCTCTATCTTTTGCACTAGCTGGAAGAGCCAAGGTTGACACATCTTCCTGGACAACGGGTGCAGCAAGAAAATTACTCTTCGAAAGCACACTGAATATTTTTATCGCAACACTTTGCTTCGGTGCCGTCGGAATGATTCTAGGGCTGTTATTTAGATCTCCGATTAGCGCAATCGCCGTTGGCGTACTTTGGACTCTGATTCTTGAAAATATCTTGGCCGCGCTAATTACCAGTATTGCGAAATGGCTTCCAGGACTAAATTTTTCCAATCTAGGCGAAGGTGGAAATATGATTTTGAGTTACAAACATTCGCTGGCTACATCTCTTGCCTATCTAATTATCAGCGGCGGCATTGCCGCAATACTTTTCAAGAGACGAGATGTCGCTAATTAGCGACACAAGGCCAATTCTCCGAGATTTCACATATAAACCCTTTATCCTAGGTTGATATAACTTCCCTGGAGGCCCTAAGAATTATGTTTTTCGCCAGTTCAAGAAAGAGTATGAGCGCGGTTATCGCTATCTCTATTGCGCTTTCTGTTTTTGCCTCGGATGTTGCACTTTCAAAGACTCCTAAGCCAACCAAAGCTCAGATAAAAGCAGCCAAAGCTGTCGAAGATGCGAAGACTGAGGCGGCAAAACGGGCGGCAGGCCAACTCAAGATCGCAACTAAAACTCTTAATCAGTTGACTGCTGTTGCGCAGGAGGCCCAAGCCAAATACAACGTTGCCCTAAATGAACTCGGAGTTGCAAAGAGAAAGGCGGTTAAAGCAGCTAATCACGCAGCAAAAACCCAGGCCGAAGTGTCAAAGACAACAAGAGTGATTGGGAGAATGGCCTCTAATGCCTATAAATTGGGAGGCGATTTCACAAATATTAATGTACTTCTTAGCGCAAATGGACCACAAGATTTAGTAGATCAGTTAACTACACTAGATAAAATTGGTGACACTAATGCTGTTGCCTTAAAACGATTCAAATTTGCCGAGGTTGCAGCAAGCATTGCAAAGAAGGAAGCTGACCGTACAAAAGTTGTGCAAGAACGAGCAACGGCAAAAGTTGCGGATGCAAAGAAAGTTGCGGATGTCGCCAAGGCTGAACAACAAAAAGAAGTTGATAAACTACGTGCGGTACAAAATAAAATTGCAATACAACTAGCCACGGCAAAGAATTTTAGAGTTTCACTGGAAGAACAACGTCAGTTGGCTTTACTTGAAGAGGCAAATGCAGCCATAGCAAGTAAAACTCCTAACCAATTTAAAGTTTGGCCAGATAAGGGCTTTACAGGTCGCTCCACAATTCGCTCCACCAGAGCAATTAGAACGAAGGCTGTTAAATATGCAAAGAAACAAGTTCAAGCACGCAAGCCATATGTTTGGGGAGCACAAGGACCGAGCTCATTTGATTGTTCTGGCTTGGTTTATGCAGCTTACAAAAAGGCTGGGCTGGGTTGGCCAGCGTGGGGAAGATTAAATGCCGCTCTTTATTTTGTAGCTACAAAGCGAGTGGCCTTTAGCGAGCTAATTCCTGGCGATTTACTTTTCTATTCTTATGATGGTTCAGTTCAAAATATTCATCATATTACGATTTATGCGGGAGATGGCATGATGTGGGAAGCCAATTCTCGAAATGCAGGCCTGCTTTATTCGAATATGTACGGTATTAAGGGCTTAATGCCATCTGGCGGCCGAGTCTAATAGTTTTGTAGAGTGCTCCATATGAGCGCGAAAACCCCAGCACTTCTGGAATTGCGCCATGCCTTGCGATTTTGGCTTGAAAAATTGGAACCAAACTCGAAAGTTTGCGTTGGAGTTTCAGGCGGAGCGGATTCTCTGGCACTTGCACTGGCGGCAATGCTGGAAGCAAGCACATTGGGTATTAATGTAGTTGCCGTCGTCGTTGACCATGGGCTACAAGAAAATTCATCGGATATTGCAGCTCAAGCAGAAAAAACTTTAGAAAAAATAGGATACCAAGATATTTTCATTGGTAAGGCAAATGTAATTCTGACAGATGGCCTGGAAGCTTCCGCTCGCCGGGCTCGCTATAAAGTTTTCAACCAAGCGCTCGAAACTTTTGGAGCGAAAGAATTCTTACTTGGTCATACAAAAAACGATCAGGCCGAAGGAGTGCTTTTAGGGCTGGCCCGTGGCTCTGGAACAAAATCACTCTCTGGAATGGAAGAAGTTTCAGGGCCCTTTATTAGGCCCTTCTTGTCGGTTGACAGAGCTACAACAGAAGAGGCATGCAATGAAGCGGGAATTGAATTCTGGGCTGACCCACACAATACAAATATTGACTTCGCGAGAGTTCGGGTACGAGAAATTATTTTGCCATTAATCGAAAAAGAGATTGGGCCAGGAATCGTTGGGGCGCTCTCAAGATCCGCAAAAATTCTAAGACAAGATTCGAGTGCTTTGGATCAGTGGGCGGAGAAAATTTTCACGGAGTTGGATCCGCTAGATATCGAAATTTCAGCCCTAGAAGCACTTCCAATCGCGATTCGTAGCCGAGTCCTTAGATTGGCAATTTATGCCGCTGGAGCGCCAAGTGGAAGCATTTCTGCCGCTCATCTTGAGCCTATTGAGGCTCTTTTTAGCGATTGGCGTGGTCAGGGCCACACATCGCTTCCCGGCGGTGTGAAGGTTGGCCGAATTTCGGGCAGACTTTCACTCTCGCAGACAAAACCACCCCAGTCGAAAAAGTAGAAAGAGAACCTCCTCGTGGATCTAGAAACAACCGGCACCGACATTGAACGAGTAATAATTACGCAAGAACAAATTCGCACTCGCTTGAAGGAGCTAGCTGTCGAAGTTGAAAAAGATTACGAGGGAAGAGAGTTGCTTTTAATTGGCGTTCTTAAAGGCGCAGTAATGACTATGGCAGATTTTTCCCGATCCTTACAACGTCATATCGAAATGGATTGGATGGCTGTTTCCTCATATGGTTCTGGAACTAAGTCGAGCGGCGTGGTTCGGATTCTCAAAGATTTAGATCAAGACATATCTGGTCGCGAAGTACTTATTGTTGAAGACATTGTTGATACCGGATTAACACTCGGGTGGTTAAAAGCAAACCTTGAATCTCGTGGTGCTAAAAGTGTTGAAATTTTAACTCTGCTTCGCAAGCCCGAAGCGGCAAAGGTTGAAGTCGATGTTAAATATGTTGGCTTTGATATTCCAACAGATTTTGTTGTTGGTTACGGATTAGATTTTAATGAAAAATATCGTAACCTTGACTTTATCGGCGTACTAGCGAAGCACATGTATTCATGACCGAGAAAAAATCAAAGAAAAAGATTTCACCTGTCAGCAAGGCGCCTGCTGAAAAGAAGAGAAAGATAACTTTCTCAAAAGCTCGAGCTCGTAAAATTTTGCGTGGACCGCTTTTTTGGATCGTTCTATCGTTGATATTGGTTAGTTTTTTTGGTCAACTTTCCTCGAGCGGGGATAAATTTACCAAAGTTGAGACCTCCACAATTTTGGCTGCAATTTCGGCAAATAAAGTGGATTCTGCGCTGGTTATTGATAAAGATCAAAAAATCGAGGTAGTTCTAAAATCCGGAAACTTTGTCAAGGGATCCAAGAAACTTTACGCGTCCTTTGTTTCTGGTGAAGAGCCACAAATAATTGAACTTTTAACAAGTAATCCGCCGCCAAATAAGTGGGATGTGAAAGTTCCAACTCAATCAATTTTCGTCTCACTACTCCTCAGCATCGTCCCATTCTTGCTGATTGGCTTCTTACTTCTACTCTTTATGGGTAATGCGCAGGGCGGAAATCGAGTCTTTTCATTTGGTAAATCTAAGGCCAAGCTCCAAACCAAAGAGATGCCAAAAAATACATTTGGCGATGTCGCTGGTGTAGATGAAGCAGTAGCAGAGCTAATGGAGATTAAAGATTTCTTAGCTGCCCCACAGAAGTATCAGGATATTGGTGCCAAGATTCCTAAAGGTGTCCTACTTTATGGTCCACCAGGAACAGGAAAGACTCTCTTGGCTCGCGCAGTTGCCGGTGAGGCTAGCGTGCCCTTCTACTCAATTTCAGGCTCTGAATTTGTCGAAATGTTTGTTGGTGTCGGAGCTTCCAGAGTTCGCGATTTATTTACTCAAGCAAAAGCTAACGCTCCTGCGATAATTTTTATCGATGAAATAGATGCTGTTGGGCGCCAACGTGGTGCTGGGCTAGGTGGCGGACACGATGAAAGGGAGCAGACGCTTAACCAGTTGTTGGTTGAAATGGATGGCTTTGAAGCCAATGGCCAAGTGATTTTAATAGCAGCGACGAATAGGCCAGATGTATTGGATCCCGCCTTGCTTCGTCCTGGCAGATTTGATCGCCAGATTCCGGTGGATCGTCCAGATCTAAAAGGTCGATCAGCGATTCTTGCTGTTCACGGTAAAAATAAGCGAATAGCAAAATCAGTTAACTTGGAAGATTTTGCAAAACGCACACCTGGTTTTACTGGTGCAGATTTAGCAAATGTATTAAATGAAGCTGCGCTTTTAACAGCTCGAGAGAATGCAAAAGTAATAACCAATGCAGCACTTGATGAGGCAATTGATCGCGTCATGGCTGGACCGCAACGCAAATCTCGATTGATGACAGAAGAGGAACGCCGCATTACGGCGTATCACGAAGGGGGCCATGCCCTTGTGGCTCATGCTCTTCCTCATACAGATCCAGTTCATAAAATCACAATCATGCCTCGCGGGCGGGCGCTGGGCTACACAATGATTTTGCCTGATGAAGATCGCTATGCGACAACTCGAAATCAAATGCTTGATCAGCTTGCCTATTCATTGGGAGGTCGCGCAGCAGAAGAGTTGATTTTCCACGACCCAACTACTGGAGCTTCAAACGATATTGAGAAGGCTACGAATTTAGCTCGAGCAATGGTCACGCAATATGGAATGACCGAGCGAATCGGCGCGATTAAATTAGGTATTAGTGAAGGCGAGCCTTTCCTTGGCCGTAATTATGGGCATCAACGGGATTATTCAGAGGAAATTGCTGGAGTTATCGATAATGAAATTCGTTCCTTAATCGAAAATGCACATCAAGAGGCATATGAAATCTTGGTTGAAAATCGCGAAATTCTTGATGACCTAGTTGAAGTGTTACTTGAAAAAGAAACACTTCTAAAGGATGAAATCGAGAAAATTTTTAAGAATGTGAAGATGGTTGCAAGGCGTCCTGCTTGGACTGGTTCGAATTCTCGGATGCCTAGTTCACTTCCACCTGTCGCGCTAGCACCAGCAAAAGCCCAAGTGCCCACTGTTGAGGTTGAAGAAAAAGTCGTTCGTAAATCTAAAAAGAAATTACCACCCAACCGTGAGTGAGATAACGCCGGTTTCGATGGGGCCACACGATGGCGGAGCTAAAAGAGAGTTCGATCATGAGCGTGCCGAAAAAGCGATAACAGAGTTACTAATTGCAATTGGCGAGGACCCAACTCGTGAGGGTTTACGCGATACCCCAGGACGTGTTGCTAGGTCCTTAAAGGAAAATTTTGCGGGTCTTTGGCAGAAACCGGAAGAAGTTTTATCAACCACTTTTGATATCGGCCATCGAGAACTTGTAATAGTAAGAGATATCGAAGTCTTCTCGCATTGCGAACATCACCTGACACCATTTCATGGCGTGGCTCACATCGGATACATACCTGGTGAAAGTGGTCAGATAACTGGCCTATCAAAGTTGGCCAGGCTCGTTGATATTTATGCCAGGCGCCCTCAAGTGCAAGAGCGACTAACTTCGCAAATCGCTGATGCAATGGTTGAAGTTCTCAACCCAGCGGGCGTGATAGTTGTAATTAATTGCGAGCATTTGTGTATGTCAATGCGCGGAGTTAGAAAATCTGACGCAAGAACAATTACCAGCGCAGTGCGTGGTCAGTTGCGAGATGCAGCAACACGTGCTGAGGCAATGAGTTTGATCACTGCAAACAATCGATAAAATGAATAACGAGCGCACCCTTGTTATGGGTATCTTAAATGTGACTCCAGATTCCTTTGCTGATGGTGGCAAGTATTTAGATTTTGAATCTGCCATCAATCGAGCGAAGGAAATGATTGTCGAAGGCGTGGACATAATTGATGTTGGTGGGGAATCAACTCGGCCAGGCTCTGATCGAATCAGCGAAGAGTTAGAACGAGATCGGGTCATACCAATTATCACCGAGCTTGCAGAACTTGGCGTGGCGCTGAGTATTGATACGACTCGAGCCAATATCGCGCAGGCCGCAATTGGTGCCGGGGCGACATATGTAAATGATGTGAGCGGTGGGTTGGCAGATCCGAAAATGGTCACTGTTATTGGCACTAACCCAACGGTGCAATATGTTGTTATGCATTGGCGCGGACACTCAAAGGATATGCAGAGCGCCGCGCAATATAGAAATGTGGTTAGTGAAGTCAAAGACGAACTCGATGAGCGGGTTATCGCGTTAACCAGGGCTGGAGTTTCGCCTGAACAAATCATTTTGGATCCAGGAATTGGCTTTGCCAAGGGCTCGGCTCACAATTGGGAGTTGTTAAAAAACATCGACCGCTTAGCTCTTCTCGGCTTCCCAATTCTCGTTGGCGCTTCGCGAAAGCGGTTCTTGGGAGATTTGCTTGGCGCAAATTCACCAGATGATCGAGAGTTTGCTTCGGTCGCGATTACGACAAATATGGCGAAGGCAGGTGTCTGGGGAGTTAGGACTCATTCTGTTAAACCTCACAGAGATGCAATTGCTGTTATTGAGGAGCTAAGAAAATGAGTGATCGGATTTCATTGACTGGAATTTCAGCGCTCGGTTTCCATGGTGTATTTCCCAACGAACGTCGAGATGGCCAAATATTTATTGTAGATCTCGAGCTTTATGCCGATCTTGCGCCAGCAGGTGAGAGCGATGATTTAACAAAGACGGTTAACTATGCGACCGTAGCCGCGGTTATTGTTGAAGAGATTGCTGGCGAACCGCTCTTCTTAATTGAAGCCCTGGCAGATCGCATCAGCAGAAGAATTTTTCTGGATTTTTCCTTAGTCACTTCGCTTTCGGTAACCGTGCATAAACCCAGCGCCCCGGTAGATGTTAAATTCAGCGATATATCGGTGAGGATTGAACGACAAAGATGAAAGTTGTAATTGCTCTTGGCTCAAATCTCGGTGACCGAGATCTGAATATTTCGAGTGCAGTTTTAGAGCTTGCGAAAATAATTGAAGTAACCCATCTATCCACAAACTATGAAACACAACCAGTAGGCGGACCAGATCAACCTGAATATTTAAATGCCGTTCTATTAGCTGAGTCTGCTTTAGCCCCCCATGACTTATTGACCGCCATGCTCGAAATTGAAAATAAATTAGGAAGAACCCGGGAAATTCGCTGGGGAGCAAGAACCATTGATCTTGATTTAATAGTTGCTGGCGGCGAGAAAATTAAGAATGATCTTCTAGAGTTGCCACATCCGAGGGCGCATGAGCGCAGATTTGTCTTAGAGCCATGGCTTGAGATTGATCCAGATGCGCTGATCCCGGGGAAAGGATCTGTCCTAGAGCTTTTGCGCGAGATCTAAGTAACGATGTAACCTTTGTGACACGAGCCCGGTACCCGGAAAGGACTGGAGCATGAATCTAAATCTTAATCACCCAGTTGCCTTTGTTCCAACCATGGGCGCACTCCATGCTGGACATGAATCGCTAATTAGAATCGCTAAGGAATTAGCAGATGAAGTAGTTGTGAGTGTTTTTGTAAACCCGTTGCAATTTGAAAATGCCGAGGATTTCTCGATTTATCCAAAAATGGTTGATGCAGATAGAAAACTCGCAGAGGCAAGTGGCTGCTCGTTTGTTTGGTTTCCAACATTTGAGGAACTTTATCCAGATGATCCGAAAATAATATCCGCAGGGGAAATCGGAAATCTTTTCGAGGGGATGCATAGGTTTGGACATTTTGACGGCGTGCTAACTGTTGTGCAAAGGCTATTTGGACTTATCAAGCCAGAGTTTGCAGTTTTTGGGGAAAAAGATTTTCAGCAGTTATTTTTGGTCAAACAGATGGTTGCAAACTTGGATTTGCCAGTTTCGATAATTTCAGCGCCTACGATACGTGAGGCAAGTGGGCTGGCGATATCCTCCCGTAATTCGAGATTAACAATTACTGAACAAGCTAACGCCTCTGGCATTGCTGCTGCCCTAGAAGCAGCATCCAGCGCAAAGGATTTGGTAATGGCTCGTTCAAATTTGTTATCTGAACTAAAGAAGATTCCGGGATTCGCGCTCGATTATGCCGAAATTATCGATGAAACTAGTTTCGAGATAGCCACTACAACTACGCGACAACCGCGAGCGATTGTCGCGGGCTGGATTAATGGGGTCAGATTGTTAGACAATAAGGCCATGTTGCAACCAGGAACTTCCAAATGAAATTATTATCTGGAAAACCAGGTTGGACAGTCAATGCCGATGTAATCGTTATTGGATCTGGCGTCGCCGGATTAACAACGGCGCTAAATTTAAGAGCGAGCAACTTATCTGTACTTTTAGTTACCAAGGCAAAAATTGATGAAGGCTCCACAAAATGGGCACAAGGCGGTATCGCTGCGGCGCTTGGTCCCGGAGATACGCCAGGACAGCATAAAAAAGATACTTTGATAGCCGGGGCAGGGCTTTGTGACGCCGAAGCGGTTGATGTTTTAGTAACGGAGGGTCCAGAAGCTGTACGTAAATTGATTTCACGCGGTGCAGTTTTTGATAAGTCTGACACTGGCGAAATTGCCTTAACACGGGAAGGTGGCCACTTACGTAACCGAATTCTCCATGCTGGTGGCGATGCAACAGGTGCTGAAGTATCCCGCGCACTTTTGGCCGCCGTGCAAGGTGATGCGGGGATTGAAGTGATTGAAAATGCTCTGGCTATTGACGTTTTACAAACAGCCACTGGTTCGGTTTGTGGCGTAACAGTTCATGTAATTGGTGCAGGAAGTCGTGACGGTGTTGGCAGAGCGCTAGCTAGGGCGGTAGTTATTGCCACTGGCGGCCTTGGTCAGGTTTATGCACAAACTACAAACCCTTCTGTCTCTACGGGAGATGGCGTGGCCCTTGCCCTTCGCGCTGGGGCCGAAATTGCCGATGTCGAGTTCATCCAGTTCCATCCAACGGTTTTGTGGCGAGACGACAGCTTGAGCGGGCAACAGCCCTTAATAAGTGAGGCCGTTCGCGGCGAAGGGGCTGTGCTTGTAAACGATAAAGGCATTCATTTCATGGAAGGCAAACATCCCCAGAAAGATTTAGCACCACGAGATATTGTCGCCATTGAAATTTTTAAACAGATGAAAGAAAGTAATTCTCCCCATGTTTGGCTTGATACAACCGGGATTAATGATTTTCCGGAACGATTCCCAACTATTTTTGCATTTTGCAACGACAACGGGATTGATCCTCGAATGCAGATGATTCCAGTTTCTCCGGCAGCTCATTATTCTTCTGGTGGCGTGAAAGTTGATCTAGTCGGTCGCACATCTGTAGCAGGCCTATATGCATGTGGAGAGACCGCATGCACCGGTGCACACGGAGCTAATCGACTGGCCTCAAATTCTTTGCTCGAGGGTTTAGTTTTTGGAACAAGAATTGCGGCTGACATTGCCTTAAATATTGGCGAACAGGGCCTCCCTAATGAACAGAGCACAGGGGCATTTCTGCTTGATCCTGCGATAAAGATGACTTTACAACTGGCAATGAGCCAAGGAGCTGGAGTAATGCGAAGTGGTGACTCGTTGCGAGAAACTCTCGCAACACTGAAACAACTGGCAACTCATGTCAGTAGTTCGCCGTGCATTGAAGCTTGGGAAGTATCCAATCTTTACCTGCTTGCAACTGCTATTGCGCGTGCGGCACTGGAACGAGAAGAGTCACGTGGGTCGCATTGGCGAAGTGATTTTCCAGAAAGTAGTAGCGATTGGATTAGTCGAATTGTTCAGAGTTATGACGGTAATGGAAAATGGAATTCAAAGTTAATGGAGGTGCACTAATGGGATTTAGCAAAAAACTGTTGGAATTAATAGCTGGCACCAGACTTAGCCCAAGTTACATTGAAAAAGTGGCAGAAGCAGCGATAGCTGAAGACCTATTGGGAGATCTTGATGTAACTACTGTTGCGACAATCCCGATTGACCAGATAGCAGTTGCCGAATTTCGTTCCAGGAAATCAGGAGTTCTCGCCGGAATACCTATTGTTTGTGCTGTACTTGAAATTTGTGGAATTGAAAATTATAAGATCGAAATCAATGATGGCGAAATTGTCCACTCAGCCTCGCTAATTATGGTTACGACTGGCAAAACTCGAGATCTTCTATTAGCAGAACGAAGTGCGCTGAATTTTCTAGGCCACTTGAGTGGTATTTCAACACTGACTAAGTCTTGGGTTGATGCAGTTGCTGGCACTAGCGCAGCAATAAGAGATACTAGAAAAACAACGCCAGGAATACGTGAACTTGAAAAGTATGCGGTAAGAGTTGGCGGAGGAATTAACCACCGCTTCGCTTTATCTGATGCCGCTCTCATTAAGGATAACCATGTTCTTGCTGCCGGTGGAGTAGTTGAGGCTTTTACTTTAGTCAAAGCTAAATTCCCAGATCTTCCAGTGGAGGTTGAAGTGGACTCACTTCAACAGCTTCGTGAAGTAGTCGATGCCGGCGCCAAACTGGTACTCCTGGATAATATGTCGATTGAAGAATGTCGAGCAGCAGTTGAAATTGTTGCGGGACGAGCGAAACTGGAAGCATCTGGCGGCCTAATTTTAAATAATGCGCACGCCTATGCAAGTACTGGAGTCGATTTTCTGGCAGTCGGGGCCCTGACGCATTCGGCGCCTGTCTTAGACATTGGACTAGATTTGAGAATGGAGTAAATATGTTGCTTGCAATCGATGTTGGAAATACGAATACGGTACTTGGTGTATTCGAAGGCGCTGCTTTGATCAAGAGTTGGCGAGTAAAAACCGATACCAGGGATACGGCAGATGAACTATGGGTTCGTTATTCAGCGCTTATACAAGGCTTTGAGATAACAGCACTTGCGATTTGTTCCACGGTACCTTCTACTTTACGGGAACTTCGAACCATGATTACGAGTAATTATTCTGAATTACAAAGAACCATTGTTGAGCCAGGAGTAAAAACCGGCGTTCCGCTTCAAGTAGATAATCCAAAAGAAATTGGCGCAGATCGCATTGTCAATACTTTGGCTGCTCACGAACTTTATGGGGAAAATGGTCCATGTATTGTTGTTGATTTTGGTACTTCCACAAATCTGGATGTCGTCTCACCAAAAGGTGAGTTTCTAGGTGGCGCTCTCGCGGCAGGAATTGAAATTTCAGTGGAAGCTCTTGCCTCTAGGGCAGCACAGTTAAGACGAGTCGAACTGGTAACGCCAAGAAATGTTATTGGGAAAAACACTGTTGAGGCACTGCAGTCTGGAACTATCTATGGATTTGCTGGTCAGGTGGATGGGCTGGTTGGCAGAATTTCGCAAGAACTAGCAACTCTTTATCCAAATTCCGGAGAGGTAAGCGTTATTGCAACGGGCGGACTCGCGCCATTGGTCATTGGAGTCAGTGAGACTATTGATTTTTACGAGCCAGATTTGACCCTGATTGGTCTTCGATTAGTTCATGAACGCAATTCTTAGCCTGGCCTAAACGGTAGGCTTACGCACCTTATGACGAAGCCACAAAATACCCCGCCAGCTTCTGATAACGATGAGCTGCCAGAGCAACTTCGTATCCGCAGGGAGAAGCGAGCTGCGATTATTGAGCGTGGGGCTGAGCCATATCCAGTAGAAGTTCCAAGAACTATCACCCTTAAAGATCTTCGCGCCCAATACAAAGATTTAGAGATTGATGTCGCAACTGGAGCTATCGAAAGTATCGCCGGTCGAGTCATTTTCAAACGGGATACCGGAAAATTATGTTTTGCCAAACTGCGCGAGGGTGATGGAACTGAAATCCAAGCGATGTTTTCGTTGGATAAAGTTGGAGAAGAAATCCTAGAGCTTTGGAAATCGGAAGTTGATATTGGCGACTTAGTGAGTGTTACCGGTGAAGTTATTACCTCAAAGCGTGGCGAGCTTTCAGTCCTGGCATCAAATTGGCAGATGGCTGCAAAATCTCTTCGTCCACTTCCCGTCGAACATAAGCCACTCTCTGAAGAATCTCGAGTACGTATGAGATATGTAGACCTAATTGTTCGCCCAGAAGCTAGAGCTAATGCCAGATTGCGACCAAATGTAATGCGCGCGCTTCGCGAGACTTTCCATAACCGTGGTTTTGTTGAAGTTGAAACTCCAATGCTTCAGGTTATGCATGGCGGTGCAACAGCTCGCCCATTCAAAACGATAAGCAATGCATATGACATGGAGCTGTTCTTACGTATTGCTCCGGAACTTTTCCTAAAACGTTGTGTCGTTGGAGGCATTGAGCGAGTATTTGAAATTAATCGAAATTTTAGAAACGAAGGCGCAGATTCAAGTCACTCTCCTGAGTTTGCAATGATCGAAAGCTATGAAGCATATGGCGACTGGAATACGATTGCTGATTTAACTCGCCAACTAGTCCAAGATGCTGCAATTGCAACCTCTGGAAGTCACATTGTTACTCACCATGACGGGCGAGAAGTAGATCTTGGTGGGCAGTGGGAAGAGGTATGGCTGTTCGATTTAATCTCAGAGGGTGTTGGGTCATCAGTAACTGCCCTAACCCCACGCACGGAGCTAGTAAAAATTGCGGAAAAACTAGGCTTAAAAGTTGACCCAAAGTGGATTACTGGAAAATTAGCAGAAGAAATTTTCGAACTCGTTGCTGCAGATAAATTATCGGGCCCGATTTTCGTTAAGGGTTATCCGATTGATACCTCACCTCTTGTACGTGCCCATCGTGAAATTCCAGGCGTTTCCGAAAAGTGGGACTTATATATTGATGGTTTCGAATTAGCTACCGGCTACTCAGAATTAATTGATCCGGTAATTCAGCGCGAACGTTTGACAGAACAAGCTGCACTTGGGTCCAGTGGCGATCTAGAAGCAATGCAGATTGATGAAGATTTCTTACGAGCCATGGAATATGCAATGCCGCCAATGGGAGGCATGGGAATGGGCGCCGATCGATTACTTATGGCGCTGACAGGACTTGGTATTCGCGAAACGATTCTCTTTCCATTAGTGAAACCAGAAGAGTAGATGACTTTGATAATCCGACAAGCTCGAACTACAGATATCAAAGCGATTCGCGCAATTATTGATGAGTATGCGACTGGCCGTCGCTTGCTCACAAAAGAGACAGTAACTCTTTATGAAAGTGTTCAAGAGTTCACAGTGGCAGAGCAAGATGGGAAAATTGTCGGCTGCGGCGCCGTTCACGTCTTATGGGAGGATTTGGCTGAGGTACGTTCTGTTGCAGTTGACCAGAGCCTCCGCGGCAGAGGTATCGGACACAGCATTTTGGAAGTTTTAATAACCCGAGCCAAGGAGATTGGCGTTAAGCGAATTTTTTGTCTTACATTTGAGACTGAATTTTTTGATCGCCATGGATTTGTTGAGATTCTTGGGACTCCAGTTGCTCCTGAAGTTTTTACCGAGCTATTGCACTCTTATGACAGCGGAGTCGCTGAATTCTTAGATCTGGAGAGCGTGAAGCCAAACACTCTTGGAAACACTCGTATGCTCCTTACGCTTTAGATATAACAAAATAGGCAGAAAATATTAGGTCAATTCTCAGCCAATTGGGCATAAATGAGCACGATATTGGGTTAGACCGACTATAGCCAGACACATTAGAGTTGGGCTAGTGGCAGCAAAGTTTTACTGTGGAGATTAAAGAGATGAATAGAGATGAATAGAGAGGTTGACCCCGATGTTCGAGCGCTTTACTGATCGAGCCCGACGTGTTGTCGTGCTAGCCCAAGAAGAGGCACGCATGCTCAATCATAATTACATCGGCACAGAGCACATCCTTCTTGGCCTAATTCATGAAGGAGAAGGCGTTGCCGCCAAAGCCCTTGAAGCTTTAGGAATCTCCCTTGAAGCCGTCCGTTCTCAAGTTGAGGAAATAATTGGACAGGGCCAACAGGCTCCTTCTGGACATATTCCTTTCACGCCAAGAGCCAAAAAAGTTCTTGAACTATCACTTCGCGAAGCTTTGCAACTTGGCCACAATTACATTGGAACTGAACACATCCTTCTTGGTCTTATTCGTGAAGGAGAGGGCGTAGCAGCTCAGGTATTAGTAAAGCTCGGTGCCGACTTAAATCGTGTTCGTACTCAGGTCATTTCTCTTCTTTCTGGATACCAAGGTAAAGAAGCAGTAACAAGTGGCGCGCCAGCGGAAGGAACTCCGTCAACTTCATTAGTTCTAGATCAATTTGGTCGTAATCTGACGCAAGCCGCTCGAGAAGGAAAACTGGATCCGGTAATTGGACGGACAAAAGAAATTGAAAGAGTTATGCAAATTCTTTCCCGACGAACAAAAAATAACCCAGTATTAATTGGTGAGCCAGGAGTAGGCAAAACTGCAATTGTTGAAGGACTTGCTCAATTAATAGTGAAGGGCGATGTCCCTGAGACGCTTAAAGATAAGCAAGTTTATTCTCTCGATCTTGGGGCGCTCGTAGCAGGTAGCCGTTACCGTGGTGATTTCGAGGAACGTTTGAAGAAAGTTCTAAAAGAAATTCGAACCCGTGGAGATATTATTCTCTTCATTGATGAGATTCACACACTTGTCGGCGCAGGAGCTGCAGAAGGCGCTATAGATGCCGCAAGTATTCTAAAACCAATGCTTGCTCGTGGTGAACTGCAGACAATCGGCGCAACCACTCTTGATGAATTTCGTAAGTATTTTGAAAAAGATGCTGCACTTGAGCGACGTTTTCAATCCATTCAAGTTGCAGAACCAACTGTTGAACATACGATAGAAATTCTTAAAGGACTTCGTGATCGTTACGAATCTCACCATAAAGTTTCTATTACAGATGCTGCCATTGTCGGAGCTGCCCAAATGGCAGACCGTTATATTTCAGATCGATTCCTACCTGACAAGGCGATTGATTTGATTGATGAAGCAGGCTCAAGACTACGTATTCGACGCATGACAGCTCCGCCGGAGCTTCGAGCGTTCGATGACAAAATAGCCGAAGCTCGCAAAGCTAAAGAGTCCGCAATTGACTCTCAAGATTTTGAGGGCGCAGCTAGCTTCCGAGATGATGAAAAAACTTTGATTGCTGAAAAGCATGAAGCGGAGAAGAACTGGAAAGCTGGCGACTTAGATGTTGTTGCCGAGGTAACTGAAGAATTAATTGCAGAAGTTTTATCTAATGCAACTGGGATTCCGGTATTCAAGTTGACTGAAGCTGAAACTGCACGCCTCTTGCGAATGGAAGATGAGTTGCATCGCAGAGTTATCGGCCAGGATCAAGCTATTAAAGCTTTGTCCCAGGCTATTCGTCGTACTCGGGCTGGCTTGAAAGATCCGAAGCGCCCAGGAGGTTCATTTATTTTCGCCGGTCCATCCGGTGTTGGTAAGACTGAACTTTCTCGCACTCTTGCCCAATTTTTATTTGGTGATTCCGATGCGCTTATCCAATTGGATATGTCTGAATACTCCGAGAAGCACACAGCCTCTCGCTTATTCGGTGCACCCCCAGGTTATGTTGGTTATGACGAAGGGGGACAGCTAACTGAGAAAGTGCGTCGTAAACCATTTTCTGTTGTTCTTTTCGATGAAATTGAAAAGGCTCATCCAGATATCTTTAACTCACTTCTTCAAGTTCTTGAAGATGGTCGCCTAACTGATTCACAGGGCAGAGTTGTCGATTTCAAGAACACAATCATCATCATGACGACTAACCTTGGCACACGAGACATTTCGAAAACTTTGAACCTTGGATTCACAAATGCTTCGGATGCTCAGGGAAATTATGAGCGCATGAAGAATAAAGTCAGCGATGAACTGAAATCTCACTTCCGTCCGGAATTTCTAAACCGTATTGATGATGTAATTGTCTTCCATCAATTAACCGAAAATGAAATTATTCAGATCGTTGATCTTATGATTGCAAATCTCGACGAGAGACTTCGTGCTCGCGACATGGGAATTGAATTAACGACTGAAGCCAAGGCGTTGCTTGCAAAGAAGGGTTACGATCCACTTCTAGGAGCCCGCCCACTTCGTCGTTGCATCCAGCGTGAAATTGAAGATGTGCTTTCTGAAAAGATTCTCTTTGGTGATTTAAAAGCTGGCGAAATCATTTTAGTGGAAACTGCCATGGAAGATGAAAAAGAAGAATTTGTCTTCAAGGGTATGACGAAGGCAGAGTTGCCAGATACACCTGGTGATCTAGCTCAGGCCCCAACGCAAAATTAATTGATTTTTACGCGAGTAATCGCCTGCTCTAAGCGGGCGACCTCCATAATTTCAATTCCGGGAATTTTAATATCGCTCCCAGCAGGGACCATCGCTCTCTTAAATCCAAGTCTGGCGGCTTCGGCAATTCTTTGAGATGCTCCTGTGACTTTTCTGATTTCTCCGGCTAAACCTACTTCGCCAATCGCAATCAAATCTGCTGGAAGTGCAAGGCCCTTTGCTGCAGACCCAACCGCTAGCGCAACAGCAAGATCCGCGGCAGGTTCGGCAATTTTCATACCCCCAACTGTTGCGACATAAACATCCCGACCCGAAACTCGAATATTTGCTCGAAGTTCTAGAACAGCAAGAGTCATCGCGGTGCGCGGATTATCTAGGCCTGATGTCACTCGTCTCGAATTACCAAAATCTCTGCCATCTGGAACAGCAGCACTTACCAGTGCTTGGATTTCGGCAAGCAGAGGTCGGCGCCCTTCCAAAGTAACAGTTACGCAAGTACCTGGAACTGGCTCACTGTGGCGCGTAGTGAATAATCCCGTGGGATCGGTAAGAGAAGTTATTCCATTCTCATTCATATCGAAACAACCCACCTCATCCGACGCCCCAAAGCGATTTTTAATTGCGCGAATTAAACGGAGTCGAGAGTGGCGTTCACCTTCAAAATTTAATACGACATCGACAATGTGTTCTAGAAGTCTTGGACCAGCGATGGAGCCATCTTTAGTCACGTGTCCAACCAGAATTAAAGTAATGGAACGTTCTTTCGCAATACGAATTAGCGCTGCAGCAATTTCGCGTACTTGAGTTACGCCGCCAGGAGCACCATCCACTGCAACGCTAGCTATTGTCTGGATAGAATCAATAATAAGCAGTTGAGGTTCGACGGCATCTATATGCGCGATTACCGACCCTAATTCATTTTCAGAGGCTAACCATAAATTCGGATCAATTGCATTTAATCGTTCAGCTCGTAATCGAACTTGAGATGCTGATTCCTCACCACTTATATATAGAGAGTTTATTTTTTGTCGTGCACTTTGTGCGGCAACACTTAACAATAAAGTTGATTTTCCAACGCCCGGTTCGCCAGCTAATAAAATGGCTGCTCCGGGTACCAAGCCACCTCCAAGTACACGATCTAATTCGCTGACACCACTCGATCTAGCTTTGGCGTTATCTATATTTATTTCACCAATTGGAAGAGCGGGAGATGTGACACTTCCTGCGACTAGAGAGAGTCTTTTTGGTGCTGCTATTTCCTCAACCGATCCCCATGCTTGGCATTCGCCACATCTGCCAACCCATTTAGTACTCGTCCATCCACACTCTGTGCAACGGAAGGGATCTTTTGCTGGGTTAGGTACTTTTGCCATGCCCAAAGGTTATCTGCTGGCACCGACAAGGGCTCGTTCTGCGGATTAAAATCCTTTTCGCCCCCAGTAGACCCAGAGACTTAATACGGAAAGGATTAATGAGAATCCAAAGAGAAGGTCTTCGAGTGGGGCACTTGCCAACCTGGCGCCAATAATTACATCAGGGTTATATGTAACGATCTGGCGCGAGGTTAGCCACCAGTTTGTGACTAACTGAAATGGCAAAATTATTGCGTAGGATGTCCAGAATACAGCTTTGCGAATCAGCCGAGTCCTTATTAAGAAAAGGTCTGAAATAATCGACAGCAGAACCGCCATAACTGCTATTTCTGTGTAAATCATTTTTCGAAATCTCCAACGATCCAGTTCTTTTTTACGGTCCTAACCGCTTCAAGAGTCATGATGCCAGCTATTGGAATAATGAGGAAAAAAAGAAATTCTTCCAAAGGAATATTAAACGGTCCATAAATCCCAAGAATTTGACTGGTGTCAAACTTCCAGTGTTCGCGTCTTACAGCAAAGATATCCCAAGAAATAAAAAGTAGAGCCACTGGAAATATGCTGAAGAATAAGCGTTTAATGCGAGCCAGTACCCTGATTTTCAGTGCGATTTCTAACCAAAAAGAACCAATTACAGTAAAAGCTAACATTGCTAAGTAGCCATACTTCAGCAATTTAACCTCCCGTTAATTATTTCTGGGCTTCGACGGTTGCCGGATGGATAATAAATAGCGGTAATTCCCGTTTTTTCTGTTCTTTCCTTGCGGCAGCAATTGCTTCAATTCTATTATCGCAGTGCAATTTTAGAACGTCATAAGCAGGTTGCCCCATAAGAGTAATGAGCTCAATCCTGTTTGAAATATATACAGGTTCGCGACCGACATGAGCCTCGGTATTGCTGGTGCAATACCAATCAAAATCATCACCGCCATCGCCCCACGCGAGACGTTCGTATTCTCCGATCACATTTACGGTAATTTCTCGGTCACCAAATACTCGCTGTTCGAAACTTCTACGGATTGGAAGTTGCCAACAAACATCTGGCTTAGTTTCGACAAAGTGAACATTTTCTTGCTCAGCAAGATGGTGGAGAACACAACCGAAGCTACCCGTAAATCCTGGTGCGCTATAGCCTTTGCGATTTAAGAAAATACAAGAATCTTCTACTTTGCGAGTCTTGCGGTCCTTATCCAAGCCAACCTCTGAAACTCTCATCTTACCGTTGGCTTTCTTAGGCTGAGCAGCATCAAAGTATTGCCACATTTGCGGAGTTAGCCGTTTAGCAACTTCAAGAGTTCGCGCTTCATCAGCCTCATCAGAGTAGTAAGCGCCATCAGAACAGCATCCAGCATCTGGCTTATCAGCGTCAACGCCACAGCAACCATTTCCATAGATACATGTCCAATATGAAGTTAGCCAGGTTAAGTCACACTTATAAAGCTCTTCAGGTTTTGCCGGATCTAGAAACTCAACCCAGTCACGTGCAAAATTTGGTTTTACCTCAGGCATAGTTGTAGAGCCTAGAGGTTATTTAATGAATTAGCACATCGCCCAACTCGACTTTCGGTAGACTTCTGACATGGCAGTTCACTCACCTTTCTCATCAAGCAAATATCAAGTTGGTTTAATTGGTGTCGGAGTAATGGGAGAGGCGCTAATTTCAGGACTCGTTTCCTCCAGATTTCCTAAGGCCCAAATTGTTTTTACCGAAAAACGCGCTGATCGAGCACGTGAGATAGCCGCCAAATATGGCGCTCGGGAAGTAGAACTGGCAGAGCTAGTGAAAACAAGTGACGTAATTTTATTGGTGGTGAAACCTCAGGATTTGGCGGCGCTGCTAGGTTCGATCAGTAAAGACCTTTCCAAAGGAGCGCTGCTAGTTTCATTTGCAGCAGGCAAGGCAACTTCCTTCATTAGCGAACGCGTCGGTCCAGGTGTCGGAGTTATTCGAGTTATGCCAAATACCCCGACTTTGATTGGGCTTGGCATGGCAGCAATATCCCCAGGAGCCAATGTAACTAACGAGCAAGTTACTTTTGTCAGCGAATTCTTGGCGACCTGCGGAAAAGTTATTGAGATTGATGAAAAATTACAAGATGCCGTTACAGCTTTGAGCGGTTCGGGTCCTGCTTATTTCTTTGCCTTCGTTGAAGAGATAATTAAGTCTGGTGTTCGCCTCGGGCTTTCTCATGAAGAAGCTACAACCCTCGCCATTCAAACCATAGTTGGGTCTGCTGCAATGCTCGAACAATCAGGAAAGAGCGCGACGACACTTCGAGAAAATGTGACAAGCCCAAATGGCACAACAGCTGCCGCCCTTAAAGTTTTTAGCGATGCCAATCTAGGCGAAATAATTGCAAAAGCAATGACTGCCGCTCGCGATAGATCCCAGGAATTAGCTTGAAAATTCGGATTGCACTGGTCACAATCCTTATTACTGCCCTTATTCCAACAGCAAGCGCCGCAATAAAAGTTAAGCCAGCGAAGCCAACTATCCAGGCGCTCTCGCCGATGGGCTCAGGCGATCAGTTTGCTGATTTCACCATAAATCCAACAACGGTGGCAATTGTTGGCACAATCGAAAATGGTTTAGGAAATTTGATAACGTCACCAACTCTTGGTGGCAGCGATGGCTTTATTTATGCAGTCGATAAGAAGGGCGTCCGTCTTTGGGATTTGCGACTTGGTAGTTCTGAAGATGACATCGCAATGGCAATAACTAAAGACAAAGTTGGATATTTCTGGGTCGCCGGGGCTACCTCCAAACCGGCCGAATTGGCGACGCCAGATACGGCTACAGCGACGCCAGATACGGCTAACTTAAACCCAGATGGGGTCGTTCTAGATTCACTATTCCTGCCAACCAATTCTTTAACTCGATTAGTAATTTGGAAAATTGGCATAAGTGGGCAAATCGCTGAAACTTACTTTTATGATTCGCAAGGCCTGATTGTTCCAAGTGGCCTTGCTTTCGATGGAACAAAGCTGGCAATATCAGGAAAATTTACCGCCAGTGACCTAGTGACACGAAGATTTGATTTGGAATTGGATACTCAAACAACATTTTCAAATTTCACCAGTAGTGATTTAACGAAAATTAAGAGACAAGAAATTGCAACAATCAAGGCAGGTGCCAACAGATTAAAAAGTTTTATTTCAAAATCTACAATTATTGGAATTCCAAGTTGGCGGGCAAAAAAACCGACCCCTGTTTTAGTTAAATACACCAGAAAAGGAGTTGCATTATCTGCGAAATCCTTTTCTGGGAAAGTGCGAAAAATTCAATGGCAGTCTGGAATTGGGGCAGTAGTTCTTACTGAGGTGAATGCAATAAACGAGATTTATTTGATCTCTAAGATGGCTTAAGTTATCGTTTCTTAAATAGTGAAAGTTTGCCGCCACTAGAGACAAGGGCATACTTGACTTTGCCTAGAGTTACCCACTCGCTGGATTTTGAACCGACCATACTCGAATCAGTTATCAGACTAATTGTTTGATCAGTCTTATTTAACGAGCAAAGCCGATCTTGGCAGCCGAAGATTATCGCCGTGCTATCAACAGATAGTGGTGAGCTTGGAACGCCGAAGTAATCTGGTTTTGATACAAATGGAGTTAAATCAGCGCCTACCTGACTCCATTGGAGTTGGTCTGGGATAGGCAGTGAAATGGCAGAAGCTCCGAGCCAGCCTACATTTAGCGTTCTGGAAGTATTGGAAATCTTTGAATTTAAATCCAGCGCAACATCATAGCCAGCGACAATAGTGTTCTCGTCGCTTACCTGAAGTGCTTGATAAACCCAGTCTTCAGGGAATGCAGTTATTCGTCTTGCAATCCGGACATCGCCTCGAAGCACACTTTTATCTGAATTACTTACCGAGAGTACAGAGTCATACATGACGTTAACCTGTGCTCCGGTTGTTGTTGCCTTCAGATGGAACCCAACATCACCCATTGTGCGACCAGCAATCAAGCTGTCCCCATCTAGAATTTCATAACGCCATTTCTTTCCATCGCGCACTGCTCCGAGCAAAATTCCCTGGCTTTCATCTCGATAGAAAACTTGTTCTCCTGCACCAGTAATTGCACAGGCATTTGAAACGCTGACATCGCTCGCAGTTCGGACTCTTGCCGATTCCTTGTAGTCCTGGATTATTGGGCCATCACCATCAATAACTTCATAGCTCCATTTTTTTCCGTTAAAAGAAGCACGTCTTAAATCCTTATCGGTTAAATCGCCATAATAAATATTTAGGTATTCAGTTTTTCCACTTTTTACCGTACAGAGCGATACGGCCCCAGCAACATTATTTTTTGTCCGACCGCCCTTTGTCGAATAGCCATCCACGGTTTGGATTGTCCATTTCCTACCAACTCTTGTAGCTAGTTTCAGCGTGCCAAGATTAGTATCGGAATAGGCAACCACATTCCTACCGGCAAATTTTCCTGTTGCAAGATATTTACCATCCGCCTTTGAATCGATTACGGTCTTTTTCCAAGATGCCTGCGGAATTACAGCATTAGTTGTGGCACCTTGTGAGAGGCCAATTTCATTTTTAGCGGTAATCGTAAATGAATAAACTATTCCATTGGATAATCCTGAAATAAGTGCTGGGCTCTCTAGAACAATTTGCTCATCTTCACTCTGATTCACCTTGATTATGTACGATGTAACTTGTGCCGTTCGTTGATTCACCGGTGGGTCAAAACTTATAAGTGCAGAGCGATTACCTACTAGAGCTTTCACATTTCTCGGAACTCCCGGTAGTCCATAAGGGATCCCAACTGGTGGCTTAGCTGATAAATCATCAAATATGGCTATTAATAGCGGGCCTGGCTCATGAAAAACTTCACCCATTTTTAAATTTGGCGTCATCACAACATCTCTTTGACTTGCTGAAAAAGTTGCTTCATCCAGGTGACTTACCGATGATCCACGTTGATAGGTGCTCGGCGTGTAGAGAGCTGGTTTTATTCCATTGTTCGCACGAATCCCATTTGCACCGGCCCAGACCAGGGGCTCTATAAGTGCTTTGCCAAGTTCCTGTGAAGGTGAATCCAAGTCCATAAGGCGTCTTCCATCCGGAAGTTGGGCATAGGCATCAAATGGGGTCGGCTGTTGGATACTTCCGTAACCATACAAATTATCGTAATCAGCATTCGATAAGAACCCAAGACCATGTGCCATCTCGTGAAGCATCATCGACTCAAGGTCATATTTGGTACTAGGACAATTTCCATCTGTTCCCAAGTAAAGCATCGCACTATTTGTAGAATTAATTCGGATCGTAATTTCAGCAAATGTTGGCTCGATATCTTCGCCCGCTATAGCATCGGCAAGAGCTGAGGCATACCAGAGATCTGGATCCGGAATATTTGCAAAATTATTGTGGAATTTTCCTGGGGATGCGGCAGCAAGAGTGTCCTTCGAAGCTTGCCGCTCCCACAACACTTGCATCTTGACTGGAACTTTGGAAGTGAAATTTAATGACCAAACATCGGCAGCTGCGGTAATTGCGGGGCGATAAATTTCAGGAGTGTTTGTGAAATCAATTGAGAAAGTACTTTTTGCCAGTGCCTTATCAACTGAGAATTCTCTCGGAGCAGGGCTTTTTTCGATCGCGGCACTTTTGGTGTGATCAGCATAAAAATATACCCACGGCGCATCTACGGATTTAACTTCAGAGGGGACTGCTTGAGCAGGTGTAGATAAAACGCCACCAAAAAACGCTGCTATTAGTAGTAAGTATTTGGCACGCATAAGGGAAACGCTAGCAGTAGTGACCATTGGATACCACTTGTTGTGACATCTTCGCCTTAGAAAATGCGTAGAATTGCTCAATGATTGAAGTAAGTATTTATTCAAGAAGTAATTGTCACCTTTGCGAGGTAGCTCTTGAAACTTTAGAGCAACTTCAAAAGGAATTTAGCTTTTTGATAGTCAAGAAATTGATTGATGGCGACCAAAATCTAGAAGAAAAATATGGCGAACAAGTGCCAGTAATCCTAATTAACGGTGAACCGCATGATTTCTTTAGGATAGACCCCGAAAGATTTAGAAGCGCCATCAATAATATAATAAATATTTAATCTGGATTGGCATTCAATACATCATCGGCATCGATAATTCCATATGCATATCCCTGTTCGGCGAGAAAGCGTTGGCGATTTTGGGCAAAATCTTGATCGACGGTATCCCTGGCAACAATTGAATAAAACCTAGCAGTTCTGCCATCTGACTTTGGTCTAAGAATTCGTCCAAGACGTTGGGCCTCCTCTTGGCGAGATCCAAATGTTCCAGAAACTTGAATAGCAATAGTTGCGTCAGGCAGATCAATTGAAAAGTTTGCAACCTTCGAAACAACGAGGCATTTGATTTCGCCAGCTCGATATAAACCAAAGAGTCGTTCCCGCTCTTTGATCGGTGTATCTCCTTTTATTAAGGGAACTCCCATTTCCTCGCTAATTGCATCGAGCTGATTAATGTACTGGCCAATAATTAAGACTTGCTCTTTGCTATGTTGTTTGGCAAGAGCTATAGCAACTTTCCGCTTGGTTGCAGTAGTAGAGCAAAAACGATACCGATCTTCTGGTTCGGCCGTCGCATAATTCAATCGCTCTTCATCGGTGAGATTAACTCTAACTTCTACGCAGTCAGCTGGTGCGATATATCCCTGAGCCTCAATTTCTCGCCAAGGTACGTCGAAACGCTTTGGTCCGATGAGGGAGAAAACTTCACCCTCCATACCATCCTCTCGGACGAGAGTGGCAGTTAAGCCAAGGCGTCTACGAGATTGAATATCAGCAGTAAATCTAAAAATTGGTGCTGGCAAAAGATGTACTTCGTCATAAATGATTAAACCCCAATCAATTGCGTCAAAGAGGTCCAAGTGCGCATAAATTCCTTGCTTACGAGTTGTCATAACTTGGTATGTTGCAATTGTTACAGGACGAATTTCTTTCTTCGAGCCAGAATATTCACCAATTTCATCCTCATGAAGGGTCGTGCGCTTTAGTAATTCATCTCGCCACTGTCGGGCCGCAATTGTGTTGGTCACAAGAATTAGCGTCGTCGCTTTGGCATGAGCCATCGCAGCAGCTCCCACAATAGTTTTACCGGCGCCGCAAGGAAGCACAACTACTCCAGAACCTCCATGCCAAAATCCTTCGGCCGCTAGCTCTTGATATTTTCTAATGCTCCAACCATCTTGTACTAAATCTATTTCGTGGTGCTTGCCATCGACGTAACCTGCGAAATCTTCGGCCGGCCAGCCGAGTTTCAGGAGAGCTTGTTTAAGAAATCCACGTTGTCCAGGATGCACCACGATAGTTTCCGCATCTAACTGCAGGCCCAACATTGGCGCTATCTTCTTGCCCCGCGTTACTTCTTTAAGAACTGCTGGATCACGTGATACCAAGACAAGTCCATGAACTGGGTGGGCTTCTAATCGCAATCTTCCATAGCGCGACATAGTTTCGGCAACATCGACCAAGAGCGCATGAGGAACGGCAAAACGAGAGTATTTAAGCAGAACATCAACGACTTGTTCAGCATCGTGGCCAGCTGCACGCGCATTCCAAAGCCCAAGAGGAGTGAGGCGATAGGTGTGTATGTGCTCTGGAGATTTTTCAAGTTCGGCAAAGGAGGCAATTGCTCGGCGACATTCATCACTTTGTGGATGATCAATATCTAATAGAAGAGTTTTATCACTTTGAACAATTAATGGGCCATCAGTCACGAATTAATTCCTTAATAAAAGCTGTTAGAAGTTTTACTCGCACCGGGATTGAAGAGAGCAATATTTGTTCATGTGGTGCGTGTGCGCCATCACCAACTGCGCCAAGTCCATCCAGCACTTTGGCACCTGCCGCTGCCGCAAAATTTCCATCACTTGCGCCTCCGACAGAGGCATGCCCTATCGGTTCCATGCCAATTTCCAGTGCAACTTTCTCTAAAGTTTTATAAAGAGATGCAGTAGATAGAACTTCCAGGGGTGGGCGATTTATTCCGCCAGCGATCTCTATGCCGGCCTCAGGGTGAATAGCGGCCATCCCTTTTATTGCTGCGTCAATTCTTTGCAATTCATCTGCAGAAAATGACCTAACATCAATATCTAAGGTTGCCAGTGCCGGCACAGTGTTAGTTGTCGTACCTGAGTGCATCACAGTTGGAACAACAGTGGTTCCAAATTCTAAATTTTCAAGTTTTACAACAGCTAAGACCATTGTTGCGATTTCAGCAGTCGCATTGATTCCCTTTTCAGGTTCCAGTCCGGCATGGGCTGCGCGACCTCGTATCGTGATTTGATACATTGAAGTACCTTTGCGACCAGTTTTAACTTTGCCATTTAGCGAGGCTTCTAAAACTAAAACTGCGCTTGCACCTTTCGAAACTCTTTCAATAAGTTCTCGAGAGCTTTGACTGCCAACTTCCTCATCAGTTGTGGCGATCAAAGCCAGTTTTGCGCCGGCTCCGGGGATTTCCTTAATTGCATAGAGAGCCTGTAAGAATCCAGCTTTCATGTCGAATATTCCTGGGCCTTTTGCAACATCACCTTCAACGCTCCAAGTCGGCTGAAAAGAACCTATCGGCCATACCGTATCTAAGTGAGCCAGCAGAACAACTTCAGGAGTTTTGCTTCCCCACCAAAAAACAGGACGCGACTTTTCTTCAATTAACTCGGCGGGGTGCTCAAGATTTTCATCTGCAATCTTTATTGCGAGATCGATAACCCCCCTACACGCGCCAAGATCGTGGCTGGGGGATTCGAATTCAACAAGCTTACGCAAGTCCTCGATGATGGCCATTGGCTTAGTCTGCCTTATTTCGCCGGGCTAACGCCGGTGATTCTAGGAATTCTAAAACTTTGCATCTCGCCCGTCGCATGATCTCTGGCAATTAAGGTCCCAAGCGAAATAGAAATGGGATCAATCAGCCTATTTGATACCCCGCCATTTGTGTCGGCATAACCAATTGTGAGACTCGCCTGCTCCTCAATATATTGATGGAGTAAATCAAGAGTTTCATTAGCTGTTGTTCTCGGCACTTCCCGAGGCTTATGTGAGCTGGCTTTTTCCCCAGCGCGCAAGGCACGGATCGCACCCTTAACAATAATTTTACTTGGGGCCGAAGTTTCACTCAAAATTTTCGGAGGCCTAGGACGGGATTTTGCCCGACGAATGGCAGGGGCTGAAATTAGAATTCCGTTTGCATTCTCAGCAGCTGGCAGATAGCTAGCTTCTCGAAGCGTTGCGATTACGTCACTAGATTCAAAATCACAAACTAGAACTTGAGGAGCAAGTTTACGGAAGCGAAGCTGTTCTAATTTCTTGTCATGCAAAATTTGAGCAATCAACCCCTCATCTTCACAACGGATATAAGAATGGGCTGACCCAACACGAAGGCGGCCATGGCGTTTGGCGACATCATTGATTAAGTATTCGAGCGGCTGTGGAACCGGGGTTCTGGATGTCTTCTTCAAGAAACTTTTGATTTGCCCGCCGGTTTGTCCATGATCTAAGCCGCGTCTAATTGAACTCTCGCTAAATCGGTAGACCGAGGCGCCGCCTCGGCTTTCAATATCAGCAATCGTGCCAATCATGTTTGCGAGTTCTACAGTTAATGGACCTGGCGCGATAGCGCTGTTATCGGCCTGGATCAAGATGTGATCGACAGGTTTAGGCAGAGCGCTTTCAACTCCAATGTCTTTGGCACCATTTAACAGAGCAGAGCCAAATTCTGAAAGTGCACCTTGTCCGGTAAGTCCCAACCATTCCGCTTCCCGAAGCGTCCACTCAATATATTCCGCACTGAATCTCTGTGGCATCTGCCAAGCAATAAGAGATTGAAGAACTTTTATGTCCGGGTCAAGTTCTAAATTTTTCGACAGAATATGCAGAGTTGCCTTGCGCATGGATGCAACGCCGGCACGGTCAAGCTCAGGGCCAAGGGGCGCAATATTTTTTTCGCCAATCTTTCCAACGAGACCGCTAACTCTAGAAGTTTCCAACCAGAGACTTACCAAAGAATGCCAGCGCTCTTCAAGAGTTCGAGACATCCAGATATCAAAAGAGTTAGTTGGTAATATTTGGTCATCAGTATCAATGACAATCAATCCACCGAGATAGAGAATTTCGGCAACAAATGCAACGCAAATTTCATCAACACCTAGGTGATCAGCGCTTCGTTTTAAATCTCTAACCCCAAGACCGCCAGACCTTAGCGCAATAGGTGGCTCATCTGACCAGTTGTGGGCAAGTTCCTCACACCACCTTAGGAAATTCGAAACGTTTGCAATTGCAGCGCGATTAACATCTTTCTGCTTGCGGTTAGTACCTAAAAATTTTGCCGGGACTGGCGCAAAGTCTTTAAAGACTTTGCCCGACCGAAGATGCATTCCTACTTCACGGGGAAGGACAACTGTTTTAGAATCCATCGGCATTAAGTAATTATTTTCTAGCAACCACCCAATCGCCTTGCCTGGAGATTTAACGCTCGCTACTTGGCCTCGAGGTGGACCCCAGGTCAATCTTTCGAGAACAGCAGCAGAATCTGGCGGAAGATCTTTGAGGGCTATAAAATCTATCTTTTTAGGGGAGTGCGGGCCAAGGCCGCCGGGTTCATCACCAATTAGATTTCGTAAGTTTCCAGGTAATCTAAATTTACTTCCATCTTTATAAACAAGAGCCGCTGCCCAAAGCCTTAGGAGCTCTTCGCCGGCTTCCGGAATAGTTACTGAAAGTATCTCAGATTTCGAAAAAGGCTCGGAAAGTGTGCAAGCAGATGTCAAAACTTCTAGTTGGAATTTATTGAGTGATTCAAGGGCTCGCATAAGACTGGGAGTGGAGTTAGCTCGCGCAGATAGCGCAGATAAGTCAGTCGGGATTGGAGTTAATAAATCAGGTCGGGCTTCAAAAAGCGCGGCGATAGCGTCATCAGAACGAGAGCGGAGCTCGTCAGCGAAAGAATTAACAGACATAAGTGGCTTACTTTACCGAGTTTTAGAAGTTACTTTGACCGCAATCTTCGGGGCAATAAGAAAGTTAAACAAGCGGCCAGGCGGGCAAGTACTGGTCCAAAGAAAGCTTTTATGGCCCGGGCTCGACGAAAATCATGAATTGGCCAATTATCGTGAATAGCACGAATTTGTAACAAAGTGTCTGGATTAATGACGGCCGGTTTGCCTACTGAGGTTAAGAGTGGAATGTCGTTATGGCTATCTGAATAAGCATAGGAATTTGCCAAGTCAATTCCTTGGGCTAGCGCCAACTCCTTTATCGCAACCGCTTTTTGTTTGCCGTGCAATAACGAGCCGCCTAATTTACCTGTGTATGCTCCGTCGATCACTTCGGCCTTGGTACCAAGCGCTCCTGTGAAACCTAAGCGCTTTGCGATTAGAACTGCCATATCTTGCGGTGTTGCGGTCACTAGCCAAACTTCTTCGCCATTTGCTAGGTGCTGGTTGGCAATATCTATTGCTCCTTGCCAAAGAGCTGGAGAGACAAATTCGTCATAGATCTCTGAACCAATGGCTTCGATTTCTTTAACATTATGGCCACCAATAAAATCACATGCGGCATTCTGAAACTTCTCGATCTCCTCAGGGCTTTCTGCTCCGGTCAACCTATATCGGAGATTTGCTAGTACAAAAGCAGAGATATCACGCTTGCTAAAAAACCCCCTCTGATACATGCCACGACCAAGTAGGAAGATGGTCGAACCTCGAAGAATTGTGTTGTCGACATCAAAGAAGGCAACTCGTTTGCCACTATTTGTCATGAGGTAACCATATCGCTCATATTTCTCTGTGCTGCTTAGGCAGTTGACTACAAGTTATGATGGGCCAATGAGTAGATCGATTCACGTGCTGCGGCATGGTGAAGTAGAGAATCCTGAGAAAATTCTTTATGGGCGCCAGCTAGGTTGGCGGCTGTCTGAGCGGGGTCATGAGATGGCCCAAGCGGTGGCAGATTGGTCAAAGAATTTAGAGCTAGGTGCGATTCATGCCTCTCCACTTGAGCGCGCTCAAGAGACAGCAGCCCCAATTGCAACTCAACATAATTTAAAAATTAAAACAGACGAGAATTTAATTGAGGCTGCTAATGTATTTGAAGGTAAGAAATTCGAACTAGGCAGTGGAATTCTTCGCCACCCGGCATCATGGTGGCACCTGCGAAATCCAGCAGAGCCTTCATGGGGCGAGCCCTACACAGAACAAATCGAACGTATGTTGTCTGCAGTTTTCAATGCCCGTGATGCTGCCGATGGAAAGGACGCGTTAGTAGTTTCGCATCAATTACCGATTTGGATTTTGCGTTCTGCGATTGAAGGCCGTCGACTTATGCATGATCCAAGAAAACGAATTTGCTCACTCGCATCGGTGACGAGTCTGCATTTAGATGATGAGGGAGCTATCTCTGGAGTCACCTATAACGAACCTGCCAAACATTTGTTGCCTCTTAAATGAAGAAGATATTTGCGCTCGCTTCAATTTTGCTTTTAACACTCTCATTAGCGGCATGTGCAACTGGCGGAATATCAAGTGACAGTGGGAAAGCTTTTATATCTGGCAATGGCGCGGCAATCTTTATCGCAAAGAGCGAGCGAAGATTGGCACCTGATTTATCTGGTGAGACTCTCAATGGCGACAAATTCGAATTTCAAAAAGGAAAAGTTACAGTCGTAAATGTTTGGGCATCATGGTGTTCGCCCTGCCGAGCCGAAGCACCAACGCTTCAAGAGTTTGCAACTAAGAATCCACAGATTCAATTTATTGGAATTTTAACCCGCGATAATTTTAGCTCTGCTAGAAGTTTTGTTCAGAGATTTAAAATAACTTATCCGACGCTAATTGACGATGCCATTATTGCGGGCTTTCGAGGCTCACTGCCCGCCAATGCGATTCCTACGACACTGATACTCGACGATCAAGGCAGAGTTGCTGCTCGAGTGAGTGGCCTGGCTACTGTTTCGGTCATGAAAGACCTGTTGAGTAAGGTTTCCGGAGGGAATGTGAATGTTTAATTCATTTGTTGCCTTGATTCTGGATGGAAACTTAATAATCGCTTCGATAATAGCAATAATCGCGGGATTGATTTCATTTGCTTCACCATGTGTGCTCCCACTGGTTCCTGGCTATCTCTCGTATGCAGCAGGAATGACAGAAGTAAGAAGTCGAGGTCGAGTTGCGTTGGGTTCTCTTTTATTCGTCCTAGGATTTTCAGTTCTATTTATTTCATACGGTGCGTTATTCGGATCAATCGGATCTACTATTTCCAGCAATTCAAGAGGCGTATCCATTGTTCTCGGATTATTGACCATCGCAATGGGTACGGTATTTCTCTTTAACCAGAAGTTCTATCGCTCTTTTAAGCCGGTTTGGAAAGTCCGTGCCGGACTTGCTGGCGCACCAATTTTAGGATTTCTATTTGGTGTCGGCTGGACACCCTGCATAGGGCCCACTTTGGCAGCCGTGCAAACTCTTTCTTTTCAAGAATCGAGTGCACTGCGTGGCGCAATTTTGAGTGTTGCATATTGCTTGGGGCTTGGAATTCCCTTTATTTTAGTTGGGATATTTTTCGACAAATCCAATCGTTTACGTAAGTTTGTTTCCCGTCATGGTAACTATCTGACGCTCATTGGCGGGATATTCTTAATTCTAATTGGAGTTTTGCAAGTGACGGGATTGTGGGCCGATGTAATGAATTCGCTTCGTGGTTTGATTACAGATTTCGCTCCGGTTCTATAAATGACTTTAGTTCCTGAACTCGAGGCGCGTTCACTTAGTCGCTGGTTATGGCGCCAATTGACAAGCATGCGGACAGCTTTAATATTGCTCCTGCTTTTTGGTCTCGCCGCGATACCCGGATCAATTTTTCCGCAACGCTCGCAGAACCCGCTTGCAGTAAGTGACTATTTTAAGAGCAATCCAGGCACTGCAAAATTTCTCGATGAGCTAAATATGTTTGATGTCTACAGTTCTCCTTGGTTTAGCTCAATCTATATTCTGCTCTTTATATCCCTTATTGGCTGCGTTCTTCCGAGGACCATAGAACACTTGAAGAGTGTTGGAGCCAAACCGCCACTTACGCCAAAGAATTTGGATCGCATGGAATTTTTTTTCGAGCTTGAAACAGGAACACTTGACAGGGCGGAATCGTGGCTGAAAAAACGCCATTTTAGAATTAGGCGGGATGTTGATTCTATTTCTGCCGAAAAAGGATTTATGCGCGAAAGCGGAAATTTGGCATTCCACCTCTCATTAATTCTAATTTTAATTGGCGTGGGAGCGGGTTCTCTTTTTGGTATGAAGGGAGATGCCATAATTAACGTTGGAGACAGATTCATTAATATTCCCACTTCCTATGACGTTATTTCTTTTGGAAAATTAGAGTCGGAAAAAAATATGAATCCATTTTCGATTACGGCCACAGATTTCAAGGCAACCTATGAATTAACTACTGGCGTACCAAGTGATTACAAACTGACGGTAAATATCGCAGATCCTGTTGGGTCCAAGGAAGTAGCAAAAGTGGTCCGAGTAAATTCGCCATTAACTTTTGGAAGTACAAAAGTTTATTTGCAAGCAAATGGGTATGCGCCAATAGTCACGGTTCGTGATAAAACTGGCGAAGTTAAATATCAAGGGGCAGTCATATTTTTGCCACAAGATGGGAATTTAACTTCAATCGGCGCGATTAAGGTTCCTGACGCAGAACCACAACTTGGTTTTATTGGGTCATTTGTTCCAACATTCGCTCGGAATTCGCAGCGGGGTGCATTCTCGACATACCCGGAAGTTTTAGATCCCAGATTATTGATTTCAGTTTGGACCGGAAATCTTGGACTGGATACGGGTAGACCTCAGTCGGTGTATCGGTTAGATACAACAGCCATGACTCGACTATCACTAAAAACTCTTGAGTTGCATGAAACGTTTGATTTCAATGAGGGATCGATCACTTTTGAAGGTTGGACTCCGTGGGTCAACCTGCAAATAGTCAAAGATCCGGGCAAGATATATGCATTGCTCGGCTCAATTTTTGCAATCCTTGGCCTATTGATGTCGCTCTTCACTAGATCGCGTAGAATTTGGGTTAAAACTTCTGCTGACAAATCAGGAGTTGAAATTGCTGGATTAGCAAAGAACTCGGTTCCGGGCCTTGAATCGGAAATTGCGGCACTAATAAATGAAATGAGAAGCTAGAAAAAATGACCTCCACAAATTTTGCTTACCTATCTAATTATGCAATTTATTCGGCGATGGTCCTATTTACGCTTGCCTTCTTTTCACACGCCGTCGAAGTAGCTTTTTCAGTACGAAATTTAGAAGATAAAACAGAATTTGATTTCACTCGCACAAAGCGAAGTGGAGATATTGGAACTGTAATGATGGTGTTAGCTCTAGTATTTTTGTTTGTGGGCGTTATCTTCCGAGGAATTTCAGCACATCGCGTGCCATGGGGAAATATGTATGAATTCTCCATAACTGGGGCACTAGCTTTCACGAGTGCTTATGTTTATGCCCTTTGGCGATATAAAATTCGTTGGCTTGGGTTGCCGGTTGCAATCGCCGTACTCTTGACTCTTGGAACTGCAATAACAATTCTTTACCGACCTAGCGCTCCTCTTGTTCCAGCACTTAAGTCAACATGGTTGGCTATTCATGTTTCTGCTGCAATTATTTCTGGCGGAGTATTTTTATTGGCTAATTGCATAGCTGCCACGTATTTACTTCTCGATAGATATGAAAATAAAGGTGGCCGTCCGGTCTGGGCTTTGAAGCTACCGACACTCGAAGCATTGGATCAACTCACCTATCGATTGGTTGCATTTGTATTTCCACTCTGGACTTTTGCTGTAATAGCCGGAGCAATCTGGGCGGAATCAGCATGGGGGCGTTATTGGGGTTGGGATCCAAAAGAGACTTGGGCATTTATTACTTGGGTGGCATATGCGGCATATCTGCACGCTCGCGTAACCGTTGGCTGGCGTGGGCGCAAGGCAGCTTGGTTATGTATATTTGCCGGATCAACATTCCTTTTCAATTATGTGTATATAAATGTGTGGGGAACGGGTAGACATACCTATAGTGGGCTTTAGGTAGTTAGTGGGCTTTAGGTAGTTAGTGGGCTTTAGGTAGTTAGTGGGCTTTAGGTAGTT
>CALEGP010000032.1 GCA_937876245.1 uncultured Actinomycetes bacterium | reverse complement strand
GCAAGAGTGGTCTTTCCATCGATCTTGCTGCCCTTGAAAGAAACAATTGCTTGTGGGGCCGTGTAGTAAGGAGATGAGAAATCAACTGCAGTCTTGCGCTCTTCTGTAATTGAGAATTGCTGCAAGTTAAAGTCAAAGTTCTTTTCTCCTGGGGTTACAGCTGAATCAAATGTTGTACGAACCCAAACAACCTCATCATTTGTAAATCCGAGTTGCATAGCAACTGCGTATGCGACTGCGCCTTCAAAACCATTTCCGGTCTGTGGTGCGTCATCAATAATCCATGGGTAGTAAGCAGGCTCACCAGTTGCAATTGTTAGTTTGCCTGACGTGACAGTTGCTAGATCTGCCTTTGCACATGATGTAGCAGAATCACTTGTCGCTGAATCACTCTTGGCACAGCCAGTTAATGTAAGTGCGGCTGCAATTACTACAGCTGCGAAAATTCCAAAACGTTTCTTCACGATTACTCCTCAAAGTGGGTGGATATGGCTGAAGGCTAATTGAGCAATTTGCAGATGTCTATACGCGAGTTATATGCAACAAAGCACCCTGCTTAAAGCCACTTGAGGTAGTAGGCCAAGCCTAAGAATTGCACTTGGGTCCCTTGAGCTCTAAATAGTGCGGGATTGCTGGCCTGGATTTACCCTTAGATATTCCACTGAAGGGCGGAGACGATGAAGTACAAGTCAGTAAAGGGTTTACTCAAAAGTGATGAGTCACTTATCCCTGTAACTTTTATCGATAAACTTGAAGATCTCTTACACGGCTTTCTTGGAATTGTACTTTTCGTTATTTCCGTATTGGCCGCTGGTTACACCCTGCAGCGCCTTATTGAAACTCGCCCTTTTTTCCCATTGGGAATGATCCAAGGAATCAATGACATCTTATTTGTTGTAATTATCCTAGAAATCATGCGAACCGTGATTGTGCGATTTACTGATGGAGTTTTCCAGTTGGATAACTTCTTGATCATCGGTGTGATTGCCGCTGTCCGACATATCCTCACAGTCGGAGCATCACTTACAATGGAGAAAGAGAAGACAACCGAATATTTCAACCGCGCTCTGATGGAAATGGGCGTTAACACGGGAATTGTTTTGGCACTTGTCTTTGCATTATTTTTAGCACGGGCTGCACGCGCAAGATCTACTGCTAAGTAGAGTGCTTTCCTTAGATTATTAGATTTTAATAAGGCAGCTAAAGTCCCTAGAATTTCTTCAGATTTTTGAATCCACCATCAACAATTATGTCAGTTCCAGTAACGTAAGAAGAGTGATCGCTAACTAAATAGTGAACCACTTCCGCGACTTGTTCAGCTGTCCCAATCTTTCCAATCGCATTAGCTGCCTGAACGCTTCGTAAAAACTCAGATGCTTGCTCTGTATTCATTCCGGCTAAATCTCGTCTCAGCATAGGTGTGTCAATTGTTCCAGGTGAAACAGTATTAACTCGAATGTTATCTTTTCCAACTTCGAGCACTAAAGTTCGTGCTGCAGAATTTAAGGCTGCTTTTTGTGAAGCATAAATTACACACCCCGTTAAACTTAACTCTGCCTGTACGGAAGATACAAAAACTATTTTCCCGCCACCAATTTGCTTCATTTGCTTTATAGCTACTTGGGCGCAATAGATTGAACCGATAAAATTTACATCTATTAATCTTCGCATTTCTAGATCGGTCATCTCTAAAAAATCAACATAAAGACCAATGCCTGCTGCAGTTACCAATATGGAGCATTCACCAAATTCTTTTTTCATTTTTGCAAAAGACTCAAGTACATCACTTTGACTTGAGATGTCACACTTAACAGCATAAATTTCTAGATTGGACTTCTTAGCAAATTCCTTTAATTCATTTAATCCTTCATCGTTAGTATCAACACCCCACACCCGCGCACCTGAACTCGCCAAATCAAGCGTAATTGCTTTTCCCATTCCTGACGCAGCACCAGTAACAAAAGCTACTTGGCCATTAAATTCACCTGCTGAAACGTCGATTGGCTTTAGAGTTGACATATTCTGATGCTAATACATATTAAAGTTTTAGCAAGGCCCATGCATTAAAATATTAGTAACGGTATTCCACTTAAATCAGTTTCAATCTGAGCAACATCCCACCGTCCAAAGTTTGGCCAGACTAATAGGTTCCTATCTGGGCCAGTTAGTACTGTATTAGTAGGTGCTGCAAGGAAGGTTCCCTCAGTATCTTCTGCAAGTACAGATAGTCCTTTCTTATCCCACAAATAAATCACATCTGGCCGATAGCAGCTAATAACCAGAGCTCCAGATGTTGTGACTGTGACACCATCAGGAACTGCATCCATTTGTTTCAGAACTTGAATTTCCCCAGCAGAATAATCACTGTTTATCGAAATACTACTTAGCTTCCCTGGTGTGCTTTCAAGTACGTAAAGCGATCGCCCATCTTCACTTAATGCCATTCCGTTTGGGAAATCTGGACACTTGTCTGACCAGATACTTGATTTTCCACTTGAATCCACTCTAACGATTATGCCTTCCGATTTCTTCCAATCTCCAGAGTCTGAAAAAACATATGAGCCATCGGGTAAGAAGCAGCCCCAATTTGGAAGAATGAGTGCAACACTTCCCGCTGAATTACAGAATACTTCCCAAGATTGGCTTTCCAAATTAACTTCCCAAACTGTCTTTGCAGCGGCATCGCACACAAGTAAATGTCCATTACTTCGAATTGATAAGCCTAGTAAAATTCCCCCTGCTGCACTCTGGGCAACCACATCTAAAGTCCCCTCAAGAGTGAGTCGATATATTTTTCCTGATTCGCTCCCTAAGTAAATTTCACCCTTTAGCCCCACACAAAGTCCCTCAGAGTGATCAATTCCAGAGGCAAGAGTTTTTATGTCTTTATGTTGATATTTTGCGTACATAGTTAAAGATTAATCGATCCAGGCCAAGTTCCCAAGCCCTCTGTTACATCCCTTAGTAACCACAATTGGCCACCCATACTTGGATCAGAAGAATCAGCTAACACTCCTGCATCGGTCATATAGAGATCTGCACCTGAAAAAACGCAATTAGTTGGAATAACTCCTAGCTTCAAAAATTGATCATAGCTGCCATCTTTATTTATAACATCAATTCCACCACCATTTACTGTAGTGACGAACAACCGTCCATCTGCTGCAACTGCCATTCCATCGGCAACTGGTTTGTCCCCCGGCAATTTACAAATATCAGTAATTTGTAAATTGTCGGGATTTAGTCGACGAACCATTCCCGTATATGACTCTGCCCATACAACACTTCCATCGGCTTCAATAGCAATACCGTTCGGGAAAGTTGGTGGTGAAAGTTTAGCTAGAAGTCTGCCTGACCCATCTGGTGAAAGTTCAAACAAATAAGATGGTTGTGGGTCATTAGGTCGATAAGTTCCTGGATCAGTAAAATAGAGTTTTCCATTCTTGCCAAAGACTAAATCATTTGGACCATTGAATTTGATGCCTTCAATTTCAGAACAGATAATCTGGGCTTTGGAGCCTTCTTTTTCAATTACTTGAATAGAGGGGGTGACCATTTCATCAGCACGCCATGGCCCAGTCGTTCCTCCATTTTGGCAAACGTACATAGCTCCAGCAGTGCCAACTACACAACTATTTGGGCCTCCTGCTGTGTATGAATACCTAGATACGCCTTTCCCACGCTCCCAAACACTAACTTGGCTCCGATATGTCTCAACAAAGCAGACTCGTCCATCAGAAAGCACTGCCGGCCCTTCAGCCCAACCTAAACCTTCGGCAAGAAGTTCTGGTTCGTTATTCATTTATTCTCCTCCTTATTTAACTGCACCGGCAGTAATGCCTTGAACTATGTGTTTCTGTATTGCCATGGATCCTATTAGTAGAGGAATTAATGTAACCACACCAACGGTCGCTGCAACATTCCAATCGATTGGTCTTTGAGCACTAATCAATCCCGCAGCTGCGATAGGAACCGTCTTCAATGATTCAGAGTCAATAACGTACATCCCAACAAGGAATTCATTCCAGATGAATATTGCTGCAAAAATCCCAGCCACAACTATTCCAGGCCGGACAAGCGGAATTAGGACTTGCACCAATGTTCTCCACTTGCTTGCTCCATCAATCTCAGCCGCTTCATCAATTTCAGTAGGGATTTCATCAAAGAAACCAATAAGAATCCATATTACTAGTGGAAGAGAAAATGCAACATAGGGAATTATCAAGCCAATTCGAGTATTAGCCACGTTCAAAAAGCGCATGCTCAATAAAATCGGGAATGCAACGGCAACTAGAGGCATGAAACGTAGGCTTAATATTGTGCTCGAAATACGTTCGGATCCTTTGATTTTTAAACGAGAGAGCGCGTATGCAGCTGGTGTACCTATGATTAAAGAAATACTCACGACTATTAAAGTTACAATGAATGAATTTAGCGTACTCAAAATATAGCTTCTCTCAAAAAGCACTTCTTTGTAATTTTCGACAACTACTTCCCATTCGATTTTGAGCGAGGGGGGCACGTCACCGATATCTATTCTACGTTTGGTTGATAGTAAGAAAAGGTAAGCAATCGGAAAGATTCCAACTAGAGCAATTACAATTAATATCAAGTAAGAAACGGTTTTCTTAAATAATCTAGTGAAAACTGACATTTAATGTGTTCTCCTAACTGGAATCCATTTAAGTAAAACTGTGAATCCGATTGTGGCCATAATGACCATGATGTAGGAGAGGGCAGAAGAAAACCCATATCGGTAGTAAACAAAACCATTTTCAAATGCATAGAAGCTAAGGGTGGTCGTGGATCTACCTGGCCCACCAAAAGTGAGTCCGTAAACTAAATCGAAAGTTCTAAATGAATCAATTCCTCTAAATATAGCTGCGAAAACGACTGCAGACGACACAAGAGGTAAAGTTATGTATCTAATAATTTTTAGTGGTGATGCTCCATCTACGCGCGCAGACTCAAATACATCAGTCGGGAGTGCTTGATACCTAGCAAATACAACAACAAATATGAAAGGTGTCCACTGCCATATATCAACAAAAATTAGTGTCCAAAGCGTCCATTTTGGATCAGCTAGCCAAATTGGAGGATTATCAATCCCTATCAACCCTATGAACCAGTTAAACAGTCCCCATTGAGGATTTAGAAGCGCTCTCCACATGAGTCCAACTACCACAGGGTTCAAAATCATAGGTGTGATGAGAATTGCTCTCACAAATTTTGACCCCTTTAGTTTTTGGCCGAAGAAAATCGCTAGGGAAACGCCAGCAATAACTTCAACTATTAAAGCTATTCCGACCATAACTGCCGTAACTACAATTGCACTCCAAAAGGTTTTATCAGAAAGGATTTCTTTATAGTTGCCAAGGCCCAAGAAGTTCCACTTTCCGGCAACGCGATCAAATTCAAAAAACGATATTCCGAGGCTGTAGAGTAAAGGAAATACTGAAAATAGCCCTAGATAAACAATTGCTGGGCCAATTAGAGTTTTAGTTTCATGTTTTTCAAAGAAACTTTTTGAATTTGAAATTTTAGTCATCCCTCAGTTTTCAATTATAAGTAGTTGACGGGCTCCCCGAATAATGGAGAGCCCGTCAACTGCCTTAGTTTTTTATGCTAGATGTCCAGCGCGCTTGAGAATTTTTTCCCATGAGGCTTGAGCATTAGCGCATGCCTGCTTAGCAGTCTGGCTGCCAACGATAGCTAAATTGAATTCTCGAGCTGCTTCACCGACTAATTCGAAGCATTCAGGAATTAAAGCAACATCGAGCATCTTTGCATTTTCCATGGCCTGTCCCGCCACTTTCAAATATGGATACTTCTTGTTTAGTGCAGCATCAGCATATGTACTGCGTCGATTTGGATCGGTTTGGTAATTGGCCATTTGGAACTTATCAAATGAAGCGCTTGTGATGTATTGCATTACCATCCACGCTGCATCCTTGCGCTTCTTTGGAAGGTTCTTAGGAATTCCTAGCCCCCAACCACCGCGAATTGGACGACCAGATGTATTTGCGTCACCTGGAATCTGTACAGCACCTATTTTTGAAGCGACCTTTGAGGTTGCTGGGTTAAATGCAGAACCAGCAATCGTTGACCAGCAAAGCATAAGTGCAACATCACCGCGAGAGAAAGCGTCAACTGACTCAGTAAAACCAAAGGAACCGACACCCTTAGGTGAAACTTCTGCACAATCGATCATATGTTGGACTGCACGAACAGCTGTAGCCCCTGTCAGATTTGGCTTGTAATTCTTTGCTCCTGGTGTTCCAGACATTAACTTTCCACCCATTGAAGCAAAGCGTGCATACCAATCAACCAAAATGAGCGAAACATCGTTGGCTGCAATCATTGTTGTGCCTGAGATTTTGCCAGTATTTAACTTACGTGCTGCGTCAATATAGTCATCCCAATTTTTTGGAACAGGTATTCCTGCAGCAGCTAACAAATCTTTGCGATAGAACATAATTACTGAACCAGAGTGGATTCCAGGAATTAAGTAAACATCTTTACCACCAAATTTATTATTAGCAACGTCATAGCGACTTGTATAATCTAGTTGGCCTGCAGGAAAATCTGCTGGGTAATTGTAATTAGATGGCGTTAGTTCCTTATTTGCAATGTAGTTATTTAATTTTGTGAAGAGACCTCCACCGACAACACCTGAGACTGTAAAACCTAAGTTGTCAATAATGTCATACTCTGAAGTTGACGCACGAAGTACAGATTGAATCTTTTCGAGCTGCGCACCGAGTGCTAATGCAGTAACTTCGACTTTTATTCCATGTGTCTTTTTAATCTTGGAGATCTTATCTTTAATGCCTTCTTGATCTCTTTCACCATCCACCAATAAGATTTTTACAGTAGTGCCTGCAAATTTCTTAGGGTTGTATGAAGCTGCAGAAGCTGATTCAGCCATACCCACAGAACTTGCACCTGCAACTGCTGCCGCAGTGGCTCCAACTTTAAGGAAATCTCTACGATTGACGCCACTGTCTGTGGCGTTTGCTCCGACTTGATCCTTCATTTTCGCTCCTATGTCTGAGGTTAATTGTGCGATAACTTGAGCGGCCAATTTCCGGGGTGAAACTGACAAGCTTGTTGTAAATGAAAATTAGACCTGCGAAACAGCCAAGTCAAGCGTTTGACCAGAGAGATTTGAGGGTTTTTCGGGTAGTTCTACTTAAGGCACGCTCGGGGAATTTGTTCTAGCGCGCCTAACTGATCAGTAACCTGCTGCGCCGTTATCCACTCGTAATCTACCAACTTGCCTAATCCCACGGTGGTCGTAAGGGGTTTCATCATTCCATTTTCAATTACGGGTTGCTCTAGACCATCATCCATCGGGTGCACACCGGTTCCTGGGATTCCCCACTCAATCGGTACATCTTTGAAGCCAAAAATAGGAAGGAGGCGTGAGTGCAAATGCGGAAACATGTGCGGTGAAACTTTAACTTGTGCATTACGCGCACGTTCTAGTGACTTCTTTAAGCCGGTCACTCCGCCGTTGGTCGTTGCATCTACTCTGATTACATCCACAGCACCTGCGGTCAGAAGTGCTTCTGGATGATAGGAGCCACCTTGCTCATCACCCATTGCAACGGGAGTTTTCGAACCCGCTCTTACTCTAGCTACCATTCCAGCATCACCTGGTGGGACAACATCTTCTATCCACCCAAGCTTTAAATCTCTAATCCGTTTTTCAAAATCAAGCACAGCCTCACTTGTTCTTAAGACCATATTTATATCAAAGCCCACCCAATCAGTTGGTGCAGCTTCTCGTGCCGCTCTTAAACGTGACTCAGAAAGTTCTAGATCAGGAGAAATAGGAATTTTGAATCTATTCCATCCTCGTTTCTGTAAATCTTTAATCTGCCCGGCAAGCTCTTCGGGTTGCATGGTGGGTGGATAGCCAACTATTGCAGTTGCAGGTAGGTCACAAAGTTCACCTCCTAGTAATGCTTGAAATGATTTATTGGTAATTCGTGCAAATGCATCCCAACAAGCAATATCAACTAGAGAAAGAGCACGCATCCCTATTCCTGCAGCGTGAACTGCATGATTTGTCCAAAGCGCTCCATAAAATAAGTCACTTGGATCAGTAAGTTCTCTACCTACATAACAGGGCGCAATCGAGCGATGTACAATTGCACTTATCGGTCCATCTCGAGTTAAGCCATAAGCAAATCCCGCAGTGCCATCTTCTAAATCCACGCGGACAAGCGCAAATTCTCGATGATCCATAATCCAATTGCCGTAGATAATCGGCACAGGCAATATGTGGTTAATTGTTGCGACGCTTACATTTGCTATTTTCATATCTTAGGCAATCAGATATCCATCATCACACATTACTGTGTGACCATTAACTAAAAGAGATGCATCGCTTCCCAAAAATATTGCAGCTCCAAGTAACTCCCGTGGTAAACCTAAGCGATCTCTAAGCATTCTTCCTTTAATGAAATCCGCTGTGACTGATGTAGTTGTGGCAGCTTTTTTAGTCAGAGGAGAATCCATTAAAGTTGGGCCAATACCGTTTACCCTAACCCCTCTAGATCCCCACTCCAAAGCAAAAGACCTTGTTAACTGAACAACACCACCCTTGGATGCTAAATATGCACTTGCGAGTGGATATGCATTAAAGCCACCAATTGAAGCAATATTTATAATGCTTCCTTTTTGTTGTCTTAGCATAATGTTTCCAAAAACTTGTCCAGCTAGGTATGTTCCTTTTAAGTTTAGATTTAGAATAAAATCTAATTTATCTTCAGGAAAATCCTCTGCCGGGCATCGAAAGGCTGATCCTGCACTATTGACCAAGATGTCTACTCGAGAAAAACTCTTTAAAATCTCTAATGAAGTCGATGTCAGATCTTCTTTTGAGGTTACATCACACATAAAACTCTTCACAACACCACCCTGAGCATTAATAATTGATTCTGTTTCCAGCATTCCTTCACTATTGACATCTAATAGCGCTACCTTTACGCCCACTTGTGCGTAGCCGATAGCGATAGCGGCCCCTAAACCGCTACCGCCACCAGTAATCACTGCCACTCGATCCTTTAAATCAAAAAGAGTCGAGGCATATCCGCTAGGAACTACTTCAGAATCACTCATTTTCCTTGATTACCCTTTCTCACTCACGTGTTGCATAAGTGTGCTCAAGTCTGGGCCATCACTTTCTAAAACGGTCTCTATAGCTTTGGTGACTCGAGCCGCGATATCTAATTTCATTTTTTCGAGGTCAGCCTGACTCAAGGTACCTTTTGCAATCAGTTTGTTTGCAGTTATATCTAAGGGATCTCTTTTTTTCCACTCATCGAGTTCACCAGGTGTGCGGTAAGTAGCTGGATCAGATCTTGAATGCCCACTGTAACGATAAGTCTTAGCCTCAATAAGCGAAGGACCATTCCCAGCCCGAGCAAAATCTACTGCTGATTGAATTGCTTTAATAACAGCGTCAACATCTTGCCCATCCACTATTTCCTTGCGCATTGCATATGAATCAGCCCTGTCAGCCAAATCTTCTATTGGCGTACTGAGATTAATACGTGTGTATTCGCCATAGAGATTGTTTTCAATCACGAATATGACAGGCAGCTTGAATATACTTGCCATATTAAGCGTTTCATGGAATGCACCAATATTTGTTGATCCATCTCCAAAGATTGTTAGAGCAACTGAGTCATTTTTTTTCAACTTTGCCGCAAGAGCAACTCCTGCTGCAACTGGTAACCCAGCTCCAACGATTGCAAATGTTGGCATCAGTCCAACACTTGCATCCATCAAGTGCATTGAGCCACCGATTCCACCGGAGCATCCGATGACTCGCCCACAAATTTCACCAAGAACACCTTCGGGTGTGACACCTAAAGCAAGGGCTGCAGCATGTCCGCGATATGTACAAGTCACAACATCCGTTGGCCTCAAGACACTTGCGATTCCAACTGAAACTGCCTCTTGACCATTTGCTAAGTGAGTACTTCCGCGCACATGTCCGTCGTTATAAAGAGTCTGAATACTCTCTTCTACGGCACGTATCTCTAACATTCGCTCTAAGCGGCCAATTTCAGTGTTTAGCTGGCCTCTGCGTGAGAGTGATGTAACCATTATTTTGCTCCTTCCCACCAAGCGGCGGGGCTTTTGCCCGTTTTTAACAGCTCATTAATTTGAGCTACGACATACACTGAACTTGGTAAATATCTCTTTTCAAGTTCTTGGGCATATGGGATTGGCGCATCTGGTGATGTAATTCTGTGAGGAGGACTTTTCAATTGGCCCCACAATTTTGATACAACTTCAGAACAAATCTCAGCACCCCACCCGCCGGAGTATGAACTCTCTTCTACAACAACAAGTCTGCCGGTTTTTGCAACTGATTTCATTACAGATGACTTATCCCAAGGAATCAAAGTTTGTAAATCAATAATCTCTGCAGACCATTCGGATTGAGAATCAAGTGCCGCTTTGGCAGTTAAAACTGTGCTTCCAATCGCGACAATTGTTACATCTGAACCTTCAGTCACTTTACGTGCTTGGCCAATAGGAACTATTCCAGCCTCACCCGTAATTACTTCACCTCTCTCACCATAAAGACCTTTATGCTCAAGAATCACAACAGGATCGTTGCTTCTAATAGCGCTTCTGAGAAGTCCATACATAGATTGTGGATTTGAAGGAATTACAAGGCTTATTCCCGCATTGCCCCTAAACCATTGATCTAAAATTTGTGAATGCTGACAACCAAATCCCATGCCTGCACCTGCAGCTGCTCGGATCGTTAACGGTACTTGATAAGCGCCTCGGGACAGATATCTAAAAAAGGCTCCCTGAGTCGTAAGTTGATCTAACGCCACACCAATGAACTCAATGAACATCATCTCAACCACAGGGCGCATCCCCATAGCCGCTGCTCCTACACCTGCACCCAGAAAAGCCATTTCAGAAATTGGTGTATCAATTACTCGAGATTCACCAAATTTTTCAATAAGGCCTTCCGTTGCTTTAAATGGACCACCAGATCCAATATCTTCGCCCATCAGAAATACGTTTGGGTCACTTTCCATTTCATCTGAAAGTGCCTCAATTACGGCTTGTCGTGTTCGCATAACGGTCATTTAATTGCACCATATCTCTTAGGATCATTTGGATGTTCTGCCAAAGGCCAAATTTCAACTTCTAACCAAGGAAAAAATGGCAAGCTTGAAATTGCGGCATGAAGTTGAGTGGCATCGGGTGCAACCCAAATACCCACATTTGATTTCTGACCGGTTCGTCGCCATATTTTCACAATTATGCCCTCTGAAGCCAAAACACTTGCACGCAAGCTCTCCGCTTTAGTCAAAGAAGCTAATATCTCTTTATCCCCGTCTGCAGGGTAAGTATTCTTTATCAAAACCATAAATTCCATAATGTCATTCGCCCTTATACTCGCCAAAAGATTTTGAACTTTGAATTAACTCCACCCGTACACCATCAGGATCAATCATATAAATCGCACGCCCACCTTTATTTGGTCCAATGGTCGGTGTCACTGGAGCTGAAACACTCTTTACACCTTTTTCCGTTAACTCTCGATACCACTCATCAACATCATCAACAAAAAAAGCAATATGCGCAATACCTGGATTGGCATTCCCATGGTCAATATCTTTCAAATCAACATTTCCGTACTCTAGAAGTTCTAGAAAAACATCCACACCTGGCATTTTTAGAATCGTTGCGTTGAGATCGACATTTTGATAGCCAGTAAGCACACCAATGTATTCTGCTTGCGGATTCCAAGTAAAAACCTCTTCAAACCCGAGAAGCTCTTTATAAAATTTGGTTGATTCTCGCAACGACCTAACAGAGATTCCTGTGTGATGCGCTTTAGTAATCTGGGCCAACTTTTATCCCCCCTGTTCAGAGCTTTTCGGGCGCACTAAGGCTATGGGAGGCGGATATGTTAGTCAACCGATTGACCTAAACTATTTGCCGCTTAGGTTTGGCGCTCGAATCGCGCACCACCAACACTGGGGGGGTATCCACGATCAGATGTCCAGGCATTCCTCCACCAATAATCCTCAGGAGTAAATCCACAGACTGGCTCCCCATCTCTACTGTAGGTAAATGAATGGTTGTTAAAGATGGGGTCAAATAATTTGCAATATCACTATCGTGAAGGGCTGCGACCCTCACTTCATTGGGGATTCGTATGCCTAATTCGTGTGCCGCTCGAATGAATCCAATTCCCATCATGATTGTTGATACAAAAACTACATCAGGTCTTACCTTCTTTGTTAGTAACTCAAGACCTGCCTTTCTACCTGCTTCCATACCCCAAGAATCTCCCTCAATCACTATCTGCTTAAGCTTATTTCTTATGGCTGCGCTTTCGAAACCTTTTCGGCGTCTTTGTGTTGTATCTATATTTGGTGGGCCGAATATTCCAGCAATTGATTTGGCTCCAAATTGGGCCAGGTGATCAACAGCTAGTGATGCTCCTAATTCATCATTGACAGTAACGCTGGCTGATACTCCTTTGACACGGCGATTGACCACCACAACAGATTTATAGTGATCCAAAATTTCCTTTTTCAGGAAAGTATCCGACAAGGTGCCTGAAGCAATCAAAAGTCCATCAACTTGCCCACGCTCAAGTAAATCTGTAAAAGTCTTTTCGGAATCTCCCTCAGCATGGTCACCAATCAAAATTCCATATCCAAGTTCTTTACAGCGCTGCTCTACTCCATTAATTATTGCGGAATACATTGGGTTAGCTAAATCGGGCAGTAATAGGCCAATCATCTGAGTACGAGCAGTTTTCAACATTCTTGCAGCTGAATTGGCACGGTAGCCTAATTCTTGTACTGCATCCAAAACACGCTGACGTGTTGCGGGAGATGCGCTTGCTTTAGGATCATTATTAACAATCCGAGACACAAGGCTTGGGTCAACTTTTGCAATTCGCGCGACGTCTCTAATGGTTGCACGTGCTTGCTTTACATCACTCGCTTTTTCGCTTTTTGCCATGGTCTCTTTTTGCCCTCAGTTTCACCTATTCATTCATGCATTGGGATTGTAATATAAGAGAGGCTATAAGGAATAGCCCTATTAATGTTGATTCGAGGAATTTTGGGCATTACCAGGTCTATTGCTAAGAAATCAATTAGCAGTAAAACGATTACAGAGGTTTCAGCCGCCATACATGCTGGGCGCTTGGTTGTTTTACCGGCAACTTCTGGCTACATAATCGCATGTGATGCGCAAAATGCCTCGGCTATTACCGATTTGAATCTTCTAAGGGAAAATTCAGAGGAATACATTCTTTCAATGATTTTTTCTTCAATTTCTCAAATGGATGGTGAAGTGACTATTCCTAGCTTTAGTCAGGAAATCAAGGAGTACATTCAGACTGGACAATTGACATTAGTGCTTCCTCGAGATGAATCTATGCGAGTAAATGCAAATGGATTTAAGGAACTAGTTGCGGTAAATATTCCGATAAATCAAAATGTAAAGAAGTTACTTGAGATATCTGGGCCTTGTGTGGTCGCTGCTGCGGCAATCCCGGGACTTGGTTTACCGCTCACCACCAAAGACATAAGTTTAAAGATTAAAGATGGCGTTGAATACATATTGGACGCTGGAAAGATTTCAGGAATAGTTTCCACGATTATAAATTTTGAGAAGAGAAAACCTATACTTTCAAGAATCGGTGCAGTGCCAGAGGAGATTGTAAAGAGGCTATTTCCCGAAATTTAACTAAAAATTCCGTCCGGATCATCAAATTGTTGCGAGTGAATCCAATCCTTGTTTACTAGATTTCCAAAACCATTCTCTTCTGGAAGTGGACTCATTTTGCCACCCGTTAAGATTTGAGGTTGGCAAAGGCTGTCTGCGTAAGGATCTACTCCAGTCCAAGGAACTCCCCATTCAATTGGCACTGATGTATGGCCCCAAGCACTAAAAACTTGACTATGGACATGTGCAAACATGTGTGGCGCAAAATCTATTTTTGAATCAAGACACTGTTTTACTATTTTCTTCCCCCCTGTAATTCCGCCCATACAGGTCAAATCAATGCGTACAACATCAACAGCAGATTTTGCAATTAAGGATTCTGGGTAATAAATTCCTCCTTGTTCATCGCCCATGGCAATTGGGATTTTGGTTTGTTTTCGAAGCTCGGCAACTATTTGAGCATTTCCTGGTGGAAAAACATCTTCAAACCAGCCTAAATTAACATCCCCTAATAGATTCAGTAAACCCAACGCAGAATCGACATCATCAAAAATCCAAGCAGCATCGCAACCAATCCACGCATCTGGAGCTGCCTTGCGTGCTGCCAGTAACCGTTCAGCGGTTGACAGATTATTTGTACCCACCGGTGCTTTGAATCTACGCCAACCCTTTTTGTAAAGTTCGCTTACTTGTTCAAATACCTCAACGCCCCCCATATTTGCAGGTGGATATCCAATGATCGCTGTAGCCGGCATTGGCTCAAGAGTTCCACCAAGTAGTTTTGAAATGGACTGGTTTGACTGCTTTGCACGTGCATCCCAAGTAGCCAAATCTAGAATTGATAAGGCTCTCAGGCCCAGCCCAGCAGAATGTGAGGCCAAACTTCTGCGTAATGCGGTTGTGTATGTTTTTTCAACATCTTCAGCATTTGTTCCCAAGTAGATATTTTTTAATGTCTTTCGGATTTGCTCAGCTACCGCGCCATCACGCGTAAGGGTAAATGCCCAGCCCTCTATTCCTGAATTTAGAGTTACTCGGACCACCACATACTCTCTTGTTTTCATAATCCAATCACCAAAAACAACTGGTGCAGGAAGTTCCCCAGCAACTGTGGCGACGCTTATGCTGGCAATGGTTGAGGCGCTCATGAATCAAAAGTAAACCTAGCCCTCTTTTTAGTCAACCGATTGACTAAAAAGAGGGCTAGGTTTAAGGTATGGTCAAGAACTTCAAGGACTAAGGGCAAGGATCGGCTATGACACGTGAATTTGATGCCCGAGCTGATCGGTATGGGCGCTTTTATGATGAATTTGAGGTCGGGGACATTTACCGCCATTGGCCAGGGAAAACAATAACCGAGTCCGAAGATCATCTCTACTGCATGCTAACGATGGCTGGTAGCCCACTTCATGTTGATTCTCACTATGCCAATTTGGAGATGCCACAAGGCAAAAATATTGTTGTCGGTACCTATATCTATGCATTATTAACAGGAATGTCCGTGGCCGATATTTCAGGAAAAGCAATTGTAAGTTTGGGTGTTAAAGAACTTAAGCATCTGTTACCCGTTTTTCATGGTGACACTATTTACGCTTCTACCGAGATTTTAGAGAAGAGGCTTTCAAAATCAAAAGAAGGTCAAGGAATCGTAAGTGTTAAGACCTCGGGGATAAATCAGAATTCTGAATTGGTATGTACTTTCGAGCGTGCATTCCTTGTGCCTTTACATAGGACTGCCTAATGACATCTAAAGAACATGCGGGACCACTTCTAGGCCTCAAAGTTATTGACTTATCAACAGTGGTGGCTGGCCCAGGGGTAGCGAAGTATTTTGCAGATTACGGAGCTGACGTAATTAAAATTGAAAGGCCTGCTGGGGACTCCACAAGATCTATGGGTTGGACTGAGCCGGGTGAAACTGATTCACTCTGGTGGAAATTAGTCAATCGTGGAAAGCGCTCACTCGTATTGGATTTAAAAAATGATGAAGATCTTTCTATTCTGAAAAAACTCATTGATTCTGCAGATTTATTGATAGAGAACATGCGACCAGGAAAAATAGAGCAACTCGGGCTTGATCCTGAGCAATTGATATCAAGAAATCCTAAATTAGTAGTTTTGAGAGTGTCTGGCTTCGGGCAGACAGGTCCGTATTCACAAAAGCCTGGCTTTGCGACAATTGCGGAGGCTCTCTCAGGCCTTTCTTCACTTTTAGGTGAACCTGATGGGGGTCCACTGTTGCCACCCATTGCATTAACCGATGAGGTGACTGCTTTAGTGGGATCTTTCTCAGCCATGATTGCGATTTATCACGCAAAATTAACCGGACAAGGACAAATTGTAGATATTGATCTCGTTGACTCAGTCTTACAGATAATGGGTCCACTTCCAGCAGCATGGGATTCACTTGGCTACCTGCAACCACGACTTGGTTCAAGCATTCCATATTCAATTCCACGCGGAACATACAAGTGCTCTGATGGAGTTTGGGTAGCACTTTCTGCTTCAGCAGAAACTGTGGCTAAGCGGCTTATAGAAACCGTGGGAGGGGGAGGCGATCCCCGGTTCACATCCTTCCAATCTCGTTTTGAGAATAGAGAAGCTCTTGAAGAATTAACAAGTAGGTGGATCGGATCCAGAACATCTAAAGAAGTGATTGAAACCATTGAAGCTGCAGATGCAGCAATCGCTCCAGTTTATAACATGCAACAAGTTATTGAAGACCCACATTTTATTGCTAGAGAAAGCTTCACAAAGGTAGACGGGATTCTCATGCAAAATTTAGTGGCTCGGCTTTCCAAGACGCCTGGCAAAATTGTTTCAGCTGGTCCGAAATTAGGTCAGCATAATCAAGAAATTAAAAGGGAACTTGATGACAAAAAGTAGTTTCTTATCTAAGAGAAGTGTCCTGGCGGTTCCTGGCTCCAGTGAAAAAATGATTCAAAAAGCACGACTTTTAAATCCAGATGAAATATTTTTGGACTTAGAAGATTCTGTTTCCCCCTCAGAAAAGGAAGCAGCTCGATCTCTAGTAATAATTGAATTAAATAAGGGTGGTTTTAACTCATCTTCGGTGGCTGTGCGAGTAAATGAACAAAACCAACTTACAGGGCTCGAAGATATTGAACAAATCATTTCAAAAGCATCTTCCAAATTTGACTCGATAATTATCCCTAAGATTGAGGCTCCAGAGCAAGTAAAGGAAATTTGTCACAGATTGACCGAATTGGAACTTTCTTTAGGATTGGTTAATCAAACAAAAATTCAACTTCAAATTGAGTCAGCGCGTGGGCTAATAAATGTTGCCGAAATTGCAAGTGCATGCACGCGCACGATATCCCTAATTTTCGGTCCTGGAGATTTTGCTGCAAATATGGGGATGCAGGTTTTGAATATCGGTGAGAATCCCGTCAATTATCCAGGCGAAGATGCTTATCACCACGTCTTGTTCTCAATACTAACCGCGGCACGAGCAAATGGCTTATTAGCAATTGATGGTCCATTTAGTGACCTTGGCAACGAGTCTGGGCTAAAACTTAGGTCCCAGTTATCAGCTTCAATTGGCTACGACGGAAAGTGGGTGATTCACCCATCACAAATTGAGCTTGTAAATTCAATTTTTACGCCCTCTCAAGAGGTTTTTGAAAAATCTTGCAAAATTATGGCGCACTTTAATCAATCTGCTGGATCAGAAAAGTCCGCTGGTGCTTTTCTCTATGAAGGTAAAATGATTGATGAGGCAACAAGGAAAATGGCTGAAATGATTTATTCAAAAGGTATCGCTGCTGGTTTGAAGCTTCCAATGAATGGAGATAATAATGGCTAAACACAAAGCTCTACTAGGTAGATTTTATGAGGATTTTGTTGTTGGAGATTCATATGAGCATCCTTTCGGCCGTACTATAAGCGAGACCGACTGCACATGGTTCACGCAATTAACTTGTAATACCAATCAAAATCATTTTAACGCTCATCTTGCTCTATCCAATCCCGTCTCAAACGGAAAGATAATTGTTAATTCTGGTCTCACCGTTGCAATTATTCTAGGAATCTCTGTCATTGATATGAGTCAAAATGCAGTGGCTAACCTGGGCTGGGCAGATATTAAACTCACCCACCCGGTTTATGTTGGAGATACTTTGTATGCAGAGAGTATTTGTACAGATGTCCGCGAGTCCGCTTCTAAACCAGATATGGGAATAATTTCGATGTTCACCAGAGGGTTAAACCAAGATGGTGTCGAAATTGTGACTTGGTTCAGAAGTGTCATGATCCCAAAAAGAGCCTCTGGGATTGGTCAGAATTATTTCCCTACTCCAAAATCTGGCCCGATCGAAGGGCGAATGTCATAAATATGGCTTCCGCACTACCGATTCTTTCTGGTTTAAGAGTTATTGAGGGTTCGGCTTTTGTGGCCGCTCCCCTGGGCGGCCTCACTTTGGCTCAACTGGGTGCAGAGGTAATTCGCTTTGACCCTCTCGGAGGAGGACTTGATTTCAATCGTTGGCCAATAACGAAGTCCCAGGCATCACTCTTTTGGGCTGGCTTAAACCGTTCAAAGAAATCAATTCAAGTGGACATGAAAAACGAAAAAGGCAGAGAATTAATCTCTAACCTAATAACAGCGCCGGGTGAAGGTTCTGGGATATTTCTAACTAATCTCACTTCTAATGATCATCTGAGTTATGAAGAGCTTCGCAAGAAAAGGGCTGATGTTATTGTGATTTCAGTGACCGGCAATTTTGACGGCTCAAGTGAAGTTGATTACACAGTTCACCCTGCTTTTGGTTATCCAGTGATCACAGGACCAAAGAATTCCAATTTTCCGACCAATAGTGTTTTGCCAACCTGGGATTTAATACTGGGAAATCTTGTTGCAATTGCAATTTTGGCTGCTG
>CALEGP010000031.1 GCA_937876245.1 uncultured Actinomycetes bacterium | reverse complement strand
CAAGCCCTCTTGGTTATCCATAGAGTAAGTAAATCTGGCGGAGGATGAGGGATTTGAACCCTCGATAGGTTGCCCTATACACGCTTTCCAAGCGTGCGCACTCGGCCGCTATGCGAATCCTCCCGAGGGGGTGAGCCTATCGGCTGCAATAACTATGATTACCCACAGATCCTTCGTGCGGCGCCACCGTACTGAACTCCCCCAGGGCTGGAAGGCAGCAAGGGTAGGTCCGCTCTAGCGGGTGCGCGAAGGGTCCTAAATTTTAGGAACTGACGGGAATTACAGATCATTTAAGAAAAGGAACGACAAGTGGAGAGGGCGCTCAGTGTCACTAGCTTTATATCGTAAATATCGCCCATCAACTTTTAGCGGAGTTATCGGACAAGAGCACGTTACTGAACCACTTTCAAATGCACTCGAATCTGGAAAAATTCATCACGCATATTTATTCTCGGGACCACGCGGTTGCGGAAAAACTTCAAGCGCTCGCATTATGGCTAGATCACTAAACTGCGAAAAAGGACCAACTCCAGATCCTTGCGGTGAATGCCAATCATGTAAAGATTTAGTTGCTAATGGCCCCGGGTCACTTGATGTTATTGAATTGGATGCCGCAACTCATGGGCTAGTTGACGATGCTCGCGAATTACGCGATAAAGCTTTTTTTGCACCAGTAAATTCGCGTTACAAAATTTACATAATCGATGAAGCACACCAACTTGGGCCGGGAGCGGCAAATGCCCTATTAAAAGTTGTTGAAGAACCACCACCTCATGTGTTATTTATTTTTGCAACAACTGAACCCGAAAAATTAATTTCTACAATTAGATCTCGCACCCACCACTATCCCTTTCGTTTAGTTCCACCTGGGGTCTTAGCAACACACTTGGAAAAAGTTTGTGCTTCTGAAGGCGTTAAAGTTGCAAAAGGTGTAATCCCATTAGTAGTTAGAGCATCTGGTGGTTCGGTTCGAGATGCGTTATCAGTGCTTGGTCAACTACTTGCAGGTGCTGGCAAAGAAGGTGTTACCTATGAAATTGCAATTCAATTATTGGGATACACCGACGGCGCCTTACTAGACGAAGCTATTGATGCAATAGCAGCCCGTGATGGTGGAACGCTATTCAAAGCGATTGATCGAGTAATCGAATCAGGACATGACCCTCGACGTTTTACCCAAGATTTCTTAGAACGACTTCGAGATTTAATTATTGTCGGAGCTGTTGAAGAGAGCGCTAGCCAAATATTGCGCGAGATTCCAGAAGATCAATTACAACGAATGGGCACCCAGGCCACGCTAATTGGCACTGCAAATCTAATTAGAAGCGCTGATATTGTCGCAGCAGGATTAACTCAAATGCGGGGCGCTACAGCACCTAGGCTAATGCTTGAACTCATTTGTGGGCGCATACTTTTGCCTGGCGGAGATGATGTAAGTTTAATTTCGAGAATTGAAAGATTAGAGCGCGTGCAAGACATTAGTAATTCTGGAGCGCCACTTGCTACTACCCAGCCAGCGGCAAAACAGAACACGGTTGTAAATAAAACAAAACCTGAAACCAAACTTGAAACAAAACAGGTAGCTAAATCTGAAGTGGGCAAGAAAGACCCTGCCGAAGTAAAAGAAGAAGTTAAAGCTCCGATTCGTGCTGCAGCTCCTACGCCAAGTGCCAATAAGCCAACTGGGCCGATTGATGCCGCAGCGTTGCGCAGATTTTGGCCAGAGATAATTGAAAATGTTAAGAAGCGGCGCAGACTTACCTGGTCTCTTCTCAGTTCCAGCGCACACGTTCTGGCTGTAGATGATAAAGCGATCACCATTGGCATTGTCAATGCCGGGGCCCGCGATTCATTTATTCGTTCTGGCAGCGATGAAATTTTACGTAGCGCATTCATTGATGTAACGGGGTTAGATTTAAAAATTGAATGTGTCGTTGATGCAACCGCGAATACTTCAGCGCCCTCTTTCCGGGTAGCAGAAGATCCGAGCGATGCGGATCAATTATCAGGTCAAGAACTTTTGATGCGCGAACTTGGTGCACAAATTATTAGCGAAACTAATAAGGAGTAATCACGCATGTATGAGGGAGCCATTCAGGACCTAATCGATGAACTTGGGCGCCTACCGGGCATTGGGCCAAAGTCTGCACAACGGATTGCTTTCCATATTATTCAATCTGAGCGAGTAGATATTTCTCGCCTTACTGATGCACTGCGAACCGTGAAAGAGCGAGTTAAGTTTTGTACCGAGTGCGGAAATATTACAGAGGAAGAGCTATGTCGAATCTGTCGCGATCCACGTCGTGACCAAACAGCGATCTGTGTTGTTGAAGAGAGTAAAGATGTCATTTCAATTGAGAAGACTCGAGAATTTCGCGGTAAGTACCATGTGCTTGGTGGCGCAATTTCGCCAATCGATGGCATTGGTCCAGAAAATCTGCGAATTCGCGAACTTATGGTTCGGCTGGCCTCAACCGAAATTCAAGAGATCATTATTGCGACCGACCCAAACCTTGAAGGTGAAGCAACCGCAGCTTATTTAGCCAGGGCATTAAAACCGCTTGGGATGAAGGTCAGCAGATTAGCTTCGGGTTTGCCAGTTGGCGGGGATTTGGAATATGCCGATGAAATAACACTTGGTCGGGCATTTGAAGGGCGAAGAACGCTAGATAGTTAAAATAATTGCAAAACCAGATTTGTCTCACTATTCGACACGCTGGTAAGTATCATTATTTGAGATAAACCAAAAGTTACTTTCACCAATGCAAAGTTATGGTGGATATTTATCCCATGGTCTTTCAACAGATTTATGGGCGGAGTCACTAATGGGGCTAATTGTCCAGAAATACGGCGGCTCATCCGTTGCTGATGCCGAAGGGCTTAAGCGAGTCGCCAACCGCATTGTGGCCACTAAACGTGCTGGCCACCAAGTGGTTGTCGTTGTTTCGGCAATGGGAGATACCACTGATGAATTAATGGATCTCGCTAATCAAGTATCACCGATGCCAGATGGTCGCGAACTCGACATGCTACTTACCGCAGGTGAGCGAATTTCAATGGCCCTTCTCGCAATGGCGATCGGAAACTTAGGCAACGAAGCGCGATCTTTCACGGGTTCACAAGCTGGCGTTATAACAACTTCAACCCATGGCCGTGCTCGAATTATCGATGTAACGCCATCAAGAATTACCGAGGCGCTAGAGGAAGGCGCAATTGCAATTGTTGCCGGCTTCCAAGGAGTTAGCCAAGATACTAAGGATGTAACAACTCTTGGCCGCGGCGGATCTGACACAACTGCTGTTGCACTTGCCGCAGCGCTCGAGGCAGATGTTTGTGAAATTTACACAGATGTCGACGGAATTTTTACAGCTGACCCACGAGTGGTTCCAGCAGCGACAAAATTAAAAACCGTCACATACGATGAAATGCTAGAACTCGCGGCTTCGGGAGCAAAAGTTTTGCACCTTCGATGTGTTGAGTACGCCAAAAGATATGACATGCCAATTCATGTACGTTCATCATTTTCAAATAACGAAGGAACATGGGTGGTACGAGATCATCCTGAAGGAGGAGCCGATATGGAACAGGCAATAATCGCGGGCATCGCCCATGATAAGAGCGAGGCAAAAATAACTGTGGTTGGCGTTCCAGACCGAACCGGTATGGCAGCCCGCATCTTTCAATCAATCGCCGACGCTGACATCAACATCGACATGATTGTGCAAAATGTTTCTGCCGCTTCAACAGGGCTCACCGATATTTCTTTCACGTCACCAATGACTGAAGGCGCATCAGCAACAGCAATATTGCGGCGCATCCAAGGTGAAGTTGGATTTCAATCAATTCAATACGATGATCAAATTGGTAAACTTTCCTTAATTGGTGCTGGGATGCGCTCACATCCAGGAGTCACCGCAACTTTCTTTGCTTGCCTTGCCGAAGCTGGCGTAAATATCGAAATGATTTCAACTTCTGAAATACGTATTTCCATTGTTTGCCGCGCTTCAGATCTAGAAAAGGGAGTTCGGGCAGCTCATACCGCTTTTGATTTAGATGCCTCACAAATTGAAGCTGTTGTCTATGGGGGAACTGGTCGATGAGTAAAAAACCATCTCTGGCAGTAGTTGGTGCCACTGGCGCCGTTGGAACTGTGATGTTAGATATTTTAAGCAAGCGCGAAAATGTTTATGGCGAAATTCGATTGATTGCCTCAGCAAGAAGCGCAGGCAAGAAACTACTCTGCCGCGGTGAAGAGTTAACAGTTGTTGCGCTTTCACCCGAAGCATTTGATGGAATTGATATTGCAATGTTCGATGTTCCAGATGAGATCAGCGCTGAGTGGGCACCGATCGCGGTATCTCGCGGCGCGGTAGTAGTCGATAATTCTGGCGCATTTCGTATGGATGTAGAAGTGCCACTGGTAGTTCCAGAAGTAAATCCAGATGATGCGAAGAAACGCCCAAAGGGAATTATTTCAAATCCGAATTGCACGACTCTTTCGATGATTGTCGCAATGGGCGCGCTAAATAAGGAATTTGGCTTAAAAGAATTAGTTGTAGCTTCATACCAAGCAGCATCAGGTGCAGGGCAATCTGGAATTGATACTTTGCGTGCTCAGATAGCTGCTGTTGCTGGAACTAATGTAGGTGATACTGCAAATGACTCAAAAGAATTCATTAAAGATAATGGGCCATTTCCTAAACCTCTTGCTCTAAATGTTGTCCCTTGGGCGGGTTCACTTAAAGAGGGAGGCTATTCCTCTGAGGAGCTTAAAGTTCGTAATGAATCTCGGAAAATTCTCGGGATGCCCAGCCTAAAAGTTTCTGCAACATGTGTTCGGGTTCCTGTTCTAACAACTCATTCATTAGCGGTTCACGCGATTTTTGAGAAGCAAGTACAACGGGAAGCCGCGCAAGAAGTATTGCGCAGCGCAGCCGGGGTAAAACTTGTCGACGATCCAGCAAATTATGAATTTCCGACTCCAGCTGAAGTTGTTGGTACGGACCCAACTTGGGTGGGACGCGTACGCCAAAGTTTGGATAACGAGCACGCACTTGACTTATTTTTGTGCGGCGATAATTTACGTAAAGGCGCAGCCTTAAATACCGCACAGATAGCAGAACTTGTTGCAAAAGAGTTTTGAGCAAACCAGCGATTTAGAAATCGCACTTCGTTGGGCACGAGAACTGCTCGGGGAGGTAAATGGTCCTGGAATTTTTCTCTCCGAAGCTAATTCAGAGGGTTTTCTTGGCGCCTTTAGGAGCGAAGATTCATTTTCGTTTACTATGAAAACGGACATTATTTATGGCCATGCCTATGGCCCAGAGCCTCATATTGATCCCCACTGGGAGAAATGTGCAGTTGCATTCAGTAACTTTGGCCCAAAATTTGGAGATTTAGAAATTTCAAACCAATTCGATACATATGGAATTAGCACAAAAATTGTGCCAGGTTTCGAAACGATTGAAGAGCTGTGCGAGGAAGAGTTGATCAAAAAAATTCTGGATGAAAATGCTCCCTCATCTTCGGTCTATCCAGGTAACCCTGAAATTATTCAGTGGGGATGTGTAAGAAATAGGTCAGGTGAAGTAAGTGCGGTCGGGGCTTTGGTCCGGTGGGCTTCTGGCGCTCATGTTATATCTTCAGTCGCGACAGTTGAATCCGAACGCGGAAAAGGGTTTGCTACAGAGTTAGTACAGCGCTTTATCTCCCAGTCGAGCCATTTGGGAATTAAAACACTTTCACTTGGCGTTTCACACAAGAATGCTGCCGCTATTAAAGCTTATAAAAGAGCAGGTATGAAGGAAATTGCGCAATTTACAAACTATCTAAAACCCGGCTTCTAAGGTCACTAACGAAACTTCCGGAGGTGAAGCAACACGAATTCGCGCAAATGGGCTGGTTCCCATTCCCGCTGAAACATTTAACCAAGGTTCGTGAGGTTCCTGGGTTAAACCACGAGCCCGCCAATTTGGTAAATCACAATTGGTTGTAAGCGCTTTACTTTCACCAAACCAGGGTAATCGAACTTGGCCGCCATGCGTATGCCCGGCAAAAATTAAATCCAGATTATCTTTCGACATAGCCTCCAGTATCCGCAAGTAAGGCGCATGAGTTACGCCAATTGCTAAATCAGCCTTGCTATCTGGCAAACCTGCAACTTGCGCATAGTTATCTAAATTCAGATGCGCATCATCTGTCCCGCGCGCCTCAATCGTTGTATCCTTAATTTTAATAATTTCGCGAGAGTGATTTAAATCTAACCAACCGATCCCAGTCAAGGACTGTTGTAGCCCCTTCCAATCTAAATTCGCTCCTAATTTACGGGTGCCATTATTTTTTAGTAAGTAAGAAAAGGGATTTTTTGGCTTGGGGCCGTAATAATCATTTGAGCCAAAAACAAATAACCCCGGAATATCAAATAAGGGATGCAGCGCCTCTAGTACAGAAGGAACTGCCTCCTTATGGGCTAAAAAATCTCCAGTACTAACAACGAGATCTGGTTGTAGATCTACAAAAGATTTAATGTCGGCAATCTCAACCTTACGTTTCGGAGTTAAATGCAGGTCTGAAAAGTGCAGAACTCGAATCGAGCGGTGGCCAGATGGGAGGACGGGAACGGTAACTTCGCGTAGTTGATAGCTCATAGGCGTGAGAAGATACCCCTATGGGACTAAAAGAACGACTCCACGGCGATTTGACCGAAGCAATACGTTCAAGAGATGAGCTTCGCTCGGGAACTATCCGTATGGTTTTAACAGCAATCACAAATGAAGAGGTTTCTGGCAAAAGTGCGCGAGTGCTTACAGAGGGCGAAATAATCACAGTTCTCTCTCGCGAGGCGAAGAAGCGTCGTGAAGCCGCAGATGCTTTTACAGATGCCGATCGAGGCGAACGTGCCGAACGCGAAACTGCTGAAGGCAGAGTTATTACCGAATATTTACCAGAGCAACTTTCCGAAGATGAAATAAAGAAAATAATTTCAGAGGCAATTACCGAAACGGGTGCAGCAGGCCCAGCAGGAATGGGAATTGTTATGAAATCGATCCAACCTAAAGTTGCCGGAAAAGCAGACGGCGGACTTGTTTCAGGTTTAGTTAAAACTGCACTTACCGGAGGAAAGCAATGACGAAATATGAATATTCAACAGTGCCACTTCTATCACACGCGACAAAACAGATTTTAGACACTTGGGGTTCTGATGGTTGGGAACTCGTTCAAGTTGTTCCAGCCCCAGGTACAGGGGAACAGCTAGTTGCATATATGAAGAGAGAGCTTGCCTAATGAGTATTCGTGAAAAATTAGAAGCACTTGGCCTTGAACTTCCTGTTGCAGCGGCTCCGTTGGCAGCATATGTTCCGGCAGTAAGAACTGGAAAATTAGTTTTTACCGCAGGACAACTTCCAATGGTAAATGGTGCGATCCCATTGACCGGAAAAGTTGGCGCTGAAGTTTCTGTTGAGCAAGCAAAGGAATTAGCCGAAGTTTGTGCCCTCAATGCACTTGCTGCGCTGAATCTTGTTGCAGATGTTGACGACGTTGCTCGAATTGTTCGCGTAGTCGGATATGTAAATGGCGCACCAGGATTTGTAAATCAACCTGCTGTTATAAATGGAGCTTCAGAGTTACTGCTCGCACTTTGGGGTGATGTGAATGGAAAACATGCACGTTCAGCCCTTGGTGTTGCCGAGCTTCCACTCAATTCACCAGTTGAAGTTGAATTAACTTTCGAACTTAAATAATAAAGAAGTGTTTTCTAGCGTCCGCGCTTAGAAAGCCGTTCTTGATCAATTACAACGACCGCACGGGGTTCTAGGCGAACCCAACCACGTCCAGCAAAGTCTGCCAGAGCCTTATTGACTGTCTCGCGGGATGCACCAACCAGTTGCGCTAATTCTTCTTGAGTTAAGTCGTGATTTACGTGCAGACCATCGTCCTTTTGAACCCCAAATCGAGTACCTAAATCCATAATTGCCTTGGCGACTCGGCCCGGCACATCAGAAAAAACTAAGTCAGCTAGAACTTCGTTGCTGCGGCGCAGACGTTGTGCCAAGCGACCAAGAAGTTGTAACGAAACATTTGGGTGTTCAGTTACCCAACCAATCACTTTGTCATGCGAGAGAGCCATTAATTTGGCATCCGTTACGGCAGTTGCTGTAGCAGTGCGAGGTCCGGGATCAAATAATGAAAGTTCGCCAAACATTTCCCCTGGGCCAAGAATTGTTAATAAGTTTTCACGCCCATCAATGGAAGTTGTTCCAAGTTTAAGTTTTCCAGAAACAACAACAAATAATCTGTCACCGATGTCCCCGACCTTGAAAAGAGTATTTCCTTTTCCGACCTTCACAGGCTCCATAGATTGGCGAAGTGAGGCAGAAGCCGCATCGTCTAGTGCGCTAAAAAGCGGAGCACTTCGAACAACTTCCTCATCGCTGTAATCTTTTGGGCTGGCCATTTTCAAATAATACCCATAGTGGCGCTTTTAACTCTAATCGGGTTAATCTCTGCCATATGAGCGCTAATGCCCGAGCCATCTATCGGGTCTTAACCAGAACCTATCCAGATGTGCAATGCGAACTGGATTTTCAATCCCCATTTCAACTTTTATGTGCAACCGTACTTTCGGCTCAATGCACCGATAAAAGGGTAAACAAAGTGACCCCCAATTTATTTAAAAAATTTGGAACGCCAAAGAAAATGGCAGGAGCCGAACTTCTCGTTATTGAGGAGCTAATTCATTCAACTGGATTCTTCCGTGCCAAATCTCGCAGCCTTATAGGTTTGGCACAAAAAATTATGACTGAATATGGGGGCGATGTTCCGGCAGATTTAACCGAACTAGTAAAACTTCCAGGTGTTGGTCGCAAGACGGCGAATGTAGTTTTAGGACATGCTTTTGATATCCCGGGCATAACGGTTGACACCCATTTTGGCCGACTTAGTCGCAGGTTTGGTTGGACAACCTCAATGGATCCAGTCAAGGTAGAGCACGAGGTAGGAAAGCTGATTACTGAAAAAGAGTGGACAAATCTCTCCCAGCGGATGATTTGGCATGGCCGACGCATCTGTCACTCGCGCAAACCAGCTTGCGGAGCCTGCCCGATGGCAGCTTTATGCCCTTCATATGGCATCGGAGAAATGGATAAAGTTAAAGCCATGGCCCTAGTGAAAACAGATGCGGATTTTAGATGAAGTTCATAATTTCTTTTATCGCCTCAGTTTTCTTACTCACCTCTTGTGGTGCAAATACCCCAGAGATAACAGCATCAAAAATAAGCCCAGGAGAAGTTGTTTCATGTAAAGCAATTTCGACAGATGCAAAAAAAACCTCAGGCACATCTCTGCAGTGCTTAGATGCAAATTCCAGCGTCATTTTGGAGTCGATTCAAGGTCCGGCACTAATTAATGTGTGGGGTTCCTGGTGCAGGCCGTGCCGACAAGAAATGCCATTTCTACGTGCCTTAGCCGCTACTGGAAAAGTTCAAATCATCGGAATCGATATTGAAGAAGCAAATATGGAATCAGCTCGAAAATTTGTGATTGAACAAGGTATGACTTGGCCAAATCTCTTTGATAAAGATGGCTCAACCAAGAGCGCTTTCGGAATGGGAGTTCCTGTGACTTGGTATTTAAATGCCAAGAGCGAAGTTGCTTATAAGCACGTCGGAGTTTTAAAATCACAGCAACAACTTTTCGATGATGTGGCAAAGTATCTAGGAATAAAACTATGACGATTAACTGGGTAGATATTGTCCTTACACTTTTTGTCTTGGGATCATTTATCCGTGGCTATCGGGCAGGTCTCTTGCAATCAATTTTTTCAATGATTGGTTTTGTCGGCGGGGGCGTTCTTGGTCTAGCAATCAGCTGGCACTTCTTGCAAAACTGGGTGAATATCTGGGGAAAATTTGCACTGCTTCTTCTTGCGATTTCTGCGGGGTCATCAATCGGTCAATGGGCGCTGCGCGAGTTCGCAAAATTTTTTCATGCAAAAATTCTCTTCGGCCCCTTCAAATGGCTCGATTCACTATTGGGTGCAACTTTCTCTCTGGCTCGCTTCATCTTCATGACCTATTTAGTTGCATCACTTTGCCTCGCTACGCCTTGGGACTGGGCGCAGAAAAATATCCCCAGTAGCGAGATTTATCAAAAAATCGACACCTTAACGCCAATGCTCATAAAGAACGTAACTTCAAAGATTAAGTCTCTAGATATCCCAATAAATAACAGCTAATTCGCGTGTAGCAGGAGCACCATGTTTAGCAAAAAAATCGCGAACTTCATCCTCACGGTCAACCGGTAGACAGAGCCTAATTCGCATAAATTTTGCAGCATCTTCCAAATTCTTTTCATTGCGCATTTCAGCAGAAAAATATTTAATTTCGGGAGTGATTCCCATTTCGAGCAAAACAGCCATCAAATCTTCAGGCGTCGGTTTGGTTGGTCGATCCAGATCCCAAAAATGTTTCCATGCAGCACGCATAGCTGAAAGTGGGTGCTCTGCCGGCAGTTCAATCACAACTCGTTTTCGAGCATGTGAATTTAGCGCAGCGATAAACGGAACTATTTCGGAAACGTTATAGACGACATGGTGAACTGTTACTACATCTGCGACAGGAACCTCACTAGCAACTGCTGGCCAAAATCCCAAGAAAGTTTGAACCTCAACACCACGAGATTTTGCATTCGCACTAAACATTTCCAACATATCTTCTTGGTGGTCGACGCCAATCGCGATGGCAGCAGGTGGAGTGGTTGCAAAAGCTGCTAATCCACCGCCACAACCAATATCTAAAACAGTTCCACCTTCTGGCATTAATTCTCTTGCCAATTTATGCGCTGGAGTCATTTCAATTACGTCAGGAATATTGAAAAGTGCAGCAGGGTGAATCCATGGACTTTCTGGCGCTTGTTCCAAAATTACTTTGGGAATAGCCCATTCCGAAAGAGCAAAACTCCACGCCTTGTTTGGTTTCATATTCATTTAAGCACCCTACTACGAGTGCCAGCACCCACTTTCTGGGTATTTATCAATAGCTCTACCGATTAACCTCGCCTTAACGCGATTTAAGGGAGAGTTAAGTGGCACGAGTTGTTGTTATGGGCGCAGGCATAGCAGGACATACCGCAGCTTTGCATTTGAAGAGAATTTTAAAATCGAATGATGAAGTAATAGTTGTTTCGCCAAATTCCAAATACAACTGGATCCCATCCAATATTTGGGTTGGTGTTGGCAAGATGAATAAAACACAAGTTACATTCCCTTTGGCTCCCGTTTACAAAAAGATGAAAATTACTCATCACCAAGCACTTGCAACCGGTGTGCATCCAGCCGGGGATGCACAGACCGAATCAGCATTTATCGATGTTACCTACACAAGTTCAGAATTGAGCGGTGTAACTGCAAAAATTAAATACGATTATTTAATAAATGCTACCGGGCCAAAATTAAATTTTGCGGCTACCGAAGGACTTGGCCCAGATGGTCACACAGTTTCAGTCTGCACTTCAGATCACGCAATTGAAGCTGCTCATTCACTTAAAGGTGTAATTGAAAAATTAAAAGCCGGTCAGAGGCAAACCTTGGTCATCGGAGTTGGACATGGAACCTGTACTTGTGAAGGCGCCGCCTTTGAGTACACATTCAATGTTGAGCACGAGTTGAAGCAAGCGGGCGTCCGGGAACTTGCCGAGATTATCTATTTAACAAATGAATTTGAACTTGGGGATTTTGGTGTTGGTGGACTTATTTTTGCGCAACGCGGATTCCAGACCACCTCAAAACTATGGACTGAATCGTTATTTAGAGAGCGAAACATTCGTGCAATCTTGGGCGCCCATGTTGAGAAAATTGAAGCTGGTCTCATTCATTACGAACTTGTAGATGGCACAAAGGGAACTTTGCTCTTTGACTTTGCAATGTTATTGCCACCATTTAGAGGTGTGGACATGAGGGCCTTTGAAAAAGATGGCACAGATATTTCGAATGAAATTTTTGCACCAAGCGGCTTCATGAAAGTTGATGCTGACTACAGTGGAAAGCCTTATGAAGAATGGCTAGCTTCAGATTGGCCAAAGACTTATCAAGTCCCTAAATACCCCAATGTATTTGCGGTTGGGATAGCCTTTGCACCACCACATCAAATTTCGAAACCTCGAAAATCACCAAATGGCACGCTGGTAGCTCCTTCGCCACCAAGAACAGGCATGCCATCAGGAATTATGGGGAAAGTCGCTGCGCTAAATATTGCGGCAATGATCAAATCTGGGAAGAGCGCAAAAGTTCACACGGCCTCAATGGCAGAAATGGGAGCAGCTTGTGTGGCATCTGCGGGGTCTGGATTACGAAAAGGTAGCGCTGCTTCTATGACAATGTTTCCAGTTGTTCCTGACTATTTAAAGTTTCCAAATACCGGTCGAAGCGTAGATGATACTTTTGGCGAAATTGGATTAGCTGGTCATTGGATCAAATTACTTCTGCATTACATGTTTATCTATAAGGCAAAGGCTCGCTTCGGCTGGTTTTTGATTCCAGAGTAAGGAAAAGCATGGATAACGAAACTGAAAGCATTAAGCACGCACCTCTGCCAACTTCGAGGACTCTACGTTTTCGCAAGAATCTCTTTTTACAATTTTGGCGTTTTGTAGCCATAAATTTGAAAATGGTAAGAATGATAAGAAAAGGTCACCACTAATTTTAGTAGCGACTTTTTCAAACTGTTTCAATTAATTAACGAGTGAAAGCTGCTAAGTGATTATAAGAACCAGCGAGTAAGCGATCTAAAACATACTTAACATCATCTGGCTGTTTAATCTTTAGAATCTTGTCGATGTCGGCAATGTCCTTCTTCTCAACAGCAATTCCTGCATTGAGAGCTGCAACAAGTGAAACGCTGCCATCTGCAATTAACTTCTTATATAGGGCAGTCAGCGAAGCATTATTGAACTTTCCAACAGCTTTGCCAATGGTTGGATCTTTAATTCCGTAAGTCTTTAGTAGCCCGCGCACTAAATCCATATGGGTCTGTTCTGCTTTAGATATATTCTTAAATTGGTTTAACCCAGTTTTTGCATAAAGGGTTGTATAGACATCCCGAGCCAACTTCTCTTCCTCGACCATAAATCTCAGTGAAGCCTTGGTTGCAGCAGGAAGTGTTGCTGCTGAAACTTGGACGATTGGGCCTATCGCTAGGGCCAGAACGATTCCAGTGGCTACTAATTTCTTTCTCATTTTTACTCCGAATAACGACGCTCGCTAGATGATCTAGCAGACTTGACTATACCCCTAGGGGTATGCTAAAGTCCACCCAAATAGTGAGTGGAGGCTCTAAATGGCTGTGAAAAGCGCAGGACATGTCCTATCTGACCAAGAGCAGGTAGATGCAATTTCTAAGCGCGTTAAACGCGCTCAGGGACAACTTGGTGCAGTTGCTCGAATGCTTGATGAAGGGCGCAGTTGCGATGAGATTGTTATCCAAATGTCTGCTGTAAGCAAGGCGATTAATACCGCAGCATTCACTCTTATTTCAGCAAGCCTCAAAGAGTGCATCGTTGAAGGAAAATCCAACTCAGATGCCGTAAGTGAAAAACTTCAAAAACTATTCTTAAGTTTGGCTTAATAATGAGAAAAATATTTGCTATTTTCGGACTTTCTGCGATCCTCCTGACCAGCTGTGGCTCTTCCGGAGGTTCTGTTACCAATCAAGGGGTCGCTGATTTTGCGACGACCGCGACCAGTGCTTCAACAATTGTTCTTGATGTTCGCACACCGGGAGAATATGCTGCTGGTCATTTAGCTAATTCAATCAATATTGATATTGAAGGCATGCAATTCACATCTGATGTGTCCAAACTCAACAAAACGAAAACATATGCGGTCTATTGCCAGAGTGGGCGTAGATCTGGAATTGCTACTTCCGAAATGTCGAAATTAGGCTTCACTTCATTATTTAATTTGAATGGTGGAATCGCAGGCTGGACTGCGGCTGGCCAACCGGTCGTGCTGAATTAAAATGAAAAAAATAGTAATTGTTGGCGGAGTTGCGGGCGGTATGTCTGCCGCAACCAGACTACGTAGACTAGATGCGAGTGCCGAAATAATTGTTCTAGAAAAAAGCGGTTACGTTTCGTATGCAAATTGCGGACTACCATATTACGTCGGCGGAATTATCGAGAAAGAAGACTCACTACTTCTACAGACGCCAGAAAGCCTTCATATTCGCTTCCGACTGGATGTGCGGGTAGCCAATGAAGCTTTATCGATAAACCGAGCCACTAAAACTGTTTTAGTTCGCAATCTTGTGACTCAAGAAGAGTACGCAATAAATTATGACAAACTTATTTTAAGCCCAGGGGCTTCGCCTATTCGGCCAAATATTCCGGGATCAGAGCGGGCAATGACTCTACGTACGGTCGAAGATGTCGAGCGCATCACACTTGCTGTAACAGATAAGCCAAAAAGCGCAGTGGTTATTGGCGGCGGATTCATTGGCGTAGAAATTGCCGAGAATCTGATCCACCGAGGCATTGCAACTTCGATTGTTGAAGCAGCACCACAAGTTCTAGCAGCGCTCGATCCAGAGATGGCTTTCTTCGTTCACAGCGAATTAGCGCGGAATGGCGTGGACCTCATTTTAGATAAATCTGTTGTCGCAATTGGTGAGAAATCTGTTGAACTAATCGATGGTCGTCAGATTGATGCTGATCTCGTTATTATGGCAATTGGAGTTCGCCCTGATGTCGACCTAGCCAAGAGTGCAGGATTGGTAATTGGTGAACGCGGCGGAATCGATGTCAATGAATTTAATCAGACAACCGATCCTGATATTTATGCAATTGGTGATGCTGCCCAGAAGAAGGATGCCCTCGACGGCACTTCCACCTTGGTTCCATTAGCAAATCTGGCCAATCGCCATGGGCGCGTTGTCGCTGATCACATTCTTGGTCGTGATGTTCGAGTTGTCCCAACAATTGGAACTGCAATCGTTAAAGTATTTGAATTAACTATTGCTACAACAGGATGGAATGAAAAACGACTTGCAGCAACAAGCCGGGATTATAAAATAATTCATACCCACCCAAGTTCACATGCCGGCTATTACCCGGGAGCAGAACAGATGTCTCTGAAATTAATTTTCGATGCAAAATCTGGAGAAATTTACGGAGCTCAGGGCGTTGGCTATGAAGGTGTTGATAAGCGGATCGATGTTATTGCCACCGCTATACGTGGCGGAATAAGCGCACCAGAGCTCGCTGATCTGGAATTGGCATATGCTCCGCCATTTGGTTCAGCCAAGGACGCGGTAAATATGCTGGGGTACGTTGCAGAAAATCAGATTTCTGGGTTGATCGAAACTTTGCAATGGAGTGAAGTCGGCGGCCACAATTTATTAGATGTCCGTTCAAAGTCTGAATTCGCAGCCGGTGCAATTCCGGGTGCAATTAACATTCCGGTTGATGAACTGCGTGAGAGAGTTTCTGAAATTCCAACTCACGATGTCCTTGTATTTTGCTATGCCGGACAACGTGGCCACACCGCGACCCTGTTATTGAATGAACTTGGAGTCGAGGCAAAAAATCTTGACGGTGGATATCACACATGGGTTAATTCCCCAGCAGTCTTAACTCAACTTGTAACTACTTAGACCTAACTTAATTCAAAAAGGAAAAGGAAGAGAAAAATGTGTAGCAGAACAACATGTCGCAAATGCAGCAAGCCAACTTGGAGTGGATGCGGAAATCATATTGAGATAGCGCTAAATGGTGTTCCAAAATCTCAGCGTTGCCAAGGTCATCAAAATGACCCTGTTAAGCCAAGAGGCCCCGGACTATTTAGCAGATTATTTGGGAAGAATTAATCTTCACTTTTTCCAGAAGCAAGTCCGGATTGAATTAACTTCATAACATTTGGGTCTGCAAGTGTTGTGGAATCACCAACAGCGCGATCTTCTGCAACATCTTGCAGTAAGCGACGCATGATTTTTCCACTTCGAGTTTTTGGTAGCTCATTAACAACAACTATTTGGCGTGGCTTGGCAATTGGACCAATTTCTTTTGCCACATGAGCACATAATTGTTTAACTAGTTCCTTACCATTTAAATGCTCGATGCCGGTTCGCAAAATAACAAAGGCAACAATTCCCTGCCCAGTCATCTCATCTTTAGCCCCAACTACGGCCGCTTCAGCGACAACTTCATGGGAAACTAGAGCGGACTCGACCTCTGTTGTCGAAATTCGATGGCCTGAAATGTTCATGACATCATCAACGCGACCTAACAACCAAATAGCACCATCGTCATCTAACTTGGCTCCATCTCCAGCAAAATATTTACCAGGGAAGCGAGACCAATAAGTTTGCTCATAGCGCTCTGGCTCACCCCAAATTCCTCGAAGCATTGCTGGCCATGGCTCAGTAAGCGCAAGATAACCACCGCCACCGTTGCCAACCTCTTTCTGATTTTCATCTATAACTTTTGCACTAATCCCCGGAAGCGCTCCCATAGCTGAACCAGGTTTAGTAGCGGTGATTCCAGGAAGTGGTGAAATCATGATGGCACCGGTTTCAGTCTGCCACCAGGTATCAACTATTGGACAACGATTGCCGCCAATAACTTCTCGGTACCACATCCATGCCTCTGGATTAATCGGTTCTCCAACTGAACCCAAAAGACGGAGCGAGGTTAAATCTGAACCATTTGGAAATTCATCGCCACATTTCATCCAGGTACGAATAAGTGTTGGCGCGGTATAGAGAATCGAAACTTTATATTTTTCGATAATTTGAAAAATGCGCGCTTTGCTTGGTGTGTCAGGTGTTCCCTCGTAAATAACTTGGGTAGCCCCATTTATTAGCGGCCCATAAACAACATAAGAATGGCCAGTTATCCAACCAACATCAGCGGTACACCAATAGACATCGCTCTCAGGTTTTAAATCAAAAACCATTTTATGAGTATAAGCAGCCTGTGTTAAATATCCGCCCGTAGTATGAAAAATTCCTTTTGGTTTCGCGGTAGTTCCAGAGGTATAAAGAATAAACAAACCATGTTCGCTATCAAAAGACTCAGCAACATGAGTATCAGATTGGTGATCAATTGCGTCATGCCACCAGATGTCGCGACCCGAGTGCATTTTTACTTCCTGGCCAGTGCGTTTAACTACCAATACGTTTTTCACCGAGGGCGTGGCAAGCACAGCTTCATCGACGGCTGACTTCAAACCAAAAGCGGCGCCTTTTCTAAAGCCGCCATCTGCGGTGATTACTAATTTCGCTTCAGCGTCATTGATGCGGGAAGTAAGTGAGTCTGCGGAAAATCCACCAAAGACAACAGAGTGCACGGCGCCAATTCGAGCACATGCCAACATTGCAATCACAGCTTCTGGAATCATTGGCATATAAATTGCAACACGGTCAGTTGCACAAATCCCTAACTCAAGCAGAGCATTGGCAGTTTTAGAAACCTCGCGGAGTAGATCGGCGTAAGTAATTGTTCGGGTATCCCCTGGTTCGCCTTCAAAATAAAAAGCAACTCGCTCGCCGCGACCTTCAAGCACATGACGATCAACTGCGTTATAGCAAGCATTTAATTTTCCGCCCACAAACCACTTAGCAAAAGGAATTTGCCAATCCAAAACTTGATCCCACTTTTTCTCCCAATGCAATGCGCTTGCTGCATCTTCCCAAAATTTTAATGGATCTGATTCTGCTCTTGCGTAAATTTCTGGTTTGGCATTTGCTTGGGCAGCAAATTCAGCAGATGGCGGGAATTTGCGATTCTCGCTTCCCAAATTTTCAAGTGTGCTCATGTTTGCAGGTTACCAGTCAAGAGTTTTCCCCACCATAACTTTGTCCAAAATTTTTTCTCCATGCCAGATTTAGCAAGAGCAATCTCTCTATCTTTCGCAAGTAATCAAATTCAAGCTAGAGAAATAAAAAGGAGCAATAAATGGGGTTTTTCATCTCCGCAATAACAAATCTCCACGCCATAACCGTTGCAATCAAAGCTATCGGCCGGGTGGGGAAGATGGTCCTTCATAGCAATCTCGGAACTATCGGGCTGGAGCACTTTCTGAGCTTCCTCGGAATGAGGTAATAGGCGCCGATAAGCGCGTGGTTTTCCAATCTGCCCCTAAATGTGGTGGGATATGCCGTAAGCCTCACCGAAGCCCATCGAAGTGCCCGGCCAGAGATTTACCTCACGAGCAACTCGATTTGGGAGAATAAAATGCCGATAGTAACCCCGGAAATATATGCCGAAATGTTGGACAGCGCTAAAGCAAAAGCTTTCGCATATCCAGCGATTAACGTCTCATCATCACAAACGTTAATTGGTGCAATTCGAGGATTTGCTGAAGCAAAATCTGATGGCATAGTCCAAATCTCCTGGGGCGGGGCGGAATACCTTTCTGGTTCAACAGTTAAGAATATGGTTGACGGCGCAGTCGCTCTCGCCGAGTACGCACACATCGTTGCTAAGAATTACAACGTAAATATTGCACTACATACCGATCACTGCCCAGTCGAAAAATTAGATGGCTTCATGCGCCCACTGCTTGCAATTGGCGCAGAGCGAATCAAGTCTGGCAAAGGTCCACTTTTTAGCTCGCACATGTGGGACGGTTCTGCGGTTTCTATGCCAGAGAACATGTCAATCGCAGATGAATTAATAGAGAAATCAGCTGCAGCCCGCACGATTCTTGAAATCGAAATTGGAGTTGTTGGCGGCGAAGAAGATGGTATCGAGGCCAAGCACGATGCAAAGCTGTACTCAACTCCAGAAGATGCGCTGATGACAGTTGAAACTTTAGGAATGGGAGAACGCGGTCGCTACATGGTCGCCGCAACCTTCGGGAATGTCCATGGCGTCTACAAACCAGGCAATGTAGTTTTGCAGCCAGCCATTTTGCGCACTCTTCAAGATGCAATTGTTGCAAAGCATGGTCTTGCTGCAGGTGCAAAGCCAATGGATTTGGTATTCCACGGCGGCTCAGGTTCACTGCTTTCAGAGATCCGCGAAGCCCTTGATTACGGCGTAATTAAGATGAATATCGATACCGATACACAATATGCCTTCACGCGCTCGGTTGTTGATCACATCATGAAGAACTATGACGGCGTATTGAAAATTGATGGCGAAGTTGGAAATAAAAAAGCTTACGACCCACGCGCATGGGGCAAAGCAGGCGAAGCAGGTATCGCAGCTCGTGTCGTTCTTGCTTGCGAAGATCTTCGCTCAACCGGCACTTCCTTAATCGCCTAGATGCCAGCGCTAGTTCTGCTCGGTGCCCAATGGGGCGATGAAGGAAAAGGCAAAGCTACCGATCTACTTGGCGACCGCGTTGATTACGTTGTTCGCTACCAAGGCGGAAATAATGCCGGCCACACCGTTGTAATTGGGGATCAAAAATATGCCCTCCACTTATTGCCATCGGGAATCTTGTCGCCAAACGTTGTTCCAGTAATTGGCAATGGCGTAGTTATAGACCCCTCAGTACTTCTCGAAGAGATTAAAGGTTTAAACGAGAGAGGTATAGATACTTCAAAATTGAAGATCAGCACAAATGCTCACCTGATCACTCCATATCATCGCACTATCGATAAAGTTTCCGAACGCTTTCTAGGAAATTCAAAGATCGGCACAACTGGTCGCGGAATCGGACCAGCATATGCTGACAAAATTAACCGTATCGGAATTAGAGTCCAGGATTTATTTGATCCATCAATATTGCGGCAGAAAATTGAAGGCGCGCTTCGCGATAAAAACCAAGTCCTAATAAAAGTTTTTAATCGTAAGGGCATTGAAGTCGAAGAGGTTCTCTCAGAATATTTGTCATATGCCGAAATCTTGCGCCCATATGTAACTGACACAGTTCTACTCTTGGATCAAGCGCTAAAAGCAAACAAGACAGTCCTATTAGAGGGTTCCCAGGGGACTCTTCTTGATGTTGATCACGGCACTTATCCATTTGTTACATCATCAAATCCAACTGCCGGTGGTGCATCTACTGGTTCTGGAATTGGTCCAACAAAAATTACTCGTGTTATTGGAATTGTTAAGGCGTATACAACTCGGGTTGGTTCCGGTCCATTCCCAACTGAGTTGTTCGATGAAGATGGTGAAAAACTTCGCACGATTGGTGGCGAAGTTGGTGTCACTACCGGACGCGCCCGTCGTTGTGGTTGGTATGATGCACCGATTGCGCGCTATGCGGTTCGGGTAAACGGTCTGACAGATTTCTTCTTAACCAAGCTAGATGTTCTGACTGGTTGGGAAAAAATTCCAGTTTGCGTTGCCTATGAAATTGATGGCCAAAGAGTGGAAGAACTTCCGGCATCACAGACTGATTTTCACCACGCAAAACCAATTTACGAATATCTGCCCGGTTGGAACGAAGATATAACGGGCGCTCGCAAGTTAGAGGATCTTCCGGCAAACGCTCGGGCATATGTGAAATTCCTTGAAGAGATATCCGAAGCGCCGATAAGCGCCATCGGAGTCGGCCCAGGCCGTGATGAAACGATTTCAGTAAGGGACTTCATTTGAAAGTATTGCTGATTGGCTCTGGTGGGCGAGAACATGCCCTGGCTAGCGCCCTAATTCGCGATACGACTGTAGAACAACTCCACGTGGCACCAGGAAATCCAGGAATTGCCGGGATTGCAATCTGCCATCCGGTAGATATCCGCGAGAACAAAGCAATTCTTGAATTAGCGAAAAAACTTTCGGTCGATCTAGTTGTCATCGGCCCAGAAGGCCCGTTAGTTAACGCTCTTGCAGATGAACTAAGAAAAGCTAATATCGCGACTTTTGGACCAAGCAAAGCTGCTGCGCAACTTGAAGGCTCTAAGCACTTTGCAAAACAGGTAATGCGAGATGCGGGAGTTCCAACCGGAAAAAGTTTCACTTGCACAAATAGAGCTGAAATTGAGAGAGCTCTAGATGCTTTTGGCGCCCCCTATGTTGTTAAGCATGATGGTTTGGCACAAGGGAAAGGCGTAGTTGTAACTCAGGATCGCGCAATGGCCATCGAACATGCGCTGCTTGCTAAACAAGTTGTGATCGAAGAATTCTTGGATGGTTCTGAAGTTTCACTCTTTGGCATAAGCGATGGCACGACAATTATTGCAATGCAACCAGCACAAGATTTCAAGCGCGCCCTCGATGGCGATCTCGGACCAAATACCGGAGGCATGGGTGCTTACTCACCACTGCCTTGGGCGCCCGATGACATTATGCAAGAAGTTCTAGAGAAGGTATTAAATCCAACAATAAAAGAAATGGCTGCTAGCGGTACGCCCTTTGTTGGATTGTTATATGCCGGCTTAGCCCTGACAACCAAAGGTTTAAAAGTTATCGAATTCAATGTTCGATTTGGTGATCCTGAAACACAAGTCTTAGCGCCCAGACTTAAAACCCCACTAGGACAATTACTTTTAGCGGCCGCCACCGGAAAGTTAGAGAACTTCGGCGCTCTTGACTGGTCGGAGCAATCAGCAGTAACCGTTGTCCTAGCATCAGAGGGTTATCCAAACAGCTCAGAGATCGGTAAAGAGATCAGCGCGATTGAAACCAATCCAAACTCCTTTGTTTTTCATGCTGGTACCCAATTGGTAGATGGCGCCCTGCTTTCAAATGGCGGCCGAGTCCTTGCTATTACCGGGCTTGGTACAGATTTAACACAGGCCCGAGATGCCGCATATCGCACAATCTCTCGAATCTCATTGCCAGGCAGCCATTATCGAAGCGATATTGCGCTTAATGCGTCGGTGGCAGAGAAGGGGAATTAAATGGGAGATAATTCACCGGTGAGCTTACTGGCCCAAAGATATGCATCTGCGGGAATGCGCGAAATTTTTGCGCCAGAATCAAAAATAATTGCCGAACGTAAATTATGGATTGCCGTAATGCGTGCCCAAACAAAGCTCGGACATAAAATTGAAGATTCAGTTATTGCCGATTACGAAAAAGTAATAACTAAAGTTGATCTTGCATCAATTGATGCTCGGGAAAAACAGGTTCGACACGATGTAAAAGCTCGCATTGAAGAATTTAACTCTCTTGCTGGACATGAAGCGATTCACGCCGGAATGACTTCACGCGACCTAACTGAAAATATTGAAGCAACTCAAATAAGAGATGGTCTGCAACTTGCTCAAGAGCGCACGATTGCCACACTTGGCCTGCTTGGTGGTCTTGCTGCAAAATATATTGATCAACCGATTGCTGGCAGGTCTCACAATGTTCCGGCTCAAATTACAACTTTAGGAAAGAGATTTGCCTCGGCCGCCGAAGAACTTTTATTTGCCTACAACCGCTTGGAAAATTTAATTTCGCGCTATCCAATTCGCGGCATCAAAGGCCCGGTCGGAACTTCGCAAGATTCAGTTGATCTTCTCGGTTCATCAGCATCACATGCCACTCTTGAAGCGCAGATTGCCGAGCATTTAGGTTTTGAAAACGTTCTTGATTCAACGGGCCAAATTTATCCACGCTCTTTTGATTTTGATGTATTGACCACTCTGGTTCAACTTGCCGCAGCCCCTTCCTCTTTTGCCACATCAATTCGCTTGATGGCCGGAGCCGAACTAGTCACTGAAGGTTTTAAGGCTGGGCAGGTTGGCTCATCTGCGATGCCACATAAAATGAATACCCGTTCTTGCGAACGAGTGAACGGTTTGGCAGTAGTACTTCGCGGATATGCCAGCATGGTTGGCGAGATTTCTGGCGATCAGTGGAATGAAGGAGATGTAGCTTGCAGCGTTGTTCGCCGCGTAGCTATTGCCGACGCGTTCTACGCTTTTGATGGCTTGATGGAAACATTCATGACTGTGCTTATGGAATTCGGCATCTTTCCTGAAGTAATTAAAGCCGAGCTCGAGAAATACCTACCTTTTCTAGCAACAACCAAAATTTTAATGGCCGCAGTCAAGGCTGGCGTGGGCCGCGAATTAGCGCACGAAGTCATTAAAGAACACTCTATTTCAGCGGCGCTTGATATTCGATCAGGCAAGCCAAATTTGATGATCCAGGCCATAGCTGAAGATTCTCGAATCCCGCTCACACTTGAAGACCTAACTGCCCTGCTTGCCCAGCCACTTGAATTTACTGGCGATGCAAAAAGACAGACCCAGCGAGTTGTAAGTCGCATCGATGCGATTACTTCCGCTCATACTGCGACAGCGCAGTACCGTCCCGGCCAAATACGGTGAGCGCAGTGCTAACCGGGTGGCAACACCTGCGCAGCGGCAAAGTTCGGGATTTATACGGGCGAGAAAATAATGAAAATCAAGAGCTGCTTATTGTCGCATCCGATCGCATCTCGGCATTTGATTACATCTTGCCAACAGAAGTTCCAGAAAAAGGTAAGTTGCTAACCCAGCTCTCACTCTTCTGGTTCGACTTACTTGAAGAGATTGTTCCAAACCATATTATCTCTACCGATGTGCCAGAGGCCGTTGCAGGCAGAGCAGTAATTGTTAAGCCGCTAATTATGTTTCCAATCGAATGTGTTGCTCGCGGATATCTGACTGGCTCGGGGTTGGTCGAGTATCAAAAAACTCAGAGCGTCTGCGGAATTAAATTACCCAAAGGGTTGGTCGATGGCTCAAAATTGCCACAACCAATTTTCACACCGGCTACAAAAGCTGAAGATGGCGAGCATGATGAAAATATTACCTACAAACAATGTGAAGAAATAATTGGAAGCCAAGCCGCAACCATCTTAAAAAAATTAACTCTTGCTCTTTATTCCAGAGCACATGAGTATGCCGAGAGCAAAGGAATTATCTTGGCCGATACGAAATTTGAATTTGGCATAGATCCATCTGGCGCTATCTGTCTGGGCGATGAAGCACTTACGCCAGATTCATCCCGCTTCTGGGAACCCGAGACTCATTATTCTTATGACAAGCAATTTGTTCGTGACTGGTTGTTGAACTCCGGTTGGGATCGAAACAGCAATCCGCCACCACTTCCCAGCGAGATAGTTTCAAAAACCAGAGAGCGTTATGTGCAAGCCTACGAATTACTTACTGGAAGGAAGTTCTAGCCGTGGCAAAAATAATTGTTGAGGTTATGTTAAAACCTGAAATCCTAGATCCCCAAGGCCAAGCAGTGGCATCGGCCCTGCCCCGCTTGGGTTTTACCAGCCTTAAAGCAGCCACATCCGTTCGCCAAGGCAAGCGCTTTGAAATCGAAATCCAGGGCGATCCCACACCGACCCAGCTGGCCGAAGCAGAACAGGCTGCCCAGAGCCTGCTCTCCAATCCAGTTATTGAAACTTATATCGTCAAAGTTGAGAAGTAATGTCATTTAGAGTCGGCGTTGTCACCTTTCCAGGATCACTTGATGACCGTGATGCAGCGCGCGCAATTGAAATGGCAGGCGGTACTGCGGTTCCACTTTTCCACGCCAGTGATGATTTAAAAGAAGTACAGGCCGTTGTTCTTCCGGGTGGGTTTTCTTATGGCGATTATCTTCGTTGTGGTGCGATAGCTCGCTTTGCGCCAATTATGAATTCAATTGTTACTGCGGCAAACCACGGCTTTCCAGTTCTGGGAATCTGCAATGGTTTTCAAGTTCTCTGCGAATCACATTTACTACCGGGCGCGCTTACGCGCAATAGCAATCTACATTTCTTATGTCGTGATCAGAAATTGAAAATAGAAAATACAAATACGCTCTGGACAAGTGGCTTTACCGCCGGAGAAGAGATTCTTATCCCACTTAAAAATGGTGAGGGCTCATTTCAATGCGATGATGAAACTTTAAATATTCTAGAAAGCGAGGGTCGGGTGATTGCTCGCTATTTAGATTTTGATCCAAATGGTTCTCGTAACTTAATTGCCGGAATCTCTAACGAACGCGGAAATGTTGTTGGCCTGATGCCACACCCAGAACATGCAATTGAAACTTTGACTGGACCAAGCACAGCTGGCTTAACCTTCTTCACCTCAGCCTTGCACCAATTGGTAGGTCGTTAATGTCACTAGATACCGTCGCGATCGCAGAAGAAAATCCAAATAGCGTTCAACCATTTGCCGAACTTGGTTTAAAAGAGGATGAATACGCCCGTATTAAAACTATTCTTGGCCGCAGACCAACTTCAAGCGAATTAGCGATGTACTCCGTCATGTGGTCGGAACACTGCTCCTATAAGTCTTCAAAGGTGCACCTAAAACAATTCGGCGAAAAGGCAGTCAAAAGTGCCGCGCTGCTTGTGGGCATTGGCGAAAACGCTGGCGTCGTAGATATCGGGCAAAATTACGCGGTCACTTTCAAGATCGAGTCCCATAACCACCCCTCATTTATCGAGCCATATCAAGGGGCCGCAACCGGTATCGGCGGCATAGTTCGCGATATTTTGACGATGGGCGCCCGTCCAATTGCAGTGATGGATCCACTTCGCTTCGGTCTTGCCGATGCGCCAGATACTCGTCGCCTTCTGCCGGGCATCGTCGCCGGAATTGGTGGCTATGGAAATTGTTTGGGTCTGCCAAATATTGGCGGTGAAATTGTTTTCGATGAGAGCTATGCCGGTAATCCCCTCGTCAATGCGCTCTGCGTTGGCGTTATGAAACATGAGGATATAAAACTAGCAACCGCACATGGCGCCGGAAATTTAGTCGTTCTATTCGGTGCAAAAACTGGTGGCGATGGAATTGGTGGCGTATCAGTTCTTGCCTCTGAAACTTTTAACTCGGCGAAACCAACAAAACGACCATCAGTCCAAGTTGGCGATCCTTTCGCTGAAAAAGTTCTGATCGAATGTTGTTTAGAAATTTTCAAAGCAGATTTAGTAATAGGTATTCAAGATCTTGGCGGCGCGGGGCTTTCATGTGCAACCAGCGAATTGGCATCTGCTGGAAGCGGCGGAATGGATATTCAATTAGAAAAAGTTCCACTTCGCGACCCGACTCTCTCTCCTGAAGAAATTTTAATGAGCGAGTCACAAGAGCGCATGTGCGCAGTCGTGGAACCGGCAAAGATCAAACACTTTATGGCGATCTGCAAAAAATGGGATGTAACCGCGACGGTTATTGGCGAAGTTACAACCGGCGAACGCCTTCACATAACTTTCAACGGCCAGCTAATTGTTGATGTTCCGCCGCGCACGGTGGCACACGACGGACCGGTATATAACAGACCAATTATGAAACCCTCATACATTGATAAATTGGCAGAATCTACTTTCACAGTTCCACTTCCTACTGCGGCCGATGAAGTTAAGGCAGCGGTACTAAAACTCATTGCCAGCCCCAATATCGCCGATAAATCTTGGGTCACATCGCAATTTGATAAATATGTGCAGGGAAATACCGTCTTGGCTCAACCAGAGGATTCTGGGTTGGTGCGTATCGATGAAGAGACACATCTTGGCGTTGCAATTTCAACTGATGCCAATGCCCGTTGGTCTTATCTCAACCCATATGAAGGAGCGAAGTTGGCACTGGCCGAAAGTTGCCGAAATATAGCTACTTCCGGGGCCAAACCCCTAGCAGTCACAAATTGCTTGAACTTTGGTTCACCAGAAGATCCAGAAGTAATGTGGCAATTTGCGGAGACAGTTCGCGGCCTTGCAGATGCCTGTCTTGAACTTGGGCTGCCAATTACCGGTGGAAATGTTTCCTTCTATAACCAAACTGGAAGCGTGGCTATTTTGCCTACCCCGGTAATCGGAGTTCTGGGCGTTATCCAAGATGTGCGAGAGCGCACACCGATGGGAATTCCCGCCGCTGATCTTGACCTTTATTTAATTGGAAAATACAACGGTAATTTGTCGGGCAGCGAATGGGCCTACCTACATGGCGAAATCGGAAACAGCGCGCCAGTTGCAAACCTTGAGATGGAGAAACGGTTAGTTGATTTTCTTCTTTCTGGCCAGAGTATCTTTGAATCAGCGCACGATGTTTCAAATGGCGGACTTGCCGCGACTTTAGTCGAATCGGTTCTAAAAAATAAAATCGGCGCCCGCATTGAATTAAATGATGTGGCTAATGCGCTTTTCAGTGAAACTCCGGGTCGCGTCTTGGTTGCAATTGCACAGAACAAGACAAATGATATTGCGAAGCTGGCCGTAAAGTATCAAATTCCAATTTATAAGATTGGGACAACTGGCGGAACAAATTTGGAAATAAATCAAGCTGTTATTTCAATCGAGGAACTTTCAAAGGCTCATACTGAAACTTTTCCAAGGTTGTTTGGTTGAACATGAGAGACCCAGAAATTATGTTGAAAGTTAAAGATATTCTCGGAAAAGTTTCGAAACTTTCCCCAGGTCATTCCGTAGAACTTCGAATTCCACCTTATTCGGCAATCCAATGTGGCACCGGCCCAAAGCACACACGTGGTACGCCACCAAATGTTGTCGAGATGCAGGCCGAAATCCTCTTCGCAATCACAAGCGGTGAAATTAAGTGGGCTGATGCAATCGCAGATGGCCGAATAAGTGCATCTGGTGAACGCTCTGATCTGTCCGAGCTCTTCTCTCAATTAATGAATACGAAATAGGATTACGCCATGGCCCGCAGACCCGATGGAAAACTAACCTTTGAACTCTATGAGGGCGAGTACCTGCCACAAGATGAATGCGGTGTTTTTGGCGTCTGGGCGCCCGGCGAGGAGGTCGCAAAGCTAACATTTTATGGGCTTTATGCCCTGCAACATCGAGGTCAAGAATCTGCCGGTATCGCGACAAGTGATGGCGAGCGAATATTTGTTTATAAAGATATGGGACTTGTCTCCCAAGTATTTACCGAGAGTGATCTAGCGACCCTCACTGGAAATCTAGCAATCGGTCACTGTCGATATAGCACCACCGGTTCTAGCACCTGGAATAACGCCCAACCAACTCTTCGTGCAACAAACCACGGAACGCTAGCCCTGGCTCACAATGGAAATTTAACTAATACCGGCGACTTAGCAGAAAAGTTAGCAAAAATTATTACCGAGAAAAATGATCATGGTCTGCACGCCACAACCGATACTGAAATTATGACTGCGCTTATCGCTGCCCAAGAAGGTAAAAATTTTGAGTCATCCGCACTTGAAGTTCTGCCCCAGCTTAAAGGGGCTTTCTCTCTTGTCTTTATGGATGAACATACTTTGTATGCCGCGCGCGATCTTCATGGTGTGCGACCACTTGTCATTGGAAAACTTGAACATGGCTGGGTTGTCGCATCAGAATCTGCTGCTCTCGACATCGTCGGTGCTGCATTTGTGCGCGAAGTCGAACCAGGCGAATTTATCGCCATCGACCAAAATGGTCTGCGCTCGCACCGTTGGGCGACACCAGAACCAAAAGGTTGCATCTTCGAATATGTTTATCTTGCTCGCCCTGATACTTCTATCTCTGGTCGAAATGTTCACGCAACTCGCGTTGCAGTTGGGGAACAACTTGCCAAGGAACATCCAGTGGAAGCAGATTTAGTAATCCCAGTTCCAGAATCAGGAACTCCGGCAGCGATCGGATATGCCAAAGCATCTGGAATTCCATATGGCATGGGGCTAGTGAAAAATTCCTATGTCGGGCGGACATTTATTCAACCAAGTCAGACAATCCGCCAACTTGGTATTCGCCTTAAACTAAATCCACTTCGCGAAATTATCGAAGGAAAACGAATTATCGTCGTCGATGATTCGATAGTCAGAGGCAACACCCAGCGGGCGTTGGTCCGAATGCTTCGCGAGGCCGGGGCCCTGGAAATCCACGTCCGAATCTCCTCGCCGCCGGTTAAATGGCCCTGTTATTACGGTATTGATTTTGCTTCTCGCGCCGAACTTATCGCCGCTGGACTTGAAGTCGAAGAGGTTCGCAGATCAATTGGCGCTGACTCTTTAGGTTATGTCTCTATGGAAGGGCTGGTCGCAGCGACAACTATCGCCGAAAAAAATCTTTGCACCGCATGTTTCACAGGCAGCTATCCAATAGAAATTCCAGTCGACCTTTCGGGCGGTAAGAATTTGCTAGAAGTCGTGAACCGATACGAATGACCGATACAACTGGCTCATCGAGCACATACAGTAAAGCCGGGGTAGATATTGATGCCGGCGATTTAGCGGTGCAATTAATGAAAGAGCATTTGAAGAGAGCTCGCCGCGCAGAGGTTATAGGTGATATCGGTGGGTTCGCTGGACTCTTTGATGTATCAGCTCTAAAAAGATTTAGCCGCCCGCTTCTTGCAACGTCAACAGATGGCGTCGGAACAAAAACCGAAATTGCTCGCCAACTTGGCAAGTACGACACGATTGGTGAAGATCTTGTCGCGATGGTTGTTGATGATCTTGTTGTTTGTGGCGCCGAGCCACTTTTCATGACCGACTACATTGCAGTCGGAAAAGTATTTCCAGAACGTATTGCGGAAATAGTTTCGGGAATTGCTAGAGGTTGTGCGAAAGCCGGGACCGCACTCATTGGCGGGGAAACTGCAGAACACCCTGGCCTGCTTGGCGAAGATGAATTTGATATTGCAGGCGCAGCAACTGGCGCCGTTGAATATGAGAAGTTACTTGGCCCAGAAAAAGTTCAAGCGGGCGATGTAATAATTGCCATGCCAGCGAGTGGTATTCATGCAAATGGTTTCTCCTTAGTTCGACATATTTTGACAACCAAAAATTTGAAACTCGATGCCACGCCTCAGGATTTCTCGAAAACACTTGGCGAAGTTCTGCTCACTCCAACCGAAATTTATTCACTCGATTGCCTAGCTCTGATCAATGGTTTAAAAAATGATCTCCACGCATTTACCCACATCACTGGCGGCGGCATTGCCGAGAACACCGCGCGGGTCATCCCAGCCGGGCTAAAGGCGGTCTATGAGAGATCGACCTGGGCGCTGCCCCTTGAAATGGCTTATCTGGCGCAAATAGGGGCCGTGCCCGAGGCAGATATGGAGCGCACCTGGAATTGCGGGATCGGTATGGCGGCCATTGTGGCTCCGCACGCGGTAGGTCTGACCGTTGCCAGCCTGGCGGCTCGGGGAATGAAAGCCTGGGCGGCAGGTGTTGTAAAGGTAGATCCCGCAGGCGGGCCAGGGGCTTCTGCGTTGGAAGCCAGCTTCAAGTCACGATAACCTACGCATCTGAAGAACTCATAACTTATAAAGCGAGAAGGAGGTCACGCGCATGGGGCGAGGCCGACAAAAAGCAAAAGCCACACGAGTAGCTCGTGATTTGAAATATTCCAACACCGATATGGACCTCGAAAGACTTTCTAAAGAGCTTCACGGTGAAGTGAAAATTGAAGAGAACGAAAAAGATGACGATCCGTTTGCCGAAGGCAATTACATCGCACGTGCTTAATTTAGGTGCGTGAGCATAAATAATATGCGCCCAACACCTTACGTTGCCTCACTTCGTATCTATGAACCAATCACTGCCTTCTCTCCTGCCCAAGCACTTCGTTGGGAAGCAATTCCAATCACAACCGCAACTGGCAGAGACGAACAACTTCGCGCACTTCGCCGAGTAATCATTACCGAGCCACCGGCTTTGAAGCCAGATGGCGCCCATATTTTGGAATTAGACTCAAAGCGATACGTCGCCCCCTGGTCAACTGCAGCAAGAGTTTGGGCAGCTCTCGATGATTTTAAAAACTCTATGCCACTTCCGGTAACAAAGTTTTTCGTCCCAGACAATATCGAAGAGGCAATAAATATAAATTCAGAAATGATCGAAGATAAAGTTCCACATATTCTCACTGAAACTTGGATGGTTCCGCCACGTTGGTTCTCATTATTTCAGCCAGAAGATCGCCTGCGGGGCCATTCAGATGATGGCGCATTTACTATTTTGCGAACTTCAATTGCTAACGCCAAATCTCGGTGCGCATTCACTCACGAATCCGTAGTTTCAGCATTTGGCCACGGCCCTATTGAAGCCGAGATTGCTGACCTGCTTGAATGGATGTCACTCTTTCATCCTGAATCAATTGTTGAACTTGATTATGGCGGGCTAGCTTCCTATTTAGAGAAGATTCTTATTGCCGATGGCCAAGCAGGCCTCGAGGCCGATACCTCAATCGAAGATATTCAACTTTCTCTTCAAGGTCTTTCTGCTGGAGATGGCGCAAAGGCTGGTGCGGGATACGAGCGCTTAATCTCAAGATGGCGCAAAGTTTCAGCCTTAGAGGGCGCAACTTGATTTAAGCCACATAATTACCGCGCTTTAAGAGTTAGAATTACTTATTATGATCGGTGAGCAAGAGGTTTTATTAACCGCCGCTGAAGTTGCAAAACTTTTTCGCGTCGGCCCCAAGACCATCAATCGCTGGGCGATGGCGGGCAGATTAACAATAATCAAGACCGCTGGCCGTCACTATCGATATAAGGAATCAGAAGTAAAATTACTCCTGGAAAGTTTCACGACAGCTTCAAAACCTATTAAGGAAGAAGACCCAAAGATATGAGCGAATCAGATAAAGCTAAAGAGAGCAAAAATAAGCCAGCCGCAGCCAACGATGCGAAGGCAAAAATGCTCGAGGCGCTCGCTAAAAAACAGGGCAAAAATACTTCTGGCGTAAAAGGCGGGCCATCTTCAGGTTCCAAGGTAAATGCCGCAGCTGGCGCAAACGCCCCAAAGATGTTTCGTCGTAAATCTGGCCCATCTGGCTCTGCCGGTTAATCCTGGTTAATTAGAAACCCACCCTTAACCAAATGGCGATTACCGACTTCCAATATTTCCTATTGTTCGTATTCACCTTCGTGATTGTTGGCTTGCTAACTCCAGTAATGCGCAAGATTGCAATCACAAACAAAATTTATGATGCACCAAGTGCGGCCCATAAGACCCATAGAGAACCAGTCCCTTATCTTGGTGGCGTTGCTATTGCTATCGGGGTGGTTCTGGTCTCCTATGCCACGGCGATTTACGACGGCTTCACAAGTAAAAATATTTTACTGATGACCTCAGTCCTTGCCCCAGCACTTTTATTGGGGGCCATCGGACTTTGGGATGACATGCGAAATCTTCGTCCAGCACCCCGCCTAGCGATTCAAAGCGCGGCTGGGTTATTTACCGCCTGGATTCTGATTTCTCAGAACACAATAGGCAACCCCACCCAATCCATAATTATTGATGCGCTGATCACCTCGTTCTGGATAGTCGGAATATGCAACTCAATCAACTTCTTCGACAATCTTGATGGTGGCGCAGCAGGCACAGTTGCCGTGAGTTCAACCGCGCTTTTTGTTCTGGGTTTTCAAGGCGGACAATTCCTGATTGCTGCTCTATCGGCAGTAACAGCTGGCGCAACAATTGGTTTTCTTCTCTGGAATAAGAGCCCAGCCCGTATCTATATGGGCGACGCCGGTGCGCTTTTCCTCGGTGTTCTCATTGCAACCTTAACAATTCGTTTAAAGCCAGACACTGAAGTCATGTGGACATCACTTGCCACACCAGTCCTACTTCTTGCAGTGCCAATCCTGGACACATCGGTTGCGGTGATCTCAAGAATTAAACGCGGTATCTCACCATTCCAAGGTGGCCACGATCATTTATCTCACCGATTAATCCGCGGTGGCTTATCTCGTCGCACTGCAGCATTCTCACTCTGGGGACTGTCAGGATTCTTCGCGCTCTGCGCAATTGCAATTCCAAGAACATCAGAAGGCCTGGAACAAATCATCGTTGCAATTGCTGCCCTGGTTTGGGCTGTTCTATTTATAAAGTTCTTTCAATCCAAAGACGCTTAAACAATTTTTAACTATAAGAAACTACAAGTAGTGATTTGCAAGAAGAGTGGCTCGGGACAGGATCGAACTGTCGACCTCACGATTTTCAGTCGCGCGCTCGTACCAACTGAGCTACCGAGCCAATATTAAATTTTGAAAACATTTATTAATAAAAGAAGAGAGTGTGTGGACACTCTCTTCTAGCGACCCAGACGAGACTTGAACTCGCGACCTCCGCCGTGACAGGGCGGCGCGCTAACCAACTGCGCTACTGGGCCTTTCCACACATCTAAGAACTTTTAGTTTGTTCATCCCCACTTGCGTGGCAACAAACGTTCTTCGACGTGCTTTCGAATAAGAAAAATAGCAAGAATTACTTCTTACTTTCCTTCTTACCTAGTGCCCCCAACGGGGTTCGAACCCGTGTTACCGCCGTGAAAGGGCGATGTCCTAGGCCTCTAGACGATGGGGACGTTTTAAGGCAGAGCGCAAGGGTATCGGAGAGAATCAGAAGAGCAAAACGCGATTCCCGGGCCCAAAAATGTACTTACGAAGAGGTAAACAACCCTTAAGAAATAGCCCAGCGGGTCGATACTGAAACACTTACATCTTGCTCTCCCAAATCTATTTCTGTTGCACCAGAGTCACTTTTTGCTTGTGTCATGACAATTGGGGTGGTTGCCGGAGCAGAAGATTCTTGAAGCCAAATAATTTTACCGATCTTAACTCCTAATAATTTTGCATAAGATCTAGCTCTTGCCTTTGCGTTCTTCACTGCAGAGCTTCGTGCTGCTTCATAAGCTTTCGTACTGTCAATCAAAAAAGGCGTGACTGCATTTATCGAAAGTGCGTCACCAGCACTAGCGACAACGGCATCAACGATCGCGCCGGCTGTAGCTGCGGCGCGAATTACAACTTCAAAACTTTGAGTGGCTCGATATCCAATTAAAACACTTCCGCCATCTTGGGTGTAGTTGTACTCGGGATAAATATTTAGCGTGGTACTCCGCAAATCCTTCTTATCAATTCCATTTTCCGCTAACGCTTGGCGAAACTTGGTGGCGCTCGCCCCAGCTTCAGATAGCGCATCCTTGTTTATTTTTGCAATGGCAGATACCGATGCACTTAAGCGAACGGCATCGGGCTCGGCTTTTACCGTGCCGATAGAGCTGACACTTATGTAGCGCACAGGCGATGCAGCTTCGGCGAATTGCGCACCAAAAGTAGAGACCAAGGCGGTAAGAGCAATTACGGCAACTATCCGAGTAAATCTTTTAGCGTCAATTTTCATTCCCCAAGCCTAGAACAGGTTTCGTTTGAGTTATCAGACAATTGGGTCATAATTTAATGAGAGAATTACTCCATGTTTCTCTCTGAATGTTCGACCAATTCCATAAAGCAGGCCGCACAAAGTATCGCCGCCGGCCACCTGGTCGCCTTTCCTACCGAAACCGTTTATGGTCTGGGCGCTGATGCCACAAATGAAAGCGCTGTTGCAAAAATTTATCAAGCAAAGGGCCGCCCGTCGGACCATCCATTAATTGTTCACATTGCATCAATGGGCGCCATCGGTGATTGGACCAGCGAGGTATCTAGCTATGCGATCAATTTGGCGCGGGATTTCTGGCCCGGCCCAATGACCTTGATTTTCCGGCGCAGCGAGTTAGCAGAAGATTTCATCACTGGTAACCAAGAAACCGTTGCCCTACGAGTACCAAACCAACCAGTCGCCTTGGCGCTTTTGAAGGAATTTGAAAAACTGGGAGGCAGAGGAATCGCGGCGCCAAGCGCCAACAGATTTGGCGCACTTTCTCCAACTACGGCTCAGGCCGTTAAAGATGAACTCGCAAATTATCTAGACCCCAAGAACGATTTAATTTTAGATGGTGGGCCATGCCAAGTTGGCGTTGAATCAACCATTATCGATTGCACTACCAATGCCCCACAAATACTTCGACTTGGCGCAATTACCAGAGAGATGATTCAGGAAAGCACTGGCTTGCTCGTTCTAGAAGATGAACCAACCAGGATCCGAGTATCTGGTTCTCTAGAATCACATTATTCACCGAACGCAACTGTTCTACTTGATGTTCTGGCTCAAAGCGGGGAAGGCTTTATCGCGATGGATTCCATCCAAACACCTGCGGGCGCAATTCGTTTGGCCTCACCCAGTAGCATCGAGAGCTTTGCTCGCGAACTTTATGCAGCGCTGAGATTTGCCGATGCCCAAAGTCTGGCAAAAGTTTGCGTTATCCAACCAGAAGGAAGAGGGCTTGCTGCGGCAATTCGCGATCGCTTAAAACGAGCAGCAAATTAAAAACTGCTTACTTAAGAAATAGCGCCCTCAAAGAAATATCTGGAAATTCGCCCATAAATTTCTCTCGCCCAGGCAGTTCGGCAATTTCTAACACAACTGCAACGGACTCGATGACCGCCGCACATTGGTGCACCAATTTCACTCCAGCAATTAGCGTTCCACCAGTTGCCAGTACATCATCAATTAGCAGAACTCGATCACCTGGGCGCAGAACACCTTCTTGGATTTCCAGAACATCATTGCCATATTCCAACCCATAACTCTCGCTAAAAGTGCTTCCCGGCAACTTTCCTTTTTTGCGAAGCGGGACAAATCCCTTGCCCAGTTCTAAAGCAACAGCCGCCCCAAGGATCAGGCCCCGAGCTTCAATGCCGACCACGACATCAATTGCATTTGCAAAATTCGAAAGTTCTTTTGTCAGGCTGGCAAAGTGCTTGGCATCCTTTAGTAGTGGCAGGATGTCGAAAAAGAGAATACCCGGAGCAGGGAAATCAGGAACTTGGCGAATTGCGCCTTCTAGTTCTCTGCTGATCACCGTTCAATCTTATTCTTACTCGAGGTTTAGAGCTCTGCTATTTTGCCGTTACACTTCGCAAGCGCCAAAAGCACGCTAAGCGCGAGGGCCTCTAGCTCAGTCGGTAGAGCAACGGACTTTTAATCCGTGGGTCGTCGGTTCGATCCCGACGGGGCCCACCCAGCAACAGACCAGTAATGAAAGCTCACACCACGCCCAAGAAACAAGTCAGAGCGCGTAATGGATATCCCTCGCGTGGGCTGGATAAGTAATTTTCCTCTTTCTTCCTAACCTCGCTAACTAATGATCTCGGCACCGCCGAGAAGACAGGGGTTTTATCGGATGAAAATTGGAATCGTCGGGGCCGGTTTTGCAGGCATCGCGTCAGCAAAAGTATTGACAGAATTTGGACACGAAGTTCAAGTATTTGAAAAAGAAAATGATGTCGGCGGAGTTTGGTCAGTAACTCGTCGCTATCCAGGACTTGGAACCCAAAATGTTCGGAGCACATATGCGATGAGCGATTTTCCATATCCTAAAGGAACTCCGGAATGGCCAAGCGGAGAACAAGTTCAACAATACATCGAAGCTTATGCCAAAAAATTCAATGTTTTTAATAAGATTTCATTTAACACTGAGGTAACACTTGCTAAGCAGAACAGCAATGGTTCTTGGAACATTGAAATTTCTAAAGATGGTAAGAAGTCTGCAGAAGATTTTGATTATTTTATTGTTGCAAATGGTATTTTCTCAGATCCATTTATCCCAGAATGGAAAGGCGCAGATGCATTTAAAGCTGCTGGCGGAAAGATCATGCATACCGTTGATTTCCATAACTTAGAGGATGTTCGCGGAAAGAACGTTGTCGTAGTTGGATATGGAAAGTCCTCGTGCGATGCGGCAAATGCGACCGTTGGAACTGCAAAGAAAACCACTATTGTTGCCCGTCACTTGATTTGGAAGGTGCCAAAGCGCCTTAATAACGTTTTGAATTACAAGATGCTTCTACTTACCCGCATGGGAGAAGCGCTATTTCCTTATATCGAACTAAAAGGTGCCGAAGCCTTCTTACACGGTAAGGGCAAGAAAGTCAGCGCGGGAATGTTGGGAAGTGTTCAAGGTGTTATCGAGAAGCAGTTTAAATTAGAGAAGCTTGGCCTTCACCCAAAGACTGGTTTAGACACAATTGTGCGAAGCACGGTTTCACTTGCTACAGATGGCTTCTTCAAGAACATCAAAGCCGGCAAATTGTTTGTTGAACGCGACACAGAGATCACCAGCATGGCTGCCGGGAAAGTTACGCTTTCAAATGGCAAAGTCTTGGATGCTGATTATGTAATCTGTGGAACCGGATTCCATCAACGAGTGCCATTCCTTGAGGCTTCGGTGATGAAATCAATTAATGATGATCGTGGAAACTTCCGTCTGTATCGCCAATTAATACCTTTGGATGTAACAAACATCGCATTCAACGGATACAACTCCTCATTCTTCTCACAATTAAATGCTGAGGTCGGAGCGATCTGGATCGCAGCAAACATTGAAGGTGCAATTAAATTGCCGACAAAGAGTGAGATGCTGGCACATATCGACAAGCGTCTTGCTTGGATGGAGAAGCGCACCGAGAACAAGCATGCGCGTGGAACAAACATCATTCCATTCTCTGTACATAACGTCGATGAGTTGCTTGTCGATCTAAAGCTACAAATCCCAGCACCAATTCGCTTCAATCAGTGGCTCTTGCCAATCAATCCAAAGAGTTACGCGAAGATCGGTCCAAAGCTTCGCAAACGACTTAATAAGAAGTAGTAAAGAAGCAGGTAAGAACTAGAGAAGAAGTAACCAAGAAAAACTAGTGAAGATATTTAACTAGTTACGCTTCTAGTAATGGGATCGCGGGCACAGCTTGCTCCGGTCCCATTGCAGAATAACCGCCATCGGCGGCCCAATCTGCACCAGTAACAACAGATGCCTTATCGCTGGCTAAGAATGAAATAACATTTGCGACTTCCTCGGGATCTCCGACTCGACCAGTTAAATGAAATGGTGCGGCAACACGATCTGTTTTCGCGCGGTCTCCCTTCGAGAGAGAATCCATAATTGCCGACCATGTCCAACCGGGCGAAACTGAGTTCACTCGAATTTTGTCACCAGCATAATCCATAGCCATGTTACGAGTTAACTGGACCAAAGCTGCTTTGCTCACTGGGTAAATCCAACGTCCAGTTTGTGCGACCGCTGAAGAAATACTTGTGAGATTGATAATCGATCCGGTGCCCTCTCTCTTCATATATGGTCGAACTGCGGCGGCCAACATCGCAGCGCTGGAGATATTTACATTCAAAGTATTTGTCCATTGCGCACGAGTACTCTCTGCGCCGGAATCATCATAGGAACAAGCAAGATTTACCAAAATATCTATCCGACCCCAGGCCGAAATTGTGGAATCAATAAGTTTTGCAATAGAGGCATCGTCAGTTACATCGCCATGAAAGAAATTTGCGCCGCACTCTTTCGCGGCCGCGCTGCCACTTTCAGCGTTAATTTCAACGATCATAACTTTGGCGCCATCAGCTATCAAAGTTTTGGCTACTGCTGCGCCAAATAGCGTTCCACCACCCGTGACAATTGCAACCTTGCCGCTTAGTGAACCCGATGAACTATTTGATTTTGATGGCTCTGAACTCATTTTTCTCCTCCAGCTTAAGTAATTATGCAGACCTTATGGATTCCAGCTCCTAAATAGTGTCCCAGCCACGCATGGGTTATCCAAAGAACGCAAATAAGCGCGCTAAAAGTAGGCAAAACCATTGACAGCCGATGGCTCAAATAGAACGATTCGCAAATGACGGCAGTCCAAGAAGCGCTTAAAGATCACAATTTATTTCGTACAACCCACTTGGATGAGGCGCGAAGTGAAGTCGCTCGTGTTTTTTGCCCCCACGCCCTTACGACAACTAAGAAGAACAAGCAATTAAATACTGTCCATAACCGAGTCACCCTAGGGGATGTGACTTTAAATTATTTGGATTATGGCGCCGAAGTTCATATCACCCCTGGCGAACTAACTTCTTTCTATCTGATTCAAATGCCGCTTTCGGGAAGCGCAGAAATTACCTGTGGGAAGCAGACAATTCATTCCGATGTAAACATGGCCTCTATCCCCAATCCGCTGGAAAAACTGGACATGATTTGGCACGACGATAATCCACAACTTCTGGTCTATATAAATCGCAGCACCTTGGAAGAACGGCTGGAAGATTTAATTGGCCGCGAACTTCACTTGCCAGTCCGCTTCGACTTAGGAATGGATCTCACAACACCAGAGGCAAGAAGCTGGCGAACTTTAGTTGACACCCTGGTAACCGATGTTGATCGTGGCGGATTGACGATGCATGCCGGAGTACGAAATCAATTTCAAGATTTAATTATCAGCAGCCTGCTTCTTTCACAGAGACACAATTACACTGAATCGATTGGTACTAGCGTTGAACCGGCTGCACCGAGATCAGTTCGTTTGGCAATGCAAGCCTGTGAATCCAGCCCCGAAGAGCCGCTGACTGTTACGGATATGGCAAGAATTGCCGGCGTAAGTATTCGCTCACTGCAAGATGGATTTAAGAAATACGTTGGCATGAGTCCAACCGATTATTTACGAAATGTGCGTCTGACTCGCGTCCGGGAAGAGCTTATTTCTGATCAGGGATTTAACTCCTCAATCGCCGATGTCGCATTTTCTTGGGGCTTCACCCACTTGGGCAGATTTGCAAAAATTTATTACGAGCGTTTCGGCGAGCTGCCTTCTGAAACTATTCGCAAATAATTAAGCCTTCACTAACTTAAGCGACCAAAATCCTAGAGCCAGAACTACTAGCCCCGTGGCATAGCAGAGCGCGGCAAAGGAAAAAACTCCGATTATTACTCCGCCGATTGCTGCTCCGCCGGCGCCCATTAAATTCATAACCAAGTCACTTGCCCCTTGAGTCGCGGGTCGCATATCGATGCTTACCGTTTCAGATAAGAGCGTTGAACCAGCAATTAAAGTAAATGACCAACCCAAACCCAGGAGAAATAGGCCAATACCAAGCTCAAAAGAATTGTGCCCGGGGGCGATTGCCGTTATTACCGCAGATGCTAAAAGAATCACTACGCCAATTTGAATCGTCGCGATCCGCCCTATTTTGTCACTCAGCGCGCCAACAATTGGCGAGAAAGCAAACATCCCCAAAACATGAACGCTGATTACTAAACCAATTATCCGAAGGGTCACATCGAAATGAGCCATATGAACTGGCGTCATTACCATTATGGAAACCATTGCAAGGTGGCCGATTGCAACCGAAGCAATCGCAAAAAGCGCTTTCGGATATTTCCGAATATGAAGTAGGGCAGCACGGGTTGATTCATGTTTTTTCTGTGAGATGCCATCAGCTGCGCGATTGGCTGTTAAATATGGATCAGGCTTTAAAAATAGTTGGATAACCACAGCGGCTAAAAATAAAGTTGTTGCCGCAATAAAATATGGCCCTACCAATTTGGGCAGCCCTAAAAATTCTGCAAAATTTCCGGAGGGCTCCATCAAGTTTGGGCCGGTAACTGCCCCGATGGTTGAACCCCAAACTACGAAAGATAAATTCTTAGACCGGTTCTCAGGTGTTGCTAAATCAATTGCGGCAAACCTTGCTTGATAGCCAGAAGCTGATGCCGCACCAACCATAAATGCACCAAGTAACATAAAGAATAAAATTCTCTGCGTCCCCCCGAATATTGCCAATCCGGCGCCAATAACCCCAGAGGAATATCCGACAGTAAGAGCAAGTCGCCTTCCACCTTTCTGGGTAAGACGCGCCAAAGGCAGAGCCATCGCCGCTGCGCCAAGAACCGAAGTTGTCTGGGCTAAGCCAGCCAGCCCTTCAGATTTTGTGATGGATGCGACCAGAAGCGAGCCTGCCGCAACCGTCCCAGTGACACCTACCCCGTTTAAAACCTGGGCCGCGCTTAACACCCGAATAACCTTTTGCTGCTGTTCTTTTAGCGATAGTTCGCTCATTTAGCTTCCATTCCGCTCTTTGCATATATACCCTGGGGGGTATACTATAACTTCTCCAAGTAAAGACCAAAACAGAGGAGATATAGATATGTGTTCAAGAGTAACTTGCGACCGTTGCAAAAAAGCCACTTGGTCTGGTTGCGGCGAACATGTTGAAGACGCGTTATTTGGCGTTGCAGAATCTGACCGCTGTACCTGCTAGCCATTTAGAACTGTAGCCATACGGTGCTAGCGTTCTTTTATGAGTCCTGCAGATCGCACCTGGCTAGTTCCGCAAAGCCAAGACGTTGTCCAGAGCGTTCTTGCAAAATATCGAACTCTTGATGCAATAGGTGTACAACATGAAATCGAGGCGCTGGCCCAAGAGAGCCATCAGATTCATGACATTGATTCCATAAATTTAAATCCCGCAACAAATATTTTAAATCCCCGCGCCGAAGCTCTTCTATCTTCGGGAATGGGATCGCGCGCATCACTCGGACACCCTGGCGACAAGTATGAAGTTGGACTTGACGCAATTGAAAAAATTGAAGTAATAACTTCAGCCCTTGCCTGTGATCTTTTCGGATCCGAATTTTCCGAATTCCGAGTTGGCTCTGGCGCGCTAGCAAACTTGTATGCATTTATGGCGACCTGTAAACCGGGCGACACCATTATTGCTCCGCCGGCAACTATCGGTGGCCACGTAACCCATCACGCGCAAGGCGCCGCCGGACTTTATGGTTTGAAAACTATTCCAGCGCCAATCGATGAAGATGGCTATAGCGTCGACATTGGCGCGCTGCGTAAATTAGCTCATGAAGTAAAACCAAAATTGATAACTATCGGTGGCAGTCTGAATTTATTTTTCCATCCCATAAAAGAAGTAAGAGCAATTGCTGATGAAGTTGGCGCACTAGTTCTCTTTGATGCGGCCCACCTTTGCGGAATGATTGCTGGAAAAGTCTGGCCCCAGCCCTTAGCTGAAGGCGCTCATTTAATGACTTTCAGCACCTACAAATCACTAGGCGGTCCGGCCGGTGGCCTTATCGTCACAAACGATGCGAAATTGGCCGAAACCATTGATGCCATTGCATATCCGGGACTTACTGCAAATTTTGATGCCGCAAAAACTGCGGCGCTTGGGATCACACTGCAAGACTGGAAATCTGTCGGACCGGCATATGCTCAGATGATGGCGGCGACAGCGCAAAAACTTGCGACAGAAATTTCAGCTCGCGGAATTGAAATTTTTGCCGCCGATCGCGGATTTACCAAATCACATCAATTCGCAATTTTGGCTAAACCATTTGGCGGTGGCCAGAGCACTTCAAAGAAAATTGCAAAGGCCGGATTGCTTACCTGCGGTATTGGATTGCCAGGCCCGACAGTTGAAGGCGATAACAATGGACTTCGAATCGGCACACCAGAAGTTGCTCGAATCGGCATGAAAGAAAAGGATATGCCACAACTTGCCGACTTTATTGTTCGCGCTCTGTCCGAGAAAGATATGGCACCGATTGCCAAAGAAGTTAAAGAATTTCGTAAAGCATTTTCCGAAGTTCATTACACCTTAGATAAGCCGGAATAAGCGCCGATGCAATTCGATCCACTAGTTACCGCACTAGATCTGATTGCAACTTTCTCATTTGCCATTGTGGGCGCTCGGATTGCGGCAAGCAAAGGGATGGATTACGGCGGGATATCACTTATCGCAGCCGTCGCATCGCTCAGTGGCGGAACGTTACGGAATTTATTTATGGGTCAACGACCACCTTGGATTTTACACTCGTGGTTATTTGCTTCGGTTGCACTTGCCGTGGCCATTACTATTTTTGCTAAAAATACCAAACCGATAGGGCGATTTATTTTAGCCCTTGATACTTTTGGCCTGGCTGTTGCGACCGTTTCAAGTGCGCATTACGCAGCGAATAATGGAATTAATTTTCTCAGCATTGTTATTCTTGGAATCATCGGCGGAGTTACCGGCGGGCTTCTGCGCGATGTGTTATGTCAGGTTGAACCAGTTCTCCTGCACCGGGAAACTATTGGCACATCCTGTCTGGCCGGCGCACTTGTCTATGCCCTCTTAAATCAAGCACAGATTTCCCAGCTCGCAACCACTATTTTCGCCGGCCTAGTTGTAGTTGCTGTGCGCGAAGTTTCAATCAAATTCGACTGGCATCTGCCAAAAATTTAAGCTGGGCTTTTCAATTCCGGGATTTTGTTAGAAGATTGCAACTATGAATTCTAAGCAATTGTGCTTCCGTATCTTGGGGTTGGCGGGCGTAGAAGTAAATGGCCCCAATCCATGGGATATCCAAGTTCACAACGATCGATTATGGGATCGCATTGTCTCGCAGCGTGAATTAGGGCTGGGCGAGGCTTACATGGATGGTTGGTGGGATGCGCCATCAGTTGATCAATTCTTAACAAGGCTATTGGCCGTGAATGTTCTAGATCACGCCCCATTTTCATTCTCGTTAGTCGGCCATGCGATGAAATCAACAATTCTAAATCGCCAAACCAAGATAAAAGCGGCAGCAAATGCCAAACATCATTACAACATTGGAAATGATTTATACACCCGAATGCTCGATCCCGAGATGGCCTACTCCTGTGGCTATTGGAAAGATGCAACAGAGCTTAACGCAGCGCAGATCGCAAAATTTGATCTGATCTGTCGCAAACTTGGCCTGCAACCAGGTATGAAATTGCTGGATATTGGCTGCGGTTGGGGCGGATTGCTTAGATATGCGGCAAAAAATTATGGCGTTATTGGCACCGGAATCTCACCCGCAGATAACCAGATCGAATTAGCAAAGGAACGCAGCGGCTCACTCTCAGTCCAATATCTGCAGCAAGATTACCGAGACCTGACCGGAAAATTCGATCGAGTAGTTTCTGTCGGGATGATGGAGCATGTTGGTCCTAAAAATTATGAAACATTTTTTGAAAAGTGCACTTCGCTTCTATCCCCGGGCGGTCAAATGCTCCACCACACCATCACCTCAAATCAGAGCAAGCTGGTTACCGATCCATTCTTTGATCGATATATCTTTCCGGGCGGGGTACTTCCATCCCTTGCTCAAATTTCAAAGGCGGTAGAGGCAAAAGCGATCATTGAGGATGTTCACAACTTTGGCCCAGATTATGACAGGACACTTATGCAGTGGCATGCCAATATAAATAGCAAGTGGGAAGAAATCCCAAACTATGATGAACGCTTTCGTCGAATGTGGAATTATTATTTATTGGCCTCGGCGGCAGGCTTCAGATCCCGCAATATTCAATTGCTGCAAATTGTTTTCCGGACGATGGAAAGTCGCGGCACTTATTCTGCGGTTCGCTAGACTTCTTTGCACTTTTAAGCGCTAAATCCCAAATATCTCAGGCCAAAACGAGATAATGCCAGCATGAGAAAAAAATTCCTCGCAGCGATTCTGGTACTCGGAATTTTTACCCTGCACACCCCTTCATCTTTTGCGGCCTATCCAAGAGTTTCACTTCCTGTTCCACAAACAGCAAAATTTGATCAAGGCAGTGCAACTCTGGTCCCGCCAACTTCGAACTCATCCGGTGCTTGGTCAGTTGAGATCACAGATCCAACTATCGCGACGGCAAAGGGTCTTGTAGTAACTATTTTGAAATCTGGAACAACTGGTGTCACATATACCCAAGCGGCAAGTGGAACTTTTTCTAGCGTCTCTCGAGTTTCAAGATTTACTGTTGAAAAAGGAATACCGACCGTCGGCACTTTTGCTCCGATCACAGCGACTTTACTAAGTCGAACAATTAAATTGACTGCGCCGACCTCGACCTCAACCGCGCCTTGGAGCTATCGTTCCTCTGATAGCAAAATAGCCACAATTTCCAGCAATAACGCCACTTTCTTAGATGCGGGAACCATAACAATTACCGCCATTCAATCGGCCAGCTCAAACTGGGAGGGAACTGAGGTAAGCACAACTCTTAGAGTTACAAGTTTGCCGAGAATATTGGGAACATTTACTAACATTATGATTGCAAAAGATAGTGTTTTAAGCCTAAACCTTATCGAGCCAACTTCTAGCTCGCCCGGCGCTTGGACTTTCACGATCGCAAACTCCTCGATCGCCTCACTTTATGGAAAAGTGCTGACCCCGCTAAATATTGGCACCACCACAATTACCGCATTCCAGGCAGCATCTGGTGGCTTTGGCTCCTCCACTTTGAAAATGACTTTAACAATTCTTGGCGCAACTGCGACAGTTGGTGATTTTAAAGATGTTACCTATGTAATGTCTTCGACTTCCTCTAATACTCTCTCGATCTTTGCCCCAACATCGAACTCACCTGGCACATGGTCATTCTCTTCATCAGACACTAGCGTTGGCACGATAAGTGTGGCATTGGGAAATGTAGGAAATATTCGAGTATTTAAGCCTGGAAATACGACTATTACCGCCTCACAAGCAGTCTCAGGCAATTATGGCGCCACAACCGCAACGTTGATTCTGACAGTAAGTGGCAACCCAACATATAGCGCAATTCAAGATTTACAGAAAGTCGTTGGTGATGGGGAACAAACTGTTCTACCACCAACTTCAACTTCTGCCGGTGCTTGGACTTACACCTCATCTGATCCTGAAATTGTGGCTATCTCTGGCTCAAAGTTAATTTTTGGAAATGCCGGAAGTGCAACAATCACAATGACCCAGGCGGCAAGTGAATTCTGGTTAAGTGGCACTCTTACTTTTAAAGTTAACGTCCTAGGAACAACCCCAACAGTCGGCGCACTTCCGCCCGTCTCAGTTGAAGTTGATCAGACTCTTCTTGCAATTCCAAATCCCCCATCTAGCTCGACAGGTAAATGGGTCTACACAATCACTGATCCGACAATTGCAAAGGTTGTTAACAACACAATCGTGGGCGTCTCCGTTGGAAGCACAACAATTATTGCTACCCAATCCCCGGGTGGAAAATATGGACAATCAAATTCAGTTCAATCGATTATTACGGTGGTGCCAGCAACAATCAAAGCCACCCCAACTCCAACACCAAAAGCTTCAGCAACCCCAAAACCAAAGGCAACGCCTTCTACCTCTACAACATCAAAACCTGTCGTGAAAGTTAAGGTAAAGAAAAAGAAGAAGGTCATCAGAATCGCGGTCACCGGCAGCATCGTCAAGGTCAAAATCAATGGCAAAAAGGGCAAGCTTGGCAAAAATAAGGTGAAATCAGGCCCTAATACCGTTGTGGTCCGGGTGGGCTCAACGATCATCTTCAATAAAACCTACAGAATCCCCTAATTCGGCTAAATATCCGAAATTCTTTTCAAATAAGGGCAACATTTGCCCCCAGGGGTGTCTTACTAAGTAGAGGGCAAGACGTTGTCATCTGCAAATTGTCTGGCTGGTTCGCGAGGCATCAATAAAATTTGATTGGCATCTGCCAAAAATTTAAGCAAAACCCCTTTTTCTAACTAGGACTTAATACTTTAATTCCCAACATTTCTGCATTCGCAGCCATCGCTTTGTCGTATGTAATTATTCCTTGAAGTGGGATTGGTGAAGAAATCATCGAGCCAATATGGATGCAATCAAGACTTTTCAAATTAGTGGAGGCTGTGATTGCTTCAGCTGTTTTAAGAGCCGATTCATTTAGGGGAATCATTGCAATTCGACCTAATATTTCCTGGGCAGAAGCAAGGGCGGCTGGTTCTACTCTCCTAATATTTCTTACTACTTCTATTCTTGCGATGACAGATGTCGCGCACCGATCATCAAAAATGTTTCGCATCGCGACAGATTCGGATTCATCGATGATCAACTTCAGAATTGCAGAACTATCTAAATACCAACTCAAGAGCGCTCTTCCGCTCGCATCTCCATTAATACCTCAGTTGAGTTCAATCCATTGGTTGCTTTAATTAACCTTGGCATTGGCTCAGTGCTGGAAATCGTGGGGGCAATTATGAGCCCGGAAATTATGGCTTCTTCATATAGTGAAGGCCCAATCGGAACGATTCTTGCAATTGGCCGGCCGTGCTCGGTTATTTCAATACATTCGCCCCCCTTGACCTGGCGAAGGATGCCCGAGGCGTCTTGACGAAGTTCGCGCACTCCAACTTGTTGAACTTGTCCCGAACTTCCCGGGTTAGGGTGCGGTTTCATTGGGCAAGAGTAGCACTTTAATACTGTTGTGCTACATAATTGTTTTAAACTCAGGCACCTATAAGCCAATTCAGCGCTCAATCTCAAAGACCCCGTATTGGATATGCCTATATATGAGTGAGCGTGCACCCCTGAAAAATTCTTTTCCCCAGAGCACAACATTTGGCCCCCAGGGGTGTCTTACTAAGTAGAGGGCAAGACGTTGTCATCTGCAAAACCGGTCAGCAATGGCCAACTCGAGTAAGAAAACCGGAGATATATCAAATGGCACTTCGCAAGAAGAACAGCACAGAGGGCGTTGCCGCTACACCAGCAACCGTCTCTGATTGGTCTGTTGCCGATCTCTCCTCTCTATACGCGCAAAATCGCTCATCTCTAATCGGTCAAGCTCGTCGGATTCTGCGCTCTGAAGCTGATGCCGCCGAAATCGTTCAAGAGGCCTTCCTCAAGTTCATCCTTGCCGCCCCTGAACTAGATACGCCCGACCGTGCGCTGGCATACCTTCGCACCACAGTCAATAACCTCTGCTTAAACCAGATCCGCGCAACTGGATCTAGGCCAAATCTTGTGGCAATCGACTCTGAAACAACCCAAGATCGCCTAGCCGAAATCTCTGCCCAAGCTCATATTCCCTTTGATTCAACCCTTGCTGCCGCCGAAGATGCCTCAATCATCCGCGAAGCACTTTCACGTCTTTCTGCCGACCAACGTACCGCCCTTGTTATGTGGGAAATGGAAGGCCGTTCAACCGAAGAGATCGCAAAGGCTCTTGGCACAAAGCCAGAGAATGTTCGCCATGTTGTTGGTCGCGCCCGCGCCTCATTGGTCCGTGTTCTTACCGAATGGGTTATCGACGAGGCAACAGGCACCACAGCCCTCGAAGCTCTTTCAACCCAATACAAGAAGGCTGCCGAGCTTGCGAAGAAATCTTCAAAAGTTGCCCTCTCATTACTTATTGTTCTAGTCGCATTCCTTGGCTTCAATTCAGTAACCGGCCAAGACAATGTCACCTCAATCGTCTCTTCAGCAACCACAGCCCAAGAGGCCCCAGCACAGAGCCCAACACCTAAAGCTTCTAAAGCAGATACCAAGAAGGCTGCGGCCCCAGTCCAAACTGTTGCCCCAGAGAAGAAGGCCGAAACCCAGGCTTCTTCGGCGCAAATTATTGATATCAAGCCTGTTCAAGCCGTTCTTGCCTTCGAAGGCTTGGATTCAGAGGGCATCCCTACCGGTTTCACCGTGGCAAATGCTGCTGGTGAAAACGGAGCGATCAATGTCTCCAAATCCACCCCAGAATTGACCAATGAAGGCCTTCTCCTTCACAGCAACACCATGACTATCGATGACGCCGCGATCAATATCCTTCTCTCCCAGAACATCACAGTCGGGGGCAGCGGAACCACATATGATGTCGATGCTTCAATCACCATGAATGGCATGTGGGTAGGCCTAAAAATCTCGAATATCTCCTCTACTTTTGAGCGTACTTCTGATGGAAATTACCTCCTAACCGCTGAAATAAGCGTAAGTAAGGCATTTACATCGGATACAATTATCCCAGCGAGTCGTGGCGTTGACAGCAAGTCCGCCCCTTCTCAGATCACAACAGTTCTCC
>CALEGP010000030.1 GCA_937876245.1 uncultured Actinomycetes bacterium | reverse complement strand
GCGATGGGAGACTTGCCGGAGCCAAGGGGGACCCACAGATTCTTCTGAAGAGCCATTTTTTCTTAAGGAGTGAATTTGCTCTTAAAAGTTGGACACCACGAGAACCAACTCATCTTCAAAACGGTAGCGTAACTTTCACTGGACCACTCTCCGGTGCCAGCGAGAGTCGGCAATCGTTGTACCTCATCCATTTGCTCTCTTTGAAATTCCCACCTTAACCACGAGGAAAAGACCCAGAACGACTCCAAGCGATCCAACACCGCGAAGAAACTTTGCCCAAGAGAGCCTCCAACTTGTTTCTGGCGTCGGTTCTCGCCACAAGGGTGCCCCTCTCACCCATCGACCATGCTTCTCTATTGCGCCGGCTTTGTCAACTAGAGGGGCATTCTCTTGCTCCACCCATTTGCCGAAAGCCCAAGAGGTCTCACTGCCAAACTCCAAAGAATCAACTTCAATAACACCAGAAGTGTCTGGGTTCTCGCGTGCCCCCAAATGATATTCAATCCGATTAAGATTATTGTGCTCAGGAGAGTCCCAAAATAGAGTAACACCCTTTGCTTCAACGATGAAATTAGGAGCTATTCTCCAACACATCCATGACCCCGCCTGAACGCCGTCGTACTTAATCGCGTAAAAAATGGTCTCTCCATTTCCTTCCTCAAACAACGCAAATCCATCCCACTCGGCGATCTCGAAGCCCTTGTCTTTAATCGCCTTGGCTAGGTCCGAAGGAATGCCATCCCTTTGTATCTCGGCGTGAGCAGGGAAAAGACACAAGTCATGAGCATGACTGAATCGAATCGTATTGCCAAGCAAGGAGCGTTGTTCAAATCCAATCTTCTCAACACTCACTTCCTTCTGTAACCGAAGGAATCCCTGCCTTGGGTTCAATTCCCATAACCCGTTCAATTCCCCGCCAGAGCCAACATATGAAAAGCCTGATCCATGTCCAGCAAAATTATGATCCGTACTTTCACCAATGGCTTGCCACTTCTCTGCAGAAATATTGGGGGCGGAAACGCTCATATATTTCATAACCCTTTGTTCGGGCGTTCCTCCGATTCCGGCGAATTGCGACAAGGTCCCTGAGATGACGAATCCTTCCTGTACTTGATGAAAAAAGGCGCCTATGTTCTTAGCATCCCCTGAATCCCAAAAAGATGAATGTGAATCCATCGGGTCTTGTGCAAAGGATACACTCGAGAAAATAAGGAAAGAAATGAATGTGATTCGCAGTAAGGACTTTTTCATTGATTATCTCTATCGCCTCCTTTTTCTGTAAGATTCGCTACCAGGGGGGCTTCATCCGATTTTCCGGGAACAACAACTATGCCTTGGTATCCCACTTGTCCAGTCCTGGAAGCCAGCCGTATCTCACCTTCAGGCAGTACACCTTGCCAAGTGAACCGATTGGTATCAGTCTTACCACTGAATAAACGAATTGCGCCACAATTTCGCCCCCCTGCGTAGCAGGCCAAATCTAGTGAATTGACCGGAAGCCCATCAAGCTGGAGCTCCAATTGAACAGCAACCAATTTCCTTTGTTTTGAGGATTGCCAATCCAAGATTAGAGTTTCCCCATCCGTAACACTGATTGGAAACCAAACACTTTCAATACGCAAACCGCTCACCAAACTTCCAATCCCTCGGACTGTAAGGGTTGATCCGTCGAGCTCAGTAGGGGCTAAATAGTCAATGCCCCAGTCCCCAATGAAAGCGGAAACATCAGGGGCCTCCCCTCCCAAGAACTTGCCTGAAACGTTTGTGAGTTCGACGGCCGCACTAATTGGAACATTCACTGAAATAGGCTCCCTTGGCGATTGAGAACTCGGAACCTTCAACTCAACTGGGGCGTAGTCATCCATTTTGCACAGAGCTAAATAGGAACTAGAGGACGACAAAGGCAGCTCAACCTCGAAAGGCAGGTAGCTATATCTGGTGACTATTTTGTGGGCTTGAGGGCTTCCTGTTGATGGAATCTCTTTCAAAAAAATCGTCATGAAGCGCCGACGACTGAGATCCTCATGATAAGGAAGTCGTTCCAGAGAATCGAAGAGTAATGTAGTAGGGATATAGCCCTCGTCTGGAGCTTCAAGGGAAACATACCTCAACTCACCAGGAATTAAAGGCTCCAATACTTTTTGCTCGATTAAGCCCCCTCCAATAACGAACAAGCCCAAATAAATCCTGCGCATCGCAGGGACTTCAAGGTCACTCCATTCAATGTACGCTTCCTCTCCAACATATATTCCGCGTGGAGTAGTTCTTTCACGCAAATTCCCACCATCAAGTATGGGTTTCATGGAAACTGCAACGTAAAATTCCTGCCCCGTCATATAGTTTTCACGCTGAAACGAAATCGATAATTTCGCCCTTGGCCTAATCGAAATTCGATAATGATTTTCACTTAAAACATCCATATCTTTCCCCAAAACTGACGAAGCTATACCATTCCATCGAATCGCCAGTTCGGTATGCTTGAAGAGTTCTCGGTGAAAAAGTGCAACCCCATCTTCTTGAACTAGAACTTCTTCTGTTCCCACAAGCTCATCGCCTTGCCAAACCACGGAAGCACCACTTGCAGGCTTGGAGTCGAATCCATTCCACCAGACAACTTCAAGCGTCGTCAACACACCAGTATCTAATTCGGCGTCGTTGATTACCTTTGTAGCGGCGTATTCCCTTTTAATATTTCCAGGATAGCCTATTTCTAGCCCCGCTTCTTTAGAGGTCCCTTCTTTAATTGTCTTGTTTGAGGAATTTGAGGTGTCTGGTGGAAATCTGTAGAGCACGAAAGCCGCAAGACCGACCAAAACCAAAATCAGGCAAAGTAAAACACCTTTCCCTTTCAATCAACTATCCGAAGAATCATATCGAACTCTTCGCCTCCAATTTTGAATGGAATGCTCAAAGAGGAAGGCCATTCAGAGTTTTCCTGGAAGCTGAGTTGGAGGATATCCTTGCCTTCCCCTCCGTCATGGACGTGCCATAATAAACACCCCTCCTGGCCGGATTTTTGAGGGTACTGAATCCGATCTTCAACATCTTGATTCTCCGGCTTCAACTCAAACCGCATAATCCGTGTGGAAACCAACCCCCAATTGCTCTTGGAGATGAAGGGGCCAGGCAAAACCGTCAACAGCGGTATGAGGGAAATATTAATTGGAATTACAAAGGTACCCTTACTAAACGAGGAGGGAAACGTATAGGAAATCGATGCCGACAACAGCCTTCCACGGTAAGCAATTGGGTCGATGACTAGATTTCCAGCAACCAGAACATCCACATCATTCACGACTTCGCAGGCAACAGAATCCCAATCACAACGCATTGGAAACCTGACTATTCCAGGATGAACCACCAGGTTTTGTTGCAGTGTGTCTTCTATTTCATCAATGAATTGCGCAGCATCCTTCAGAAGAAATTGAAACTCCGCAATCGCTCCCCCCTCAGAATTTACGATCCCAAAGTCTGGCCTTTCATACACTCGAAGGACGTCCTTGATGGTCCCGGAAACCTGAATACCTTGCCCATCGAGTACGGAATCACTGGAAAGAATTCGTATCGATTCCTGAAAGGTGCCACTCATATTTTTAGGTTGAAGCAGAAACGAAACTTCTATTTGCTCGCCCGAACTCAAAAACTGTCCCTGGAAATCACTCGCAAGGCAACCACATGTTGTTTCAAATCCGTAAACATAAACCTCCGCGCTAGTGGGGTTCGATACGGTCACATCAATGCGCTGCTTCGACCTTGCACCAACGACGCCGGCATCAATGTCGCCATCAACAAAAATGCCAAACCTTGTTTGACCTGAGAGTCCTGATGGGCGGTAAATCTCCTGCCCAATAAGAAAACAAGCCACACCTGTGAGAACAAGAAGCCCGCCAAGGACTTGGGTGCTCAGATTCATAATTTAGTCACTCCTTGAGAAACTAAGTTATTACCCTGGTTGGCAACCCGATCCGCCACAAGTTGTATAGTTTGCATCCGAGATTCCACCACAACCACTTGGAGTGTAATCCGTGCAAGCTCCTGTCAAGCTAGGAGGTTCGCAGCTCGTTTTCTGTAGGCAAGTGAGAGTGGGCTGCGCGACACAGTCGCAATCCAAATCTAGTCCACTGCAATAGCCGCCAGTGCGAATAGTGCATTTCTTATACAAAACATTACCGACCTCTGGATCCCCACACTTTTGCCCAGTTTCCGAGCACTCAGTGGTGGAACAGCTCAGTGAAATGAACTGGGTATCAGCGCATTGAGCAGAAAGCTCCCACGTATAGGAAAACACGGAAGCACCGATTGCTAGAATGAGAAAAAGAATGTGTTTCATAATCTCATGCTAGCATAACTTTCGAGCTCCAGTACCCACTTTCGCAGAATAATAACTAATTCAAATATTGACCCCATGCGTTGGTGAGCCGTTTGCTGCCACATCGAGTGAATTTAGGTTTATGCTTTTGGGAGATTTTAAAAAATATGGCTCTTCAGAAGAATCTGTGGGTAAATTAAATCCCCTTTCCGTTAGCTCCAGT